>SVBB01000005.1 GCA_015059105.1 Erysipelotrichaceae bacterium | reverse complement strand
GATATAAGGCATATTTTCAGCTAAAAATGCCAATTTTATAGCTTTTTTAAACTGTTTAATTGATAATTTTATCAACCTCTTTCAAAAATCCGGGAACTCAAGAATATAAGGTTCTTGACAAAAAGCCTCGGGGGGGGGGGTATATTTTTTATAAGAAACAAAAAAATAGGTTGATAGAAGTATGGAAGTGCTTAGTGTTAATTGTCCTGCTTGTCAAGCCCCTGTCTCGCAGGAAATGAAGGAATGTCCTTTTTGTGGTAAACCAATTGTGGTGACTTCTTTTAAAGATGTACGAGCTCTATCAAATCTTGAATTGAACAAATACCAAAGTAGTTACAATCGAAATATCAGCGCTGGCAAAGGCAATCAAAACAACAATGAAATATCTCTGGCATTCATTTTTTTAAAATTAAAAATGTATGACAAAGCGAATATTCATTTTGACAAAGCAATAGAGTCAAACTTTGAAAATAGTGAATTATTTTTTGCCGCATCTATCTCTAAGTTATGTGGCAAAAAAGCATTTTTAAATATGCGCCCAACAATCAATGAAGCAGAAAGACTGATTAATATTGCAATCGAGATAGAACCGCGCGGAATCTATTATTATTTTTTAGCATATCTAAGATACGACTATCATTATCGAAAAAGTTTTAATGTTAGTCCGAATTATCGTCAATATTTTGACAAAGCAGTAAGTATTGGTATATCACGACACGATATAGATGTTATGTATGAAATGCTTGGTGTTTCATGCCCAGACGAAATAAGGCTATAAACTTAAGGTTTAAAGATAAAAATGAAAGGAGAGTTTTATGGCAGGAATTGTATTAGAAAAAGGAAAAAGTAAAAATTACATCAAAAAGAACGGCCTTAAAGGGGAACAAAAGGAATTGGTAGTTAAGTACTTTGGTGCCGCAGATCTTGGTTGTTTTAAAAAACCAATGAGTGCTGAAGAATACCATGCAAAGGTTAGAGCAAAAGCAAAAAGTTTTAACCCAATCCAACGTGGCCTCAAAAAATTTGGTGTTGATGCGGAGGAAGTAAGTGAAATTAAACCCGTCGACATTTATGGTTACGACTATGAAGGAAATTACTTAATTGGTCCAGGTGGATTAAGCAGCAAATACGAAGTTACTGTTTTGTATTTTTCCGATAAGCAAATTTATGTCTATAATTTGGTATTTGATATGTTATCAAATTCTCTTAAAGAAAGAGCAGAAGAGTACTTCTATAAAGATGTCACTAATATCACAACCATTGAAGATAATAGGGAAACAACCGACATCCAAAAAGGATGTGTTGGCACTAAAGTAGTAAAAGGGACAGATAGTTCAACTGATTTAAAGATTGTTGTTCCTGGTGAATCGTTTGTATGTGGTGTTTATCCAAAAGATAATGCTGATTTCGAAAGCAGAATAAGAGCTGTTAAAGCGAAATTAAGAGAAAAGAAGGCATAATCTATGCCTGAAGTAGATGATGACATTTACGAAGGAGGCAAAAAACCTCTTTCTTTGATGTCGGAATCAGAGAAAGAAAAAGTAGTTCTTTATAATAACGAAGGCAAACCTCTATATTACTCTGGAAATAATCGATGGGTTCCAGTTGTTGCTTTTGTGTCAAAAGAAGAAATATTAGAAGCAAAATCACACTACCCAAAACCTAGGTTGTATCCATATTGGATAACGCTTCAAATATTAATGCCCTTTGTTCTTTTGGCGTTAATTGATTCGTTTTTATATTTAATCTCGGTAAATATAGGTTTCAAACTAGAGTGGAACATATACTTTATCGTATCTTTCTCTTTCTTGATTCTTTACCTGCTTCTCAACTCTGGAAGAATAGCCATTTTTGCTATTTATTTATATCAAAGGTTTGCTAAAGATGAGACAAGAGAAAGATGTCATCTACACCCTACTTGTTCTTTTTATGCGATATATGCGATTGAAAAATACGGCCTCATTATTGGATTAATTAAAACAATTGGAAGGCTAAAAAGATGCAATGGCCAAGAAGGCGAAGATTGGCCATAGAAAGGAGACGATGAGTATGAAAGGTAGTATTTATTCAAAAATAAGTTGTCCGATTGAGCCGAATCACAATAAAGAATGGCTAGCGGTAAAATTTCCAGGAAACACTTTCAATATTGGCAGTATCATGGAAGTCCCACCAGGCACTATTTGCATTGCGGTTCATGGCGGAAAAATAGTTCATATTTTTGAAAACGGATCAGTTGTTTTATCAACAGAAAATTTTCCATTTATAAGTGGACAAGTAAGGAGGTTATTTGGCGGTAAAAATCCATTTAATATGGATTTTTACTACATAAATCGAACATCTGTTCATAAGTTTTTGTGGGGCGCTGGACCAATAACAGCAAAAAGCCCTTATAAAGAAGATGGCGATGTTACTTTTAAATTCGGAGCAAGAGGCGAATTTTTCTTGCGCGTTAAGCACTATCAATTTTTCTATGAATGGATTTTAGGATCGCTTGCCTATGGAGAATTTGTATATTGGAATTTTCTTGAAGAAAAGGTAAAAAGCTTCTTTAATGGAATGGCTACATCATTCTTAAATAAATATGTGAACAAACATGGTGTTGCTATTCATGATGTCCAATCGCTCGGTGATATTTGTAATAGCGATATTAAGGTGGCCTTAACTCAGGAGTTAGAACAACGTTTTGGTCTTGAAATTCAAACAATGACAACAATTATTGCTGTTGATCCTAAAGATTTAGATGCTTATAATGAGGCCCGAAAGGAAAGGCAACGTGCGTTAATGCAAGGCACGCTTGACGATATTTCTTATGCAAGGGGTGTTCAACAACGTCAACTCGATATTATGAAAGATGGCGCCAATAACCAAGGCAGTGTTGGACAAATGATGGGTGCTGGTTTTGGCCTAGGTGCAGGAATGATGATGATGGGTCAAGCCCCTAATGTGATTAATGGAAACACTAATCCTACTATATCTGGAAATAATGTTCAACGTGGTGATGCAAAAGAGACTAAAAAATGCCCGAAATGCAAGTCTCAAGTGCTAGCTGATAATAAATTTTGTCCTGAGTGTGGATTTAGTTTATTGGATATAGTTTGCCCGAAATGCAAAACTAAAATAACAAGTGGAACAAATTTTTGTCCTGAGTGTGGAACCAAAATAGGTGAATAATTATGAAAAGTCGTAACGTATTTTTAGTTTTATTATTAGTATTTACTATTACATTATCTGTGATTATCCCTATTTTATTTGCTGTTAATCATGTTTTAGAATTTGTAAGCAATGGAGATTTGGTGACATACATTATTAGCAAATCAATAGTTTCTATCGCATTAATTGTGGTTTTTATATCGGTAGTACTTGGCTTTTACAACCATTATTTTAGTGTGTTATCACTTTATTATACTTTTGCATTGCAATTGATTCCTTTGGCAAATAGAGGTATTGCTCAATTATCTAGAATTGATTTATTGGCAACCTGGTTTTGGTCGATAAACCTTATTTTTACTCTCGTTTTATTATTTGTCTATGTGCTGTTGGTTGTTTTGTATAAGAATGCTAGTGATAGGCATTCAGCAGTTGCACAACAGGTAAAGAGCAAAGAAATTAAAGTAGTAGATACAGACTCTTGTCTCGATGATGATGGAAATATAAAAGGCCCGCGTAATTACTAAATAAAACAAAGTATCATTAACAAAACCAGATGTTTATTTCTGGTTTTTTCAAATATTCATTTTTCAAAGAACGTGTTTTACAGTAGCGGTGACATCTCAAAGATTTACAAACAAGCATTTGATGGCATTCCATTTTAATAGCACATTCATAGCATCTATTCATTGTAATTGTGAAGTTTCCATTTGACGATTTAGTGATTGTTCGTTGCCTTCTAACCTCTTTAGATATCGTCGTCAGATCTTTAGAGATTGCTAAGCAATATCAATTAGTTTTTCACCTTTTCTAATACCTTCTTCAATTCTTTCTCTTTGATTCTTTGTTAAATGTCCATTCTTCATTTTTAGCACCTCCTTTTGAAGGAAACATCTAACATAAACAGTTTATTTTGAAGGACTAAAATCAGTAAATATAAAAACAATTTCTTAAAACGGAATTTAATATTTCAAGTTAGTAAAAATACACTTTTTGAAAATTCTTCTTGTAGTTCTTTTTTATTATCCTATATATTATATAAGCGTGTGTTAGAAATGACTCCGCATGACCGATTGGTCCATTTTTTAAAGGAAATGATGATACAACCGGTACTGTGGAAAATACACCATTAATCAGTTGAAAGGAGCATTTACATGCCTACAATTAACCAATTGGTTCGTGAAGGAAGAAAAACAGGCTTTGAAAAATCAAAAGCCCCAGCTCTTGGTAAGAGATGGAACTCTTTAAAGAAAAAAGAAGCTAATCAACCTTCCGCCCAAAAAAGAGGAGTGTGTACTCGTGTCGGTACCATGACTCCAAAGAAACCTAACTCAGCTTTAAGAAAATACGCTCGTGTGCGTTTAAGCAATGGTTATGAAGTCACTGCCTATATCGGTGGTGAAGGACACAACTTACAAGAACACAGTACAGTTCTTATCAGAGGTGGCCGTGTTAAGGACCTCCCAGGTGTGCGTTATCACATCATTAGAGGTACATTAGACTGTGCCGGTATTGAAAAACGCCGTCAAGGTCGTTCCCTCTATGGTTCTAAGAAACCAAAAGAGAAAAAATAAGGAAAGGAGAATCAACGATGCCTAGAAAAGGAAAAGTCGCTAAACGTGATGTCTTGCCAGATCCAATCTATAACAGTAAGTTAGTCACTCGTTTAGTCAACAAAATCATGATCGACGGTAAAAAGGGAACTGCCCAAAAGATTCTCTATACCGCCTTTAAGAACATTGAAGACAAAACTAGCCAACCAGCGATGGATGTCTTCGCGACTGCTCTTAACAACATCATGCCAGAAGTCGAATTAAAAGTTCGTCGTATTGGCGCAGCTAACTACCAAGTCCCAGTGGAAGTTACTCCAGAGAGAAAAGTCACTTTAGGACTCAGATGGTTAGTCAACTATTCCAGACTCAGAAGCGAAAAGAGCATGGAAGAAAGATTAGCAGCGGAAATCATCGATGCTGCAAACGGAACTGGCGCTTCTGTTAAAAGAAGAGACGAAGTTCACAAGATGGCTGAAGCCAACAAGGCTTACGCTCATTACCGTTGGTAATTGGAGGGTGGACCATATATGGCAAGAGAATATGATTTAGCCCACACAAGAAATATTGGTATCATGGCTCACATCGATGCCGGTAAGACTACAACTACTGAACGTATCTTATACTTCACTGGTAAGATTCATAAGATCGGTGAAGTTCACGAAGGTGCCGCCACAATGGACTGGATGGCCCAAGAACAAGAAAGAGGTATTACTATTACTTCTGCCGCGACTACTGCTTTCTGGAAGGGAAACAGAGTCAACATCATCGACACTCCAGGGCACGTCGACTTCACTGTTGAAGTTGAAAGATCCCTCCGTGTTCTCGATGGTGCAGTTACTGTCTTAGACGGTAAAAACGGTGTTGAACCACAAACTGAAACTGTTTGGAGACAAGGTTCCAAGTATGGTGTTCCTAGAATCGTCTTCGTCAACAAATTAGACGCGATTGGTGCCGACTTCGAAATGTGTGTCCGTTCATTACATGAACGTTTAGGCGCGAACGCTGCAGCTGTCCAATACCCAATTGGTATCGAATCCTCATTAAAAGGATGTATCGATATCATCAAACAAAAATCTTATGTTTACACTAGTGATACTCACCAAGATCCAATCGAAGGTGAAGTCCCAGCGGAATATGCTGATAAAGTGAAAGAATTAAGAACAAAATTATTCGAAGCATTAGCGAACTTTGATGAAGATATCTTAATGATGGTCTTAGAAGGACAAGAGCCAGATGTCGAAACTACAAAGGCCGCGATTCGTAAAGCTGTCTTAACTGGTGAATTCCACCCAGTCTTCTGCGGATCTGCTTATAAGAATAAGAACATTCAATTATTATTAGACGGCGTTATCGATTACTTACCAAGCCCACTTGATATTCCACCTGCTAAAGGTGTTGATGAAGATGGAAATGAAGTAGTCTGTCAACCAGATGATAATGCAAACTTAGGCGTTTTAGCCTTCAAGATTGCGACTGACCCATTCATCGGTAGATTAGCCTATGTCAGAGTTTACTCTGGTACATTAAAGGCTGGTAGCTATGTCCTCAACTCCACAAAAGGCACAAAGGAAAGAATTGGACGTTTAGTCTTAATGCATTCCAACCACCGTCAAGAAGTTGAAGAATTACACGCTGGTGATATCGGCGCGGTTGTCGGCTTAAAGAATACGACTACTGGTGACACATTATGTGATGAAAAGAGTCCTGTCATCTTAGAGAAGATGGAATTCCCAGATCCAGTTATTGAAGAAGCGGTTGAACCAAAGACTAAAGCCGACCAAGAAAAGATGTCCATCGCTCTTAGTAAATTAGCCGAAGAAGATCCAACTTTCCGTGTTAGAACTAACCCAGAAACTGGTCAAACTATCATCGCTGGTGTCGGTGAATTACACTTAGACATCATCGTCGACCGTATGAAGAGAGAATTCAACGTTCAAGTCAACGTTGGTGCTCCTCAAGTCGAATACCGTGAAACAATCAAATCCTCCGCGGAATGTGAAGGTAAATACATTCGTCAATCCGGTGGTCGTGGTCAATACGGTCACGTTTGGATCAGATTTGAACCAAACCCAGGCAAAGGATTTGAATTCGTCGACGCTATCGTTGGTGGTGCTGTTCCAAAAGAATATATCAAGCCAACTCAAGATGGTTTAGTTGATGCCCTCGATAGAGGTATGATCGCGGGATTCAAAGTCATGGATATCAAAGCCACATTATTCGATGGTTCTTACCATGATGTCGACTCTTCTGAAGCCGCCTATAAAGTCGCTGCTTCCTTAGCTCTTAAAGAAGCCGCCAAGAAATGTAACCCAGTCATTCTTGAACCAATCATGAAGATCGAAGTTACAGTTCCAGAACAATATTATGGTGATGTCTTAGGTGATATCGCTAGACGTAGAGGTCAAACCACTGGCGAATCTCAAAGAGGTAACGCCAAGATCATCGAAGCGGAAGTACCACTTGCTGAGATGTTCGGTTACGTCACTGACTTACGTAGTATGACTCAAGGTAGAGGTAACTACGTGATGCAATTTGACCATTATGGTGAATGCCCACGCTTTGTCCAAGAAGAAATCGTGAAAAAAGCGGGCGTTGCTCACTAATGTTAATTAACACTTAAGTGTTGATTATAAATAAAGTTTGCTATATTATTGTATCGTTGAATACGAAATTTGATTACTGAAAGGAGATTCAATCAATGGCAAAAGAAAAATTTGATAGAAGTAAAAAGCACGTTAACATTGGTACTATTGGCCACGTTGACCATGGTAAAACTACTTTAACTGCTGCGATTACTGCTGTCTTAGCAAAAAATGGTGGAGCTGTCAAAACTGATTATGCTCAAATCGACTCTGCACCAGAAGAAAAAGCACGTGGTATTACAATTAACACTGCCCACATCGAATACTCAACTGCCAAGAGACATTACGCACACGTCGACTGCCCAGGCCACGCTGACTATGTTAAAAACATGATCACTGGTGCTGCTCAAATGGATGGTGCTATCCTCGTTGTTGCCGGTACTGATGGTGTTATGCCACAAACTCGTGAACACGTCTTACTTGCTCGTCAAGTTGGTGTTCCTTACATCGTCGTCTTCATCAACAAGACTGACTTAGTTGACGATCCAGAATTATTAGACTTAGTCGAAATGGACGTCCGTGACTTATTAAATAACTATGGCTTCCCAGGCGATGAAGTCCCAGTTATCAGAGGTTCTGCTCGTTTAGCCCTCGATGGCGATCCAAAAGCAGAAGCCGCTATCATGGAATTAATGAATGCTGTCGATACCTATATCCCAGATCCAGTTCGTGATGTTGATAAACCATTCTTACTCGCTATCGAAGACGTTATGACTATCTCTGGTCGTGGTACTGTTGTTACTGGCCGTGTTGAAAGAGGTAGTGCAAAAATCGGTGATACTGTGGAAATCGTTGGTATCAAAGAAACAAAATCCACTGTCATTACTGGTCTTGAAACATTCCGTAAATTAATCGACGAAGCTGTCGCTGGTGATAACGTTGGTGTCTTACTCCGTGGTATCAACCGTGACGAAGTCCAACGTGGTCAAGTCTTAGCCAAACCAGGCTCTGTTACTCCACACACTAAATTCAAAGCTTCCGTCTACGTTTTAACTAAAGAAGAAGGTGGCCGTCACACTGCGTTCTTAAGCAACTACCGTCCACAATTCTACTTCCGTACTACTGACGTCACTGGTGTCATTACTCTTCCGGCCGGAACTGAAATGGTTATGCCAGGCGACAACGTCGAACTCACTGTTGAATTAATTCACCCAATCGCTATCGAAAAAGGTACTAAATTCTCCATCCGTGAAGGCGGCAGAACAGTCGGTGCTGGTACAGTTAACGAAATCATTAAATAATTAGTGATTCATTAATTAACTAACTAGGGTCTCTAACGAGGCCCTTTTTATTTTATAAAATAAAAAATAATATCTTGTGTAATGAGGCATAATTATATAAAATAATATTCGCTACTGGTCCCTTAGCTCAGCTGGTAGAGCAACTGACTCTTAATCAGTGGGTCAAAGGTTCGAATCCTTTAGGGATCACCATCTAGACAAATTCCACTCGTCATGAGTGGTTTTTTGTTATAATTAAAGTTGAATGAATAATAAGAAGACATTTATCTTGATGATTATCTTTATAATTCTTGCTGTTGGAATCAACGCTTTTATCATTGTCGAAGCAGCGATGTCTGGCAGTAGTAGCGCACAGCAAAGCAGCTTTATCGCTGATATCATCGCGAAGATCTTTAATATCGTTCCCGATGATAATTTCCATCATATCGTGAGGAAGCTCGTCGGACATTTCTCTTTATATGTTGTTAATGGGGTATTAACCACATTGGCCATTTATTATTCTCTTAAATATAAAAACATCTATAAGACCAACTTATTCCTTATTATATATTTATTATTAGGAGCCTTATTAGCGGCTTTAAGCGAATTTGTCCAGTTATTAGCCAAGAATAGAGGTTTTGCCTTTAATGACATGTTAATTAACTTCTCTGGCTTCTTCCTCGGTGGAGGAGTGGTTTTCTTAATATGTTTCTTAATCAATAAAAAAAGACGCCTGAATGAACAAGCGTCTAAATAGTAATAATATTAATTATTAAGCGTCGGCGTTGCCGTTATGGTTATCGTCAGTTGGTTGGACGTCGATAACTTGTGAATTATCGTTTTCGTTATTATCAGTAACTACTGGATTTTGGCTAGCGATATCATTGGCAATCTTTTTCGCTTTGATAGTAGCGACGATACCGAAGATGATTTGCACAAATCCGACGAGCGCCATAATCGCACCGGTGGCGATATAAATAATAGTTTGAGCTTCTCCGTTATAAACGTAGGATAAGACACCAAGAGTTAAGAAAATCGCACCTAATAAGAAGAAAGCGACAATTGATGGTTTTGGTCTTTTAAAGAAAATCATCGCGACCGCTTCTCCGAGGAAGACGACACCGATAGTGACTAAGATAGTTCCAGCGAATAAGACGATGAAATCACCGATCATGAGATTGTGAACACAGAGCACAACGCCGATGGCAATCGCAAGGTCACCGTAGATAAATGCGGGATCAAAATATTTATTTTTTAACGCGAAAACACCGGAGAAAATGCAAGATGCTCCGAATAAAAATAATGAGATGGCTAAGATAACAGATAATGCTTTAGCGATATTTTCTGGCCAGTTAAGTGAAAAGATAATCACTAAAATACCAGCGACAAGAAATAAAGCGCCGAAGACGATTTGCATCCACTTATGCTTTTCATATAAAGTTTTCATTTTTAATACCTCCGTTATTAAATCCATTATACTCTATTTTATTTATTTAAATAAAACATTATTCAAAAATAAGTTAATAGTATATTATATGTAGGTTATAAATAAATAGTGGATTTGCTTTGCTATTATCCTTTTATTAATAAAATAGTAAATTTCTTTTGTGATAATTACTTTTCTAAAGTAAAATTAATTTAACGAAAACACAATTATGAATAACCAATTAGCGAATTATTTTAAGAATTTTAACGAACAACTTACTGATGATTTAGGAAGCAGATTTGATTACCTTACTTTGCTCAATTATGGGAAAAAGAAAAAGTCGTCATTGTTAATCGACGATAGCGTTTTAGATTTACCATGGGTCAACGAAGTGGAAGCGATTATTGAAAAGATTAAAACCATTGTTAATAATGTTAATCCAAATATTGATCCAGAATATTTTTCTAGCAGTGTTTATAACACCTTTGAGGATCGATATATCGTCTTCCTTATCGATCAAATCGCCTCTTTATTAGCGGTTACTAGTTCTAATCTTGCTGCTTCAACAAAAAGATTAAGCGATTATTATATCGCTCACCATATTCCATTTAACGATGTCGCGAGATTAAAAGATGTAAATATTCTCTCTTCTAGTAGCAAAACATTTATTAAAGAAGAAAGAAAAATTCTACAAGCAAGAGAAGCATTAGGCAATTTAATGGAGACAAATTATTATAACTGCCTTAAAAATGAAGTCGCTTTTAATGAAGAATGCGTTTGTATCAATGGGGTGATTGCGAATGACCCATTATACGGAGAATGCTATGACTTCTATAAACGCTTAGAAGAGATTAAAACTATCCATCAAGATATTCCAGAACCAATTAGAGATTTAGATTATCATAATTATGTTTTATTAAATCTATTATTAACTCTCGATAATAGTGGTTTCTCTCTTAGTGGAAATAGTCCTGAATTTGATAATAAAGACTATTTGATTAGAGTGAAAAATTTAAAATTAACGAGAAATAATTTCCTTATCAATATCGTCACTGAAAACGATGATCATATCGATTTAATTATTGAAAATAATGATGAGAGCAAAGAGAAGTTTAAGAAGGTCTCTAAAATCTCTATCGACTTACTCCCATCTTTAAGCAAAGAAATTACTTCCAAAGAAGAAGCGATATCTTATTCTAATAAAAAAGTTGCTTCGCGTATTAATAAAGGTTACGATAACGGATTTGTCATCACTAGCATTAAGGGAGCGCAAGATAATAATGTCATCGTCTCTTCTCCTTTAGTTAATCCTTTTGATGCGAACTTAAAGAACATGATTGAAAATGTCTTATTAGTTCTCCCAGCAAATCAATTTACATATTCGCATTTCTGCCCTGTTTGTGGTGGACATGTCGATAATGTAAACAATAATTATCGTTGCTCAGTATGTGATAGCGTTTATATGTTATACACTAGAAAAGACCAGAAAGAGATTGTTTGGGTCAAACGACTTAAAAATCTAGAAGGTAAATAATTATGGCAGAAAAGAATATTCTCCAAACATTGATGTCTTTAGAAAAAGCGAACAAAGAAAAAGATATTTTAAAGATTATCGAATCGCATAAATATGATAAAAACCCTGCATTTCTCTATTATTTAGCCCATTTATATTACACTGGCTACATTTATGAGAAGGATTTAAACAAGACTTTAGATTATCTCCGCGAATCTGCGATTAAAGGTTATGCCTCTGCTTGTTTTATGCTCTGCACATTATTTGAAAGAGGAGATGGCGTTGACCGCGATTATAACATCTCAAATGATTATTTACTTCAAGCTGCTGAAAAAGGATATATCCCAGCGATTAACCATTTAGGTGAGATTGAATTAATGGGTCGTGGGAATATCGTTAGAAATGATGAAAACGGCTGTGCGAGATTTAAATTCTGTCACGATAGTGGTTATGTCCGTGGTTCAATCAACTACGGATACTGCCTTCTTTATGGAGTGGGCTGTGAAGCTGATCCTGTTAAGGGTGTTGAGATATTAAAGAAATACGCTGACGAAGGATATATGGAAGCCCAGTACAATTTAGGTAAAGCATATTTCGATGGTATCGGTGTTAATAAAGATATCATTCGTGCAAACTTCTACTTACAAGAAGCGACTGAAAGAGGCCATATGTTCGCGGCAAAGATGCTCGGAGATTGTTATTATGACGGTATCGGAGTTCCAATCGACCATGCGACTGCTTTTAAGTTCTACCGTAAAGCCGCAGATTTAGGTAATACAGAAGCGGCAGAACTCGTCACCCACTGTTATGTATACGGAGACGGCGTCCAGCCTGATTATAAAGAAGCGATTAGCTATTTAGTGAGAAGAGCCCAAGAAGGCGATAAACGCGCGCAAGTAGTCGTGGGTAACCATTATTATAATGGTAATGGTTTTAGAAAGAATTTATCTCGTGCTTTCCACTGGTATCAAGAAGCAGCGAGACAAGAAGAACCAGAAGGTCTTAAAAGAACTGGTGATATGCTCCTTGAAGGGCTTGGCTGTAAAAAAGATCCTGCTAAAGCAGTTGAATATTACGAAAAAGCAATCGCGAATAAGAATTATGATGCTGCCTCACCACTTGCGAAAATCTATTCTGAAGGGGTTAAAGGCATCCTTAGAGATGAAGAAAAAGCGACTAAATATTATCGTTATGCCTATTATTATACGCATGATGAAAACTGTGCATTTGAATGCGGGGAACGCTTGAGCCAAGGTAAAGGCACTGATGAAGACTTACAAGAAGCGTTAAAGGCGTTTGAATTCGCTTCTAAGAAAGGACATCTTGAAGCTACTAAAAGAGTCGGTGAAGCTTATTTAAAAGGTTTAGGCACTGACAAAGATGTTGAGAAAGCATTACGTTATTATCTCATCGCATCTAAAAAAGGCGATGATGAAGCAGCAATGCTTGTTTCTATCATCCGCCGTGATGTTGAATTCAATTAATAATTAACAGTATTTATTATTTAAGGAAGAGACGCTCAAAGCGTCTTTTTGCTTCTTCGCAGTTGAGCAAGAAATATTCGGCAACATTCATAAAATTAAAGCCAGTATTCTTTCCCTCTTTTTGATAATGTTTAGCGATAGCGACTAAGAACCACTGGAGAGAGACAAACATTCTCCATAAGTAATATTTCTTATATTGCTCTTCGCCAGGATTAACAAAATATGTTTTTAATAACTGTTCGCCTTCATCAACTGAACCATTGCCAAATGTTGCAATATCATAGATTGGATCATTGTTACCGGCGAATTCAAAATCAATGAGTTTATATTCCCCATTATCTCCGACGATGAAATTACTTCTCTGCGCGTCGTTATGACAGGTAACTTTTTCATAATGTTCTTCTAGATATGGAACATAGGTATAAAAGAAGTCGCGTGATTTATAATATCTAACGCTTAAAGGTTGAAATGAAAGGGCTTTCTTTTCGTAATTAAAGAACCTTTGCAAAGGATTATAGTCATTTGGGCATAACTGTTTAGAAGAATGCAAAATATGTAGCAAATCTGCCACTTTTTGATAATCGATTGGCCCTTCATATTTATCTAATGAAACTCCGTCGATAAAGCCATTTATTTTAATTCCACGGTATGTGTCGAAATAGACATTGCGACTAGTAATACCGAGGTCATATGCGATTTTTTGGTTTGCTAATTCGTGTTCACGATTGACGAGCTTATTAGCCTTACCATTTGGTATATACATGATATATTTACGAGCGTAGTTATCTTCAACGAGATAAGAAACATTCATCATCCCTCCATATAAACGAGAAACGATTTTATGTCCGTCTTTAAAAACTCTATTTAAAATATCTTTTGTATATACCTTATTCATGTTGTTCGTACCTTCTTAAGTTATTCTCCATGATATCTCTTACTAAGTCGGCAACAGCTTTCGCAGTCTTGCCTTCAAATTCTTCATAAGGAAGAACAGTGACGATATCGTGATTGACTTTGGTACGTTTGAATGGGGCGTTCTTTTTGACCTTGTCAGTGTTTTTCACAGTGACGATAACAATAGGGCATTGGGCTCTTAATGCAATGTTGAAAACACCTTCGTGGAATGGGAGCATCTTTTCAGTATGACCTCTAGTGCCTTCTGGATAGACTCCGATGGAGCAGACGTCATTTTCGATGAGTTCCGCAGCTTTGTTCATCATTTGTAAGCTTTGCATTGGATCGCTTCTATCGACAGGTAAGAAGTTAAGAGTTTTTAAATAGTTGCCGCCGACAGGGATTTTCATATTGTCATCTTTAGTGATGAAATCAACTTCATATTTCATGAGTTCGACGATAGAAATCATTGGGTCGAAGTTGGAACGATGGTTACAGACTAATAAGAATCTTTCGTTTTTAGGAAGCTTCGCTAAACCTTTAGTTTTTGTCCATACATTGCAGTGGAAGAGAATTAACTGTAAGCCACTTCTAAGGAAGAATCTCGCACGATGTGTGATAATCTTATTATTTGGCATCGTTTTATGGGCATATTTAAGCGCCATACCCATGATTTGTAAGAATAATAATTCTAAGAGTAAAGCGATAATATAAGTGGCGATGAAAATGACGATAGGAATATAGAAATCCCACCAGTTATATATCTTCCAATATGTGAGAGGGGCTATAACCGCATTCGCGACTGATAAACCTAAAACGATGAATTCGAAAAACATTTTTATTCCTCAGGGACGACGAATTTAATCGCGCCTGGTAAACAAGTTACTTTGAACTCTTTACCTCTAATCATTTCGCCATCAACACAGATGTCGATATCTTCTGGAGCTTTAATTTCAACTTCTTTTGCGCGAGCGTAGTAAAGCCATTTACGAATCTTTGGATCATCGAGGTGTTTGCCATCATGATATTTTCCAAATAATTGAATTAATAAACGGAATAAACTCATCGTTTTAACGACGATTACATCCATTAAGCCATCAGTGTTGTCACTTTTTGGAGAAGCTTGATATTCTCCACCGACAAACTTACCTTGGGCCACAGATGATAATAAGAGTTTTTTGCCGTTTAAATCTTTACCATCCGCATAGACAGTGGTTTTATTAAATCTTCCATGAAGAAGAGCAGGAACAATCGCTTGTCTAAATCCATATGGATTAGCGCGACCCTTAATTTTGTTTTCATTACCTTTTGCACCAACGATAGCATCGAAACCGAAGTTGATGACGTTGATGGAATACCAACCTTCTTCTAATGAAGGTCCTTCGATTAAGGATAAATCGATTGGTTTGGCTTCCCATTTGATAAGGTTTTTAAAATCTAAGAATTTATCTTTACCACCATAGACTTTTGCAAAGTCATTGCCAGTACCAGCAGCGTATAAAGCGAGTTCAGCATTTTTAACACCGACTAAACCATCGACAGCTTCATGTAATGTGCCGTCTCCGCCACAAGCATAGACTCTGGTGAGTTCTTTTTCTTTCTTAAAATAATCTCTTAAAAATTTGGTGATTGATCGAGGGGCAGTGCTTTCAAAAATTTGATAATCAAGGCCTTTGAAGGCTTCTTCGATTTGCACCTTTAAATCTTCACCTTTTCCGGCGTGCGAATTTAATACAATTAAATGTTTCATTTTTTATAACCTCTAATATAAATATTACCAAAAAAGACATATCTATTACAATAATTTGCATAAAGTAGCAAATTAATAAAATAAAAACCTTCAACGAGTGAAGGTTTTTTGATCAAGTTGGTGCCCGGGACCGGAATCGAACCGGTACGGTATCGCTACCGCAGGATTTTAAGTCCTGTGCGTCTACCTGTTCCGCCACCTGGGCATCAATTTTGGTCTCCCGTAGAAGATTCGAACTTCTGACCCCTTGATTAAAAGTCAAGTGCTCTACCGACTGAGCTAACGGGAGGTGGTTTTGGCTGGGGTGGGTGGGATCGAACCACCGAGATGACAGAGTCAAAGTCTGTTGCCTTACCGCTTGGCTACACCCCAATTATGTTTGGTGGAGAGGGGCAGATTCGAACTGCCGAACCCGAAGGAGCTGATTTACAGTCAGCCGCGTTTAGCCTCTTCGCTACCTCTCCATAAGCGTAATAGTGGTGGATGCTGAGAGGCTCGAACTCCCGACCTCCGCCGTGTAAAGGCGATGCTCTCCCAGCTGAGCTAAGCATCCCTAACGAGATACGCTTGTATAATATAGCACTTTGCTATAACTTTAGTCAATAAATACTTTTTATACACAAACATATTTTAAATAAACATTATTTAATCATGTGATAGTGCTAAACAGAACCGCCGATGATATTCATTAATTTGACTAGATTTATCTTTGCAATACGATCGCATACATTTCCATGTATGTTGTAATTGATCATCTCAACCACACACTCGCGAGTTTCTTCCATATAATAACCACCTGTTAATTCTTTGAGCTCATCATCGGTGATGTTTGTTAATGTTTTATCCCCGTTACAAACAGGGCAATACAAGAAGTTGCCATCTAAGTACCCATATGTGCTATAGGATGGAGCGCCGAAAAATCCGACCTTACCTAATGGAAGATTATGGAAATTGTTTATTCTTCTAGGAATGACATAAACATATTTTCCAAAATTATGGTGTTGTTTTTGATAGTAGTCATAATTTGCAAAGCAGTTTTCGTCTTCACTAATGATGTTTATGTTTTTAATAGTGCCATTATCGTAAAACCCTTTGCAAAGCAAATATTTAAAATCGGTACGAGATTCATTTGTGTTTATGACTCCGTTGATCTCGACTTCTACCTCTTTAATAATTCCGCATAATTGATATGATTCGTTAGAAAAAATTACTTCCTCATTCTTTTGATATCGAACAAAGTACGTATCATCATAAACATTTGGAGTATCTATTTCCATCTGGCTCAGTGCAACGAGGTATTTAAAATCAATCACATTATCATCGATACTAAATTTTTTATCATCAAGTACATATGTATTATCATTTATTTTTTGTTTGATTTCGTTAATCCTATAAATTGGTAAATAGCACCCAACATATGAATAATTATTAGTGGTTATTTCTTCACTGACAAAGCATCCTCCATTAGCAATCAGTTTTACTAGTTCGCCTGTACTAAAATGAAAGTTTGTATATGCGTTAGGGGTTGTGTATGTTATGCACCCAGTGTCAATCACATATTTTTCATTCAAAGAAGTATCATAATTGCTAACACCAGGGTAAGTAACTCTTATTTGGTTACGATAAAAATCGAGTAATTCCTTTGAACTTTTCTTAATGGGGGTTAAAGCATTATTGCATGATGACAGTATTATCGAGACAAAAAATAACAAAGAAAGGTGTGTTTTTTTCATAATATGCAACCTCAAAAATCACATATTTGTCGATCGTTCACTATGTAAAAATCTAAAGAATTACAGATTGATGCTAAAACCAGTTAATTAGGGGTAGTCTCTAAAACAACTTTTAGTAACCCTTTTTACCGAGGAGGTGGAACATATTTTTCTTATATATTTCAACACCTGGTTGGTTGAATGGGTTGACATCGAGGAGATATGCGCTCATCGCGCAAGCTCTCATAAAGAAGTAGAATAAATAACCAAGATTGTATTCATTGAGTTTATCTAAGTTAATGATTCCACATGGAACTCCACCGTCTTCTGTATGGGCTTTTAAAGTTCCTTCAAAGGCTTTCTTGTTGACGAAGGCAAGATTCTTTCCTTCTAAGTAATTTAAACCATCGAGATCTTCATCATCGTGTGGGACAACGATATCTTCATTTGGATTATCAACGAATAAGATGGTTTCGAATAAAAGCGGTGAGCCATCTTGGACGAATTGACCTAAGCTATGTAAATCAGTGGAGAAAGTCACACTGTCTGGGAGAAGTCCTTTCTTTTCTTTGCCTTCAGATTCGCCGAATAATTGTTTTAACCATTCAGTGATTTGAGTGAATTGTGGTTCGTATGTGACGAATAATTCAACAGGTTTACCGTGACGATACATATAATCTCTACTGACCGCATATTGATAGCAGATGTTGTTTTCTAAATCTTCATTATCGAAGTCTTTACGAGCTTGGGCTGCACCATTTAACATCGCTTGGACATCAAGACCAGCACAGGCAAGTGGGAATAAACCGACAGCAGTTAATACGGAGAAACGACCGCCGATATCATCTGGTAAGACGTATGTCGCGTATCCTTCTTTATTGCATTCAGTCTTTAATGCACCTCTCGCTTTATCAGTAGTGGCATAGATTGCTTTTCTACTTGCTTCTTTACCGATTTGAGAGATTAATAATTCTTTTAATAATCTAAAGGAAATAGAAGTTTCAGTAGTGGTGCCACTCTTGGAGATGACATTGATTGCGAAGTTCTTTCCTTTTAAATATTTAAGGACTTGTGCGACGTAGTTTGGTGAGAATGTTTGACCCATGAAGATGATTTCAAGAGAGTCTTGGTATTTCAAACCTTTTAATGCTTCTAAAGCTGCTCTTGCACCGAGGTAGCTACCGCCAATACCACAGACGACGAGAATATCGAAGTGATCTCTAACATATTGGGCGTCTTTTTGAATGCGTCCTAATTCTTCTTTATCATAATTGACTGGCCAATCGACCCATCCGAGGAAGTCGTTTCCTTTACCGGACTTGTCGTCGATCATTTTGTTGATTACCTTCACTTGTTCTTTGTAGGAATCAACGTCAGATTTTTTAATTAATTTTGAAAGGTCTAATTGCATTATTATTTTTCCTCCTTAGCCTTCTTTAATGTATCTGCTATCCACTCGGGTAGTCTTTCCTTTAATGGGGCGAAATCTGCTTCGCTAGTTTCGATAGGATTGGCCTTCTTACTATTATCGTGCGTGTTATATCTATCTGCAAGGTCAACTTGCTTATATGAGACTCTTAAGAATCCATTGTTTTTATCAATTGAGAGGACTTTTACACGGATTTCATCGCCAAAAGTGCCATATTTTTCAATATCACGAATGAATTCATCGGATATTTCAGAGATGTGTAATAACCCTTGCGTGCCATCATCAAAAGTCAAAAATAAAGCATAGGGTTTGACCCCAGTTACTTTGCCGACGATGAGTTCTCCGATTTGATGCATAATTATTTCTCTGCAAGAATTTTTTGTTGAGCTTCGATGTCTTCAATAATCGCGATTTTATCGATAACATTTTTGACAACTTTGTCTAAATCAGAATTCGCGCGATAATCGCCTTTGACAATGAAGTTACAACGGTTATCTAAAAGGATTTGTTTGACTTTATTTGATTCGTCACCTGGATAGATGGCGATTGAATGTCCATCGTTCTTTTTAACGACAGTCATACAAGCGATATCAGTAATTCCATCACCTAAATATAAGATGTTGCGATATGGGATGCGATGAGTTTCGCTTTTCTTGTTAACTCCATCATCGTCGTTTGGATCGACAGCGCCTTTAGCGACGCGATAGTAGTACTGTGTCTTTTGGGTGAAGTTGATGACGAATTTTGGCCAGACAGCCACACCGTTTTCAAAATAGAATTCACAACCATATATCTCTTTGAATTCTTTAGCGATTGCGCATCCTTTAACAATTTCTTTTGTGCCAGAACTAATTAAATAGTGCTCAACGACAATACCCTTTTTTGCCGCATAATCATTAATTCTTTTAAACCAAGTAGTGACACCTGGATAGAATTCAATGTTCTTTCCGCATTCTTCTAATAATTTTTTATTGAGTTTAATATTTCTTGCCTTTGCTTCACTGACCATCGCGTACATATAGGAAAGAGTTCTTTCCATGCCGTGCTTATTGGTGTATTCACTAGCTTTTGCCCAGAATTCGTCTGGAGATAAGCCGAGACGTGGAATAAAAGAATAGTTTTGCATATCCATCGTCGAAAGCGTCTTATCGAAATCGTATAATAAGGCAATGATCGGTTTCTTCTTTTTCATAACGCAAGATATATTATCACAAAAAGATAATATAATCAATTACATACCATGTCTTGATAAATGTGATTTATATGTTAATATAATAGAGTTATGGAAGCTTATCAAATCGTCTTATTAGTGTTAGGAATAATCCTTGGGCTATATCTATTAATGGTCATTATGGATGTCATCTTTGTTTTAATGTTTAGAAAAATCTTCATCAAACATAACAAAGCTCTTGAAGTGTTCCTTCACTATAAATATGACAGTATCAAAAAATTATTAACCATTCTCGACAAATACAATGTCAAGATTGGCGACAAATACATCAGAATGTTTGATGAAATCAATCCTGATTGTTTCTCCAATCAAGAAAGTAGAGCATGCTTAGAAGCAAGAGCGTCTTTATCCGCACTTAGAGATGAACTAGTTTATCTTGCGGAAAAGAATGAAAGATTATCTAAACATGGCGAGATTCGTCAAGCGAAGAACAACATCACCGAGATGGATGCGAATTACCGCAACTTAATCGCGATGTATAACGCGGATGTTTTAGGTTTCAATTACTGGGTTAGTTTCCTTCCAACCCGTTTTATCTACAAATTATTAAAAGTTCAAAGTAAGCAAATTATTGCTTAATCAATACATATTTTTAGACGTTCACTAGGAGGATTAGCATGAAAGTCGAACCAATTAAGTTTTCTCAGTACCCATTTATTGTTCCAACTGAGAAAAGAACTGTTAACAAACTTGAAAAGTTGATTGAAGAAATCAAAGAATGCGGCTCTATCAATACCGCTTCGACAGCGATCAAACACTGGAACAAATTCATGGATGAACTCGACACCCAGTTCTCTATCATCTATGTCCGTTATACTTTGGATTCTACTAATTTAAGAAATAAGAAAGCGATGCAAGTGATGGATGAGCTTTCACCAATTGTTAATAAATATCGCGTCGCCTATAACAAAATCTTATCCAAAGCGCGTTATAGAAAAGATTTAGAAGCTAAGTACGGCAAATATTTATTAAAACAAATCGATCTCAGCTTAAAAGCCTTTGATGAAAAGATTATCAACGAATCTATTGAAGAGAATAAGTTGTGCACGCGTTATTCTGAAATCTTAGGCACCGCCAAGATTCCATTTAGAGGCGAGATTTTAAATCTTCCTCAAATTGGCAAATATATGCAAGATATCGATAGAGGTACTCGTAAAGAAGCGGCGATTGCTTTAGACAAGTGGTTGGGTGAACACGATGAAGAATTAGGCGACATCTATTCTCAACTCGTCAACCTTAGAAACGAAATGGCGAAGAAGCTCGGCTATAAGAACTATGTTGAACTCGGTTATTACAACATGGGTAGAACAGATTATACTGCTAAAGAAGTGAAGAAATATCGTGAACAACTTCACGAATATGTCGTCCCTGTTTGTCAAAAATTATACAAGCAACAAATGAAGAATATTGGAGTGAAAAACCCTGAATTCTACGATTATTCTGTATCATTTAAGTCTGGCAATCCAGTTCCAGCAGGTGATGAAAAATATCTCGTTGGTGTTGCGAATAAGATGTACCACACATTAGGTAAAGAATCTGGTGAATTCTTCGACTTCATGGTCAAATATGAATTATTGGATTTATCTGCAAGACCAGGCAAAACCCCAGGTGGATATTGCACGAGTTTTGCATTATATAAATCCCCATTCATCTTCTCTAATTTCAACGGAACAGCGGGGGATGTCGATGTTTTAACTCATGAAGGCGGTCATGCTTTCCAAGCTTATTTATGCGCGGACTTCAAAGTTCCAGAATACCGTTCCGCGGGTATGGAAGCTTGTGAAATCCATTCGATGAGTATGGAATTCTTCGCTTATCCATTCGCGAAAGATTTCTTTGGAAAGGATGCGAGCAAATATTTATATCACCATTTATCAGGCGCGCTTGAATTCTTGCCTTATGGGGCTTGCGTTGATGAATTTCAACATTACGTCTATGAAAATCCAAAAGCTTCTCACGCTGATAGATGTGCGAAGTGGAAAGAACTTGAAGAGAAATACACTCCTCATAAGAAATATGATGATTGCCCAACTTTAAATAGAGGTACTTGGTGGCTCAGACAATCTCATATCTTTGAAAGACCATTCTATTATATCGATTACACCCTTGCCCAAGTGGTCGCCTTCCAATTCTTCTTAGAAGATCAAAAGAACCACGAAAAAGCTTGGAAGCATTATCTCAAATATACGAAGATGGGCGGCAAATATCCATTCACAGAGCTATTAGAAAAAGCACATCTTAGAAATCCATTTGAAGATGGCAATGTCGAAAAAGCGGTGAAGGGTGTTAGCAAATACCTCAAACAGTTTGAAATTAAAGAATAAAATCAAACAAAAACCAGAGTTTCTCGCTCTGGTTTTAATTTGCCTATAAATATTATTTATCTAATAAAATCGCACGGACATTACAGATAATTGCAAGAAGGGCGAGGATATCGGCGATATAAGCGCCAGCTTGTAAGACATATCCGGAATGAGTGATGAGACTTGGTTGACCATTGATTAAGCAGTACCAAACAACCGCCATTGAGATTAATGCGATGCCGATTAATTCGAGAGCAGAGGCACATAATAAGATAAAGCATTCCATTTTGTAAGAAATTCTGACAAATGGTAAAGCGAGGAAGCCGGTCATAAGTCCACCTAACAATATTGCCATATAACCGATAAATGATGGCCATGCACCTTCGTGTAACGAATTGCCAAAGAAACCTCCGTTAACAGTTGCACTCATGATTTGTCCTTCAATCATATACTGCGGAACAAACATCATTAGTGTCGCGGCGATAGTGATGCCAAAAGCCATCCACATATAAACGACGCTATTAAATCTATTTTCTTTTTCCATAAGTACTCCTTAATAAATCAGTTCTTATTTCTAATATATATTTAAATCTACATTTATATATTTGTCTAATATTTGTTGCAAAAATAAAACTCCCGAGGTTGGGAGTAATATCTAATTTTGGTGCGCGGGATGAGAATCGAACTCACACATGTTGCCATATACGCCCCTCAAACGTACGCGTCTACCAGTTCCGCCACTCGCGCATTGCATTTAATATTCTAAGTAAAGTGATTTTCTTTTACAAGTTTTATTTATATTCCAAGGATTGGAGCGAACACCAAAGTCCATAATAGGAAATATGTTAATAGGGAAACAATATCGACGATTGTGGTGGTTAAAGGTCCACACATAACTGCAGGGTCTTTTTTGATCAATTTTGCAAAAAACGGTAGCAAACACCCAATTAATCTTGAAACTATGATAGTTGCAAATAGTGTTCCAGAGACTAAGGAAGCGACGATAACCATCGTTGTTCCTCTATTTAAGAAGGAGTATTTTTCAACGACATTATCTAAGGAAACAATGCCGATTGCCATTTCAAACATCAACCATCCAAAAGTGAAAACAGCGATGATACCAGCGATGACAAGAGCCACTCTAAATTCTTTCCAAATAACTTTTTTAGCGTCCCCTTTATCGAATTCATCTAAGGCTAAAGAACGGACGATAATCGTTGTGGTTTGGTTACCAGAGTTACCACCCGCATCCATGATAAGAGGAGTGAAAACGGAAAGGATTGAGAAAGCAGCAATCGCTGTTTCAAAACGGGAAAGAATCATCGTGGAGAAAACTTGTAAAATCATTAAGACGATAATCCAAGGAACACATTTTAAAACTAATTTATAGATCGGTGTCTTTAAATATTCATCTTCAACAGGAGTAACTTGATTTAACATCGAGATATCTTCTGTTGCTTCTTCAACGATAATATCGACGACGTCATCGATAGTGATGATACCGATAATCTTGTTCTCTTTATTGACAACCGCCATCGCGTTAAGGTCATAACGTTTGAACATGTTAGCGATTTTCTCTTGGTCATCATTGACGTGGCAAGTGACAAAGTCGCGGTTCATGATATCTTCCATCGTTTGATCTTTTTTCGCGAAGATTAAATCATCTAAGTCGACAGTACCGACCATCGTTCTTTTGCTATCTCTAATAAAGATGGTATAAACAGTTTCGGCATCTTTACCTTTTTTTCTGACTTCTTCAATGACTTCTTCAACAGTCATAGAAGATTTCATATCTAAATATTCAGTGGTTAACAAACTGCCGGCTGTATCTTCTTCATAATTTAATAATGTATTAATATCTTTTCTTAATTCTTTAGGCGCGACTTTTAAAACACGGCTCACGAGGTTAGCAGGCATCTCTTCCAAAGTATCGACGATATCGTCGGCGAAAGAGTTTTCTAACATCGTTAATAATTCTTTATCGGTGAAAGCATTGATGATCATTTCTTGCTGATCACTAGTTAGTTCGGTAAAGAAATCAGCAGAATATTCACTGCCGATGACACGAATAACATAAAGAAGAGATTTGACATCTGTCTCATCTTCTAATGCTTCTGCGATATCAATAGTTGGAGTGGATTCAAATAACTCCTTCAATTTCTTTGCTTGCTTGTTCGCGATGAGCTCTTGTAATAATGTTTGTAACTCTTCTTTTTCCATATTAACTTCTTATTTCTACTTCATTTTTATATATTTGACAAGTTTTTTGAATAAAAAAAGTCATTAATAATGAAAATGTTTTTTAAAGTGATACAATATTCACGATAAGAAGGAAAAAACAATGAAAGAAATTTTAGTTGAAACAAGTGCAAGACACATCCACTTAAACGAAGAACAATTCAAAGTATTATTCGGTGAAGATGCGAAATTAGAAGTGAGAGGAATGCTCAGCCAACCTGGTCAATTTGTCTCCACATCTAGACTCGATATCGTCGGACCAAAAAGAACATTAGCAAACGTCTCCATTCTTGGACCTTTTAGAAAAGATGCCCAAGTGGAAATCTCTGCAACTGATGCTAGAAGCATCGGTGTCCCAATCGTCATCAGAGAAAGCGGCGACATTAAAGGCTCTGCCCCTGTCAAACTCGTCGGTCCAAAAGGTGAAATCGAATTAGCAGAAGGTTGCATCGTTGCCAAAAGACATATCCATATGACTCCAGCTGATGCTGAAGAATTCGGAGTCACTAACGGCCAAATCGTCAAATTAGAAGTTAACACTGATGGACGTAGCCTCATCTTTGGTGATGTCGTCGTCAGAGTGCGTGCAGACTTCGCTTTAGCGTGCCACATCGATACAGATGAATCCAATGCGGCAGGCTGCGCGGGCACAGTCTACGGAAAGCTCATTAAATAATGCCAAGCATCGATTTCCAACCACAAAACGTTTGTTCCCGTCAAATTCACATTGAATATGATGATAATGGGATCATTACCAAAGCGTCTCATATCGCGGGATGCAAAGGCAATTTAGATGGTATTTGCTCCCTCATCGTCGGTATGCACATTAAAGATGTTATCGCTAAACTTGAAGGTATCCAGTGCCGTAACGGAACAAGCTGTCCAGATCAAATCGCGAAGGGTTTGAAGAAGGTACAATTATAATTTATAAGGTTCACACACGTGAGCCTTTATTTTTTTAATTTTATTAATGATAGATTGTCTCTTTTGGTATACAATAAAAATATAAACCTCTCCGGGCTAAGAAATTTGGAAAGGAGTGTAGACATATGAAATACCAAATTATCGGAAAAAACATCGAGATTACCGAAGGGATTTCTGATGCGATTGAGAAAAAGATGTCTCGCATGGATAAGTATTTCCTTATCAATGAAGACGTTCTCTGCCGCGCAGTTTGTTCCACACATGTCGGTGTCCAAAAGGTGGAAGTGACAATCTTCCTCCCACGCATCAATCTTCGTGCCGAAGTTAGAGATCCTGATTTATATGCAGCGATTGACTCAGCCGTTGACAAACTCGAAGGTCAAATGCGTAAATTGAAGACGAGAATGGATCGTTCTAATCAAAGATTATCTCTCGGAAAAGCTATCGACTTCGATCGCGTTGAAGAAGAAAAGAAAGCTGATGAAGAAGATGTTATCGTTAGAAGCAAATCTTACTATCTAGACCCAATGAGTATCGATGAAGCAATTTCACGTATGGAAGCATTAGGTCACTCATTCTTCTTATATTTAGATGAAGAAGACGACTTAATCTCTGTTGTTTATATTAGAAATGATGGTGGATACGGCGTTATCCAAGCGGAAAATCCAATTAAACAATAATCATTATTATTAAAATAATAGGGCGGTTTTATAAATCGCCTTTTTATTTTGGGTAAACTCGTTTATAATACTTTATATGCAAAAAGTATTAGCGTTAGATTTAGATGGCACATTGTTATATCCATATTCTTTTAGACATAGAGTCAGCAAAAAGAATATAAAATTCTTGCAACATTGGTATGATGCTGGCAACCGTATTGTTCTCGTGAGCTCCCGTGATGCTAAATTTTTAAATTTAGTTGGAAAAGATATCGATAGACCAGTCGATGTCATCGCGGGCATTGGTTCCCATATTGAAATCGACGGAAAAGTTGTCAAACACGTCAGCGTCGATAACCAAACTTTAAAAAAGACAATTGAATTCTTAGATAAGAGATTTCATCCTCTTGCCTATTTGTTAACAACTTCTGAATATCCTCTTATTATTAAAAACAATTCGGTGACATCAAGGGTGTTATCTTGGTTTTATTGGTTTACTTGGTTCTTCCAAGGAAAATCTCGTGAACCATACATCTTGAACAATAGGAAATTCGATGAAGAAGTGGAACATGGCGACATCGTCAAAATGATGACTTTCTTCGGCATGGGCAAGAGCAAAAAAGAGATTACAAAAGAAATAAATAAGATCATCAGGGAAGAATGTACAGATATCGAATCTTCCTGGACAAGTATTGTCAATGAAATCACGCCTGTCGGGTGCGATAAAGGCGCGAGTGTTGACTATTACGCAAAATATCTTAAAATAAATCCTAGCGATGTCTATGTTGTCGGGGATTCTGGTAACGACATTACGATGTTCAACCTCTATCATGAGAATAGCTATGTTATGGCAAAAGCCTATCCGTCTGTGAAGAAATATGCCAAACATGTTATTCGTAGAGTCTACAAACTAGACAAGCTGTTATTAAAGGAGGAAAAAACCAATGTTAAATGATACCAGCCTACGCATCCTCGATTTATGCAACGTCTTAAAGACATTACGCGAGACGATGGAATACGCACTTCCACGCGATCACGAAATCGCCGTCTACAACCAAAGAAAGCAAATTCTTTCTAGTCTTAAAGATGAAAAATCCTTCATCGGAAAATTCATCAAAGATAACGAAGACAAACTCAAAGAATTCATTGAAAAATATAATGAATTTTTAGATGAAATCTATAGCGAGAATTCCAATGTTTTAATGATTAGTGAAGCTGATAAATTCGTGAGAGTTGATCACACTCAACACATCAAGATTTACGATTATGTCGTCTATTTAAGCGAAACGATTAGAGACATCATGTATTCTCACGTTGCTTATGCGAGAAACAACAAACAAGAGGAACAATTAACTATTGAAGTTGTGGGATTAGATGAACATTTTGACCGCATTTTGAAGGTATTTTTGATTTTGCAAGAATATCAAAAGAGTTTCGCGGAGTTCCAAAAAGTGATGGGTGAAACTAAAGGTGTCCCATCTCCACAATCCAACTTTATCGTTCAAAATGAACTCTCTAAATTAGCAGGAATGCTCCGTTTTGTGAGAGCCCATATCCACGCGACTGACAATCGTACTTTAGATGATATCGATGAAGTTATCGAACTCATTGAAATGACTGAAGGTAGAAGAGACAGAAGAGACAATAAACCATTTAATGATTTCTTCAAATCTTGCTTTGATAAGATTGGACCATTCGTCAACGAACTCGCTCCACAATATCAAGCCAAATTCCAAGAAGCGATGAAGGAAATGGTTGAGACGATCAATGCTGCTAGACAAGCTCAAAATAACAAAAGCGAAGAAGCGAAAGCCTAAGGAGAATAATTATGCCAAAGAATAGCAAAAAAGAATTTTCATTATTTGAAAAGATTGCCTACTGTGTTTTAGGGGCGTTAATGATTTGGGGATTAACTTATACTGTCCTCGGACTTATCGCTGACAATTTACAAGTTAGCAGCGCGAACAATTACTTAAAACAAGCAAGTGATGCAATTGCAAAAATCTTTGGCTTAGGATTCTTTGGTTGGGGTTTAATCATCTTCTCTATCGGCGCGGTTCTCATGGTAATTATCTTATTAGTTAACGCGCGCAATACTGATCGTGATTATGAAAAGGCTCAAAGAAGAGCAGCCCGTTTAGCCCGTAATCGTTCTAGCGAAACTCAACAAATCGTTGAAGCTGAAGTGAAAGAAACGAAAGTCGAATAAACAAAAAAAGAAAAATAAAAAACTCCCATTTGCAATTTGGGAGTTTTCTTTTTCCCTTACTTTGCAGTAATTATTTGCAAAGGCAGAGGTGGTTGAATAAGAGAACCCAAATTAAGTCAATCCAACCGAAGACTGGGATGATTAAGCCGAAGATAACACCGAGGATGTTTTCTGTAGATGGTTTTTCAACAACTGCAGTAACACGGACGAAGATTTCAACGATCCAGTTAACGAATGGGATTAAGAGTAAAATGAGTTGGACTAATCTTGATTGACTATTGAACCATTTCATTGATACTTTTCCTCCTATATTAACTAATATACATTTTTCCTTTTATTTTACAAATAAAATTTAACAAAAAAGCGTTTATTTTGGCGACCAACTTTTTGGAACGGGTTTAATATCGAGTTTCCCGCTTACCTTGCAAGCGACTTGATATTGGTCTTCATAGACGATTTCTCCGGGCAAAGAATTTGTATAAACGAGATAGAATGGATGGTTATATCTTTCAAGTAACCACATTGCAGGGACAATCATATTTAGCATTTCTTTAGAATTCTCTGTTTTAAAGAAACAGATGACTTTCTCTTGATTTTTGCATTGTGGAGGCCAAGGCAAAGTTTCCGCGAACCAATCATCGATTGCTTTGTATAGACTAGCGTCTTCTTCATCCATCTTATCGTTTTGAATGAGGTCCCAGCACATTGAAAAAATCCCTTTCGCGTACATCGTATTTTCGGCGAGTTCTTGTCCTTGGATTCTTACATATTTGAAACGAGAAACTATGTCTCTTTTGTTCATATTATAATTATAATTCACTCGGTAATGATATCGAAATATTTTCCTTATATAATATAAGAATGAAGATAGAAACTAGTAAAAAGCTTACCTATATCATCAATTTATCATTCTTTTTATATTTCATTATTTTGATTAGTGAAAGAGTGCTTAGCGTCATCCTATCTTTAGTTAACGGTGTTAATTTATATGGAGATGGTTTTAATGGTTATACATATACCGCATTATTTATTTCTATTGCTGCTTTTGTCATATACCTATTAATTAGATGTAGAGATAATATCAAAGCTTTATTTGTTAAAAAGGAAGATATCCATTTCACTGATTTATGTATTACTTCTGGAATATTGCTCGTATCAGGGATGGTTCATACAGAGTATACGATTCCCGTTATCCAGTTTATTTCGTACGGCATATTAATAATAGGTATCTTAATAAAAGTGATGATGAATGTGTATAGTGGTGGAAACAAGGTTTTACACTGGTTATCTTTTATTTATTTAGTTGCTTTTTCAATGGCTATTCCAGTGATGTATCGTTCTTTTATTGATCAAAACGTCGTATTTCATATTTTAGAAGCTGTTAATTCTACTGTTCTCGTTATGGCTTTCACTTATCTGCTGGTCTTGGTGTTTGATAATAATGATGACTTATTTATTATTTGGATCGTCGCTTTAATGGCGGCGTTAGATGCCGTGTTAATAGCATTAAGATGGCAAGAAGAAATCAACTATTTCGTTTTGATATTTGCAGGTGTCGCTTTGCTTACATTTATAGTTGGTTATATCTATAAACTAACAAATAGGAGGAATAGGGAATGAATAGATATATAAAAACCATTATTTGTTTAGGTTTATCATTAACTTTTCTTAGTGGCTGCAATAATGAAATAGGAGAAGACATCGTTTTAGTATATACAAGCGATGTTCATTGTGGGATAGATGATAATATAGGATACTCCTCGTTAGCATCATATGTTAAACAAGAAAAGAAGGTTAATAAGAACTTCACATTAATCGATGCAGGAGACGCGATTCAAGGGGCGTTAATTGGCTCGCTTTCTAAGGGCAAATACATCATTGAAATAATGAATGAACTCGGTTATGACATATTCACTCTTGGAAATCATGAATTTGACTATGGGATGGACGCTTTATCAGAAGTGGTTTCTTCTTTTAACGGTGATGTTCTCTCTTGTAATATCTCTTATACTGGGAAAAAGGAAAATAAATTAAAAGAAGTTAAACCATATTCAATTATCGATTATGGCTTTGCAAAAGTTGGCTATGTGGGAGTGACTACTCCTACAACTTTAGTCACCTCTAATCCCGCATCATTTAAAGAAGATAACGTTGTTGTTTATGATTTTTCCGAAAATGATTTATTTGAAAAAGTGCAGCAAAACATCGACGAATGCAAAAAATTAGGCTGTAAATACGTTGTTTTAGTTACACATCTTGGCTATACAGATACTTACAAACCTTATACTTCCATAGACTTAATTAGTAATACAAGTGGAGCGATTGCGGTGCTTGATGGACATTCCCATCAAGTTGTTTCATGTAACTATTATCCTAATAAAGATGGCGTACAAATTCCTTTATGCACGCCTGGATATAAAATGAATGTTTTTAGCAAAATGACAATTACTAAATCTGGCGATGTTCAACTCGGTTTAATAAGTAAGTATGATCCAAAAGATAGCGATATGGATAAATTGATTGAAGGAATTAATAAAAAGATTGATGATGACACGAAAAAGGTGGTCGCAACTAGTGATTTAGCGTTATCTATATATGACGAAAGTGGGATAAGAATTGCCAGGAATAGAGAGATAGGTTTAGGTGATTTATGCGCTGACGCTATTAGAGATGTTGGGGATTCTGATATTGCTGTACTTAATGGTGGTGGATTACGCGATAATTTAAAAGATGGTGATCTCACTTTTGGAGATATCAAAAAAGTATTTCCGTTTAACAATACGCTTTGCACTGTTCGTGCGAGCGGACAAAACATTCTCGATTATTTAGAATTTGCCGCAAGAAAAACTGAAGAAGAATACTGTAAAGATGGAAAAGCTCTTGGAGAAAATGGTGCTTTCGCCCAAGTATCTGGACTTAAATATACTATTGATACATCGATCCCTTCTTCAGTGGTTACTACTAGTGAAGGCAACTTTGTTGAAGTAAGTGGTGAACGTCGGGTGAAAGACGTCTTCGTTTTAGAAAATGATAACTATGTCCCAATTGATTCTAGTAAGATATATCGCGTCTCATCTTTGAATTTTATTCTAATTAATGGCGGTGATGGGGCGAATATGTTCATGAACTGTGAAGTGCTCAATCCAAATATTATGATGGATAGCGAAGCTCTCATTTATTACATTGCCAGCGTGATGCAAGGAAAACTTAAAGATACGTATGGCTCTACTGGAGAAAGAATCAAGATTATCTGATGGAAAAAGTGGACGTTATCTATATCGAGCTAAATAAGATTGATATCAATCGCCTTTTTTATAGCGACTTCTTATCTAATGATGATCGAAAAAGCTTTGAAAAATATACTAATCCAGAGGTCAAAAAAGAGAAGGTTGCTTCTTTATATTTAAAAAGAAAATATATTGGAAAATTTGTTATTGATGATAACGGTAAACCATTATCAGAAGAAAAATTTTTCAATATTTCACATTCGCATGGATTAGTCGTTATCTGCATCGATAAGCTTCCAATCGGCATCGATGTCGAACTAATTAGAAAATATGATGATAGCTTAAAGAATTTTGTCTCTTCTAAAGAAGAAAATGAATATATCACTGATGAAATGCGATTTTTTGAGGTATGGACGAATAAAGAATCGCTCGTAAAAGCGTATGGCACAGGGATAAAGGATGATATTAAAAATATCCCTTCCTTGCCAATAAATGGGGTCAGAGTTTACAAAAGTAACTTTTACATGAATAAGACAATATTGTATAATAATTTTATTATTACGGTATCTCGACAGTCGAAAGAAGATTTCGAGATAAATCTTATTGGAGAATAGATTTATGCAACACCAATATTTCCCTTTATCCAAGTCTGAAGAAGGACTTTATATTTCGTCATTGTCCGGAGGAGATGCTTATAATCTTGCTAACCTAGTTAATCTTGGTAAAGATTATTCCTTAAGTGATATCAAATTGGCGATAAATAAAGTCTTTGAAGCCCATCCTTATTTATTCACAGTTTTATCGAGTGATGATAACGGAAATATCGTTAAATCAATCGTTAGAGAAGATATTAAAATTGATGAAGAAAAAGTTGATGAAGTTAAAGTTGATTCTCTTCCATATGAATTATTAAATAAACACTTATATCGCTTCAAAGTATTTAATGTTAAGGGCGATCATATCTTATATTTTGATTTCCACCATATATTGATGGACGGCACTTCTATTAAGATTTTTATCGACGATTTATTTAAAGCATTAGAAGGTAAACAGTTAGAAAAAGAAGTGGGAAATGCTAATGATTTTGCATTAAATGAAGCAAAAATTATTGAGAACAAAGACTATCAAGCTTCCAAAGATTATTTTGAAAAACTCGTCGGTGATGTCGAAACTGACTCAACAATTGTAGAAGATAAGGCTGACCAAGAAATTAGTTATGGCAATATTAGAAAATCTTTAAAGATTAAAGATGAACAAGTTAAAAAGATTACCAAGTCATTAGGTATTAAAACTTCTTCTTATTTCTTAGGTGCGTTCTCTTTCTTGCTCGCTAAATTCAATATGGATAATGAAGCTTTGTTCTTAACGGTGAATAATGCGAGGAGTGAAGAAGTAAGAAATAGCTTTGGTAGTTATGTGAAGACATACCCATTCTTCATTCATTTTGAAGATGATACTGTCAGCGATTTACTTAAACGCAGTAATGAAGAAAACATCGAAAGCGTCAAGCATCTCGACTATCCTTTCTCAATGCTTGCGAAGGACTTGGGTTTATCTGCGGATATCCTTTTCGCTTATCAAGGTGATTATTTCTATAAAGGAAATCTTAACGGAAAAGAAGTGGAAGTGACTCCATTACTTAGAAAAGATGGAAAAGAAAAACTCGCGATTGAATTGCATCGATTAGGAAATGAATATGTGATATGGGTTGAATACCGTGCGGATTTATATAACGAAAAGAGCATAGAACAACTCATCAAGATTTACGAACAAATTCTTCTAGAATTTTTAGTTAGAGAAAAACTCGCAGATGTCAATTTAGTAGATGAAAAAGAAGAGAAGCTTCTCGAATCATTCAATGTTATCGATGCCCCATATATAGGAGACGGCCATACCATATTAGATGAATTTGATAACTGTGTGAAGAAATATCCAAATAATCTCGCAGTGGTATTTAAAGACCATAAATACACTTATAAAGAAGTTGATGAAATCACGACGAGAATCGCTAATGAGCTCATCAAAAGAGGTGCCGGTAGAGAAAAAGTTGTTTCTATTTTGATTAACAAATCGGAATATATCGTTTTAGCTTCTTTAGCGGTTGTTAAATCGGGAGCAGCCTATCAACCACTTGATCCTTCTTATCCTCAAGAAAGACTCAATTTCATGGTCAATGATTCCAGTGCAATCATTCTCATTAGAGATGATAATTTAAGTGGCATCATCACTGAATTTAAAGGTGAAGAAATATTGGTTAGTGAATTATTATCTTTTAAAGATAATTCTCCTATCAAAACTAGACCTTCACCTCAAGATTTATTCATCATGTTATATACTTCTGGCTCAACTGGACTACCAAAAGGAGTTATGTTAGAGCACGGAAATATCTATACATTTTGTAAATACTATCAACGTCAAATGGACTTAACTAGTGATAGTAGAGTTTCCGCTTATGCTTCATATGGTTTTGACGCCGATATGATGGATTTATATCCAACTCTTACTATTGGTGCATGTGTCTATGTCATTCCCGATGAGATGAGATTAAATCTCATGGAACTCGGAGAATATTTCAATAGCAATAAGATTACTCATTCCTTTATTACCACTCAAGTTGGTAGACAGTTTGCGAGTGAAGTAGAATGCGCTTCTCTCACTCACTTTGCTTTAGGAGGAGAAAAGCTTGTTCCAATCGCCCCACCTAAGGGATATAAATTCTATAACTTATACGGGCCAACTGAAGGAACAGTGTTCTGTACGATTCAACTAGTTAATCAACTATATCACCGCGTCCCGATTGGACCAACTTTACCAACGTATAAAGCATATGTATTAGATAAAAATAAAAAGAGATTACCAACTTTAGTAAACGGTGAACTCTATATCTCTGGTCCACAAGTGGCAAGAGGCTATTTAAATAGAGAAAAAGAACATAAAGAAGCGTTCTTAAATAACTGGTTTACAGATGATCCAAATTTTAAAAGATTATATAAAACAGGCGATATTGTTCGTTTCTTACCAGATGGGACAATCGATTTCATCGGTAGAAAAGATGGGCAAGTGAAGATTAGAGGATTCCGTATTGAACTTTCAGAAGTTGAAAAAGTAATACGTGAATATCCATCTATTAAAGACGCCACCGTTAAAGATTTCACTGACCCAAGTGGAGTGAAATTTATCGTTGCCTATGTCGTCAGTGATGAAAAGGTATCTGTAGAAGATTTAAATGAATTCATCAGAAGCAAAAAGCCACCTTATATGGTCCCTGCTTATACGATGCAGTTAGATAAAATCCCACTTAACCAAAACCAAAAAGTTAATAAACGTGCTTTGCCAATGCCAGAGATTAAACAAGAAGAAGTTATCGCCCCGAGAAATGAAGATGAACAAGCGATATTTGATATTGTTAAAGATGTCATTGGGCATGACCAATTCGGTGTTACCAATAACATATTTGATGTCGGTTTAACATCTGTTTCTTCAATCAGATTAACGATACTTTTGTCGAAAAAGTACGGCAAATCCGTGGAAAATTCTGATTTAAAAGAAAATCCAACGATTGAAGGATTAGCGAAATTCTTGCTCAATAAGAGTGAAGAGGAAGAGTCTTTTGAATTATTGGAAGAATACCCGCTTAGCAAGACTCAAGAAGGCATTTTTGTCGAATGCGTTTCTAAGGCTAATTCCACGAATTATAACATTCCATATCTTTTCAAATTAGATAAGAATATCGATTTAAATAAACTTAAACAAGCGCTTATCAAAGTAGTGGACGCTCACCCATATTTGAAGACCACTTTATTGATGAATGATAACGGCGATATCTTAGCGAGAAGAAAAGATGTCCCAGCGGAAGTCAGCATCATCAAAGGTGAGATTGATAAATCTAAATTGGTGAGGCCATTTACAATTTTAGATAGTCCACTTTATCGCATTGAAATATATGAAGGAAAAGATAATTATCTCTATTTAGATTTCCATCACATCATCTGTGACGGTACTTCGGAAGCAATTATCTTAAGTGATTTAAATAAAGCTTATCTTGGGGAAGAATTAACATTAGAAACATATACTGGTTTTGAAATCGCCTTAAAAGAAAAAGCAGATTTGGCCAGTGATAAGTTAGATAAGGCAAAAGCTTTTTATCAAAATGTCTTAAAAGATGTGGACGGCAAATACACATTAAAGCCTGATTTAAAAGTTGCGAAAACTTCTAAATTAGCATCTATTGATTATTCGCTTAACTTAAATAGTGAGCTCATCAAGAAGTTCGTCAGTGATAACAAGGTGACAAGCAATGCTTTATTCAATTTCGCTTTTGCCTTCACTCTATCTAAATTCTTATATAAGAATGAAGCATTATATACAACCATTTATAACGGAAGAAAATCATCAAAGATGATGAACACTGTCTCCATGTTAGTGAAGACATTACCTGTTTATCTCAAATATGAAGATAATAGTGATATCCTTTCTAAAATTAATGAAATGAAAGTTCTTTTAGAAGGACTTGAAGAAAACGACTTATATTCTTTCGGTGATGTCGTTAACGATTATGATATTTCCGCGGACATCATCTTTGCTTATCAAGGTGATGACTTCCTCTTTGATAATATTGGAGGATATAAAGTATCTTCTATCTTGCTAGAAAGCGACACTCCTAAGAGTGATTTTGGCTTAGATATCTTCTTAGAAAATGGAGTTTACCGCGCACATTATGAATGGGATCAAGCGATTTATAATAACTATAGCATCGCTTCCTTTAACCGTTTATTTGAACTCGTTCTTGGGCAATTAATTAATAAAAAGAATATTTCGGAACTAAACCTTTTACCAAAAGAAGATGAAGAGATATTAAAAGATGTTAATAATACACATGTCGATGTGGAAGACGTCACTGTTAATGTCTTATTAGAACGACAAGCGATTAAAAACAAAGATAAAGTGGCAGTCATCGGTTGTAACGGTCAGTTCACTTATGATGAATTTAATAAAGCAGCAAACAAAGTTGCTCATACTTTACTCGATAATAAAGTGGAACTTAGCCAACCAGTTGTGATGTTCATGCCGCGTATTAAAGAAGCCTATGTTGTAAGACAAGGCATCGTTAAATCCGGTGGTGCTTTCGTTCCAATTGATCCAAAATATCCTGATGACCGTGTCGAATATATCATCACTGATAGCAAGAGCAAATTTATGCTTTCTACACGTGAAATCATTGCAAATCGCCAAGATTTAATCAAAAAAACTGGCATTATTCCATTTGCCATTGAAGATGTTTTAACTTCTAAAAAGGATGATAATCCAAATGTGAAGATTCCTTCTACTTCTTTGGCGTATATGATTTATACATCTGGTTCAACTGGTAAACCAAAAGGTGTGATGATTGCCCATCATAACCTCATGAACTATGTTTGTGATGGTTCTAACTTAGCAACTAGAGAATATCGAGAAATTGGAAATGACTGCGTCGCATGTTCTTTTGCTTCATTCTCATTTGATGCTTCCTTACAAGAAGAATTTGTCGTCTTAACTCATGGCTATACTGCGGTTATCGCTAGCGAAGAAGAAATCGAAAATCCTCTCTTGCTTGCCAAGACTTTAAAGAAGAATAAAGTCAATGTGATGTTTATGACTCCATCCTTTGTTTCTAACTTTGTTGATATGGAAGAATTCATCGATGCCTTGAGAGGATTTAAACAACTCGATATGGGCGCGGAGAATGTTCCAATTGAATTATGTAATAAACTTAGAGGATTAGGTGTTAACGCGACTATCAATAATGGATATGGTCCAACTGAAACGACGATCACTTGTACTTATTCTCTTGTTAGAGATGAATATATGACAATTGGTAAACCAGTCGCGAACACGAAAGTCTATATCTTAGATAAGACTGGTCATATCTTACCAACGAATGCGATTGGTGATTTAACAATTGCTGGGGATTCTGTTGGTTTAGGTTATTACGGTATGCCTGAAAAAACAAAAACTGCTTTTATCGAAGTTAACGGCGAAAGAGCGTACCGTACAGGTGACCTAGCCCGTATCAATAATGACGGCAATGTCGAATTCTTTGGTCGACTTGATAACCAAGTTAAACTTAGAGGATTAAGAGTCGAACTCGATGAAATTGAAAAAGTGCTCAATTCTTATCCAGGTGTTTCTAATTCCGTCATCTTAGTGAAGACCAATCCTACTGATGGGGACTATTTAGTCGCCTATTTCGCGGCGTCAAAAGAAGTGGATAAAGATGATTTAACCGCTCATATGGCTAAATCATTAACCCCATATATGATTCCAAAAGTGATGATGCAGTTAGAAAAGATTCCACTTACTCCTAACGGCAAAATCGATAAAAAAGCACTTCCTGAACCAGTGATGGAAGAAAAGAAGAAGGATGTAAAAGCTGCTTCTAATGATTTAGAGGAAAAATTATTAGGCATCTTCAAGAAAGTCTTAGGAACGGATAACGTCGGTGTTGATGATGACTTCTTTGAAATGGGCGGGACGAGCTTAAGCGTTTCGAAAGTTGCGATGTTCGCGCTTAATGCATCATTACCAATCGCGTACGGCGATGTCTTCGATTATCCAACCGTTTTAGAACTTGAAAAACATATTGCAGAAATAACTGGTGAAGCAACTAATAAGAAAGAAGAAAAACGCGAGACTGTTTCTGATAATAAAGCTCTTATCCATAATACAGTTGCTGAAATTAATGATGTCATCGCTGAACACGAGATTAAAAAAGTCTTATTAACAGGGGCGACTGGATTCTTAGGCATACATATTTTAAGAGAATTAATGAATCAAAATATCAATGTCGTTGCTTTAGTTAGAGGTAATAGTGAGTTATCTTCAAGAGAAAGACTATCAGCGCTACTTGCTTATTACTTTGACTCTCCGCTTAATAAAGAAGTAGATCGACTTGTCGAAGTAGTGGACGGGGACGTCACCGACAAGACATTAATTGAAAAACTTGAACAATATGATTTCGACACCATCATCAATGCGGCGGCGATTGTTAAACACTTTGCTAACGACGATATCATCGAAAGAGTGAATGTCGGTGGAGTGGTCAATTTGATTGAAGTGGCAAAAGAGAAGAAATGTCGCATCATTCAAATCTCAACGCTTTCTGTCGCTGGTGAAAATATCGATAACAAATTTGCCCCATCCTTCAAGATGAAAGAAGATATGCTCGACTTCGGTCAAGATGTCTCCAATAAATATGTGCATTCTAAATTCAATGCAGAAAAAGCAATCCTTGAAGCTGCAGAAAATGGGGTGGACGCAAAGGTTATCCGTGTCGGTAACTTGATGGGTCGAAATAGCGATGGTGAGTTCCAGGCTAATTCGATTACTAACGGCTTTATGCGCGACCTAAAAGGATACGCAACTTTACATAAATTCCCAGTCAATTCGATGGATATCACTGTTGACTTCTCTCCAATTGATGAAGTGGCAAAAACTATCATTTTATTAGCAAAAACACCGCAAAAATTCACTATTTTCCATTCTGCTAATTCCCATATGGTGGAAATGGGCGACATTATTTATGTGCTAAATGAACTTGGTTTTGATATCAAAGTTGTCAGCGATGAAGAGTTCCTTGAATCGATGAAAAAGATGATGATGGATGATACGAAGAGCATGTTAGTTTCTTCTCTTATTTCCTATTCATCAAGCGATATGCATACCCACTCATTTATCCTTTCTGATAACGAATTTACTAATAAGGCACTTTATCACCTCGGATATAAGTGGCCAATCACCGATTATCAATATTTAAGAAATGCGATTGAAGCACTTGAAACTCTCGGTTTCTTTGAAAGGACTGATATATGAGTTTAGAAAGAAATTCAAAACTTATTAACCGTAAGTTTATCACTTATCTCATCCCATCTATCTTGATGATTTTTGCAATGCAGTTTGGTTCCTTGGTAGATGGCATTTTAATCGGCAATATGATCAGCAATGAAGCCCTCAGTGCTTCTTCTCTTGTCGTTCCGATTCTATATGTTGTTCAAATGCCAGGTTTTGCTTTAGGAATTGGGGGATCGATTGTCGTCGCTAATCAACTTGGAAAAAGAGATGTGGAAGGGGCGAAAAGAACATTTTCGTTCACGATGGTTGTCGGAATGGGTTTATCACTTCTATTTGCTTTGCTTTCCTTCTTTGTTTCTCGTCCATTAGCTTCTTTATTCGGTGAAGCCTCTATTGAGTATTCATATCCATATGTTTATATGTTTTTATTAACCGATCCAGTGATTACTTTTGCCCTGCTGATTGGTTCATTTATGGCTGTGGATAATAATCCACGTTTATCATCCTTGTTTTATATCGTTTCTAATGCGGCGAAAGTTGGTTTAGAAATATTATTTATCGCTGTATTTAAAATGGGAATGTGGGGTGCAGCTCTTTCTACTGGGGCAGGATATTTCGTCGGACTTATCGTCACCATCTTCTATTTTGTGAGTAAAAAGAGATTATTATCTTTCACTTTCAAACTTAAGGGTTGCATGATTAAGGATGTGAGCAAGGCCAGTGCGACTTCTGCGATTAATTTATTATTAACAGCAGTGCAGATGCTCATCATCAATATCTTTATCGGTAAACTATTATCCGATTTTGATTTGGTCATCTTTGGTCTTATTTCCAATATGGTGTTCCTCTTCGACTTATTATGCGGTGGTGTACTTAATATCATTCCTACGTTATGTGGGATATTCTATGGAGAAAAGGATTATTATTCGTTACGGTCTATTGCTCGAAAGATATATGTCGTCAATATTGTAATTACAGTGCTGATATCCTTATTCATTCTCATTTTCCCGAATGTATACTGCGCGATATTCGGCTTTAATAATTCTGATAATCCTAGCTATGTCAATAACTTATTATGGGTCTATCTAATATCCTTCTTACCGTATGAGATCAACAAATTCTCGATGAACTATTATCCAACAGTGGATAAGAGTGTCGCTTCTATCGTTACCGTCTTATTAAGAGAATTGATTATCGTTTTACCGTTGACGCTTGTCTTATTACATACGAACGGATTAATGGGTTATAGCCTTGCTTCTGCACTTAACGAAGTTGTGACAGTTATCATCACCTATATATTTATATATTTCTATAATAGGAAAAAAGGATACCGTGGCTTATTCATGCTTGAAAAACTCGATGTCGAATCATTTGATGTTTCTTTGAAGAATGATGAGGCTAATGCGTCAAAAGTCTCCGAACAAATCGTTGAATTTGCAAAGAAGCATAATATTCCAGAAAGAGAAAGTCAAATCATCGGTTTAGCGGCAGAAGAGATGGTGGACAACATCATCGTCTATGGCTATAAAAAGGAAAAGAGCAGTTATATCGATGTCAATCTCAAGCTCTATGAAGATAACTTATTATTAAGAATTAGAGATGACGGAGTGCCTTTTGATCCGACTAAATATGAGGAAAATGAAGAGGAAGAATATTCCACAAGTGGTATCAAACTTATCAAAAATCTTACTGATAAGATGACATATATGCGTATACTTAATTTGAATAACACAATATTTGAAATAAAATTAAACGGAGGTATCAGTAATGGAAATTAACATCAAACACGGAGAACAGTTAGTCGTCTATTTATCCGGAAGACTCGACACGGTGACATCTGTCGACTTTACAAACAGAATGAACGCAGAGAAAATCGATGAGAAACTCGTCATCATCGACATGAGTGATCTCGAATATATTTCTTCTGCTGGTTTACGCGCGTTGCTCGCGGTTAAAAAGTCGTTAGCCCCACAAGGTAAAGAACTCGAAGTTCATAACCTCTCCCCAATCTGTCAGGAAGTTTTTAAAGTTACAGGATTTAAAAATATATTAACTGTTAAATAGTTTTTTATGAAAAAGAAGCGCTTTTATTTTCCGATTCTTTTAAAGGTTTTACTTTTAGGTATTATCACCGCTTTAATCACTTCAACAACCGCGATTATCGTCAACTACAATTATTCGATTAAAAAAGCGACTGATGATTTAAATGAATCTGCGAACGAAGCTTTGATATATGCGAATAATCAACTCGACGCGACGAGTGATACTTATGTCAACGTCAATTCTTTCATTTACGTTAGAGATTATGTGATGAATATCTATAACAATGCGCCGGAAGTCCATAATGCAAGGCAAAAGGATTATTCAACATTCATTGAATATGAAACAGTTTTTAAAAACAATTTGCCTTATTTCTATGCAGACGGCATTTTCATGACGCGTGATTATCCAACTTTTAAACAGAATTACAATGCGATTAACCAAATCCTATTGAACGCTTCTTTTTATAGCGATCAAGTCTCATTCTTCGCGGTGAAAGATCCTAACGATTCTAATCGTTTCGTCTTCATCTGCGATTCACGAATTGGGACGAGCAAAACAAAAGGCGTGTATTATCACTGCCCTGCTAGTAATTATCAATTAAAAGAAACCGATGCTACCTATGATATCGGTCAAGATTTCATCAAAGGATTTACTTTAGGTAAATACAATACTCGTTATATCGAAATCAAGGCCCAAAACGATGAAACTCAGGAGTTTGAAGTCATCGGTTATATGTTTGTCGAATATGAGACTTCACGTGTATATGAACAGTACCGTCCAGTTTTAATCAATGAATTATTGATTATGCTATTCACTAGTTTAGCAATCATCCTTTTATACGCGCTTCTTTCATATTTGGTATTTGTGAAGAATATCAATCGTTTGAATAAAGCTGCGATAAGCGCGACAGATAGATTAGGAAATGATGAGAAATTTGAAGTCGTCGATCCAAATATTAAGTCACGCGATGAAATCATGATGCTCAGTAGTTCTTTTGTAGCGATGGAAAATCAAATTGTCAATTATGTCGACATCATCAGAAACAGCATGCGCGAAAAAGAAAGAATGAATGCCGAACTTGAAATCGCGAGCAAGATTCAACTTGAAGCTTTACCAAAATCATCATTTGATGATAAACATATTTCCGTCCGTTCCTTTATTAAACCTGCCAAAGAAGTCGGTGGTGACTTCTATGATTATTTCTATTTGAACGACAACGAACTCGCCATCATCATGTCTGATGTCTCTGGTAAAGGTATTCCAGCTTCCTTATTTATGATGAAGAGCAAAGAGCTCATCAAATCGAAGTTATTAGGCGGTAGTTCTTTAGCAGAAGTGGTGAAAGAAGTGAATGAAGTGTTGACCACTAATAACGATGAATGTCTATTTGTCACTTCCTTTATCGGTGTTATCAACTTTAAGAAAGAAGAAATCAAATACGTCAACGCTGGTCATGAAAAACCATACATCATCTCTAAAGATGAAATCATCAAACTCGATGGTGAATCTAACTATGTTTTAGGCGCGGTCCCAGATGTCAGTTTCATCGAAGAAAAACATTCTTTCCATAAAGGAGATGCGATCTTTATGTTCACCGATGGATTAAATGAATCAATCGATGATAAACGCGAAGAATTCTCTTATTCTCGCATTGAAGAAACGTTAAAAGCCTCTAGTGGTTCATCTCTAGATGGATATATCTCTAATATGAATAATGCCTTAAGTCAATTCACCAGCGGGCAAGAACCATTTGATGATGTGACGATGATGATCGCGAGATTTAACAATGCTTCTTTAAAACTCGTCTATAAAGAAAAAAATCCTCAAATCATCGTCGATATGGTCGATAAATTCAATGAGAAATTCTCTTATTTAGATGATGAGATTAAACCAAAAGCAGGGGTGATTCTTGATGAACTCATCAACAATTACATCTCTTATGAAGAAAGAGATGATTTAGTCATTGAAGTGACATTTACTTATAGTAAAGATGTATTGACAATCAGTATTGTGGTCAACGGTCATGACTACGACCCATTTAAAGACAACACAGAGAAATATTTAGAAGAATATAGTGAAGATATCGTTGCAGGTGGCTTTGGTATTTCCATTGTTAAAGACTTAGCGAAAACGACCTCCTATGAGTATAAAAACGGCCATAGTTACGTCGTTATCACTCTCTAACATAAAAAATAATTATATAAATATAAAAAAACGCATTATAATGTATTTACAAGCATATTTATGCGTAGAGGACATTTTATATGAAGAAGAAAACTCTTTTAGTTTCCGCTTTGTCGGTGTTTTTACTTGCGCTTTCTGCCTGTGATGTGATGGTTCCATCAAGTTCATCCAGCAGTTCAGAAATTCCGGCGAGTAGTTCTGATGTTGGGCCATCATCAACTAGCAGCCTAGACCCATCAAGCTCGAGTTCCAACTCATCCAGTAGTGGTTCTCCAGTTGTTCCTGTTAGCAGTGTGACCCTTAACGAGCACAATCTTGAACTCGATGTCGGAGATACTTTCCAACTCGTTCCAACAGTGCTCCCGGTGGACGCTACTGACAAAACAGTACATTATGACGTTGACCATAATACGATTGTTGATGTCAACATTAACACTGGTTTAATCACCGCTTTAAAACCTGGTGTCGCGACTGTTACAGCGTCTTGTAACGATAAGAATGACACTTGTGTTGTCATTGTTAACGAAGAAGTTGATACATCCTTTGTCATCACGATGGATGAAGCGCCTTTAGCAAATCACAAAGTTGTTGGTGTTGCCATTAAAGCAAATCTCGACCAAAGTGATTTTGATGTTGTTCCGGTTGCTGTTAATGGTCTTAAATTTACAGTTGATTTAGGTGAAAATCCTGCAAGTAAATATTCCGCTCTTAACTTTGTGGAATTAAAAGAAGGCGTGACAACTTTTGACCCTCAAAGAGTAGAAGAAGATGTTTATAGAATTAGTAATACAATCAAATCTACTGACTTTAAGACAGGCAATTCCTCTTGGCTCTTTGATGCGACGATCTCCATCTTGAGTGAAGACCAGCCTATCGAAATGAGTAAGAGTGGCGATAGCTATGTCGCGAATAACGTCCATGTAACTAAAGATAATCTCATCGAAGGTTGTTATTATTATGGATTTAGAACGGAAATCTTTGATTATGACAATCTCGATAGCGCCTCTACTGGTAAAGAATATTTTGAATACGAAGAGGTTGATACTTTTAAAGCATTAAAAGCTCTTAAGAATGGTACATTCAATTTCACAATTACAGGTTCTTCTTTAAAAGTTGACCTCGTTGAAATCGATCCAGAATATACGATTACTTTCTCCGCTGGAGAAGGTAGTGGTTCAATGGATTCAGTAGTGATGCAAGCTGGTACATTTGTCTTACCAAAATCAACATTTACTGCTCCTGATGGTAAGCAATTTGAAGGATGGCAAGTTGGTAACGAAGCTGAATTACAATATCCTGATGCTGAAATAGATATTGAGGGCAATGTGACAATCACTGCCAAATATGAAGATATTCCAGCTAATCAATATTATGTTGTTGGCATAATCGGTGGTGAAGACAAATGGGATGCGACCGACTATGAATTAGTTGAAAATGGCCAAGTCGAAGGTGAATATTTATTAGAAAATTACATCTCTTTAAAAGCCGGTGATGGCATTAAAGTGATGAATTCTAATGGTTATGTTTATTACCCTGATGGTGAAGATAACGAATACGATATCCCCGTAGATGGTGAATATAAGGTTTACTTCAGACCAGAAGGCGGCCACCAAGGATGGTATGAAGGCTACTTCTATGTTGAAAGAAATACTGAAAAGTCTGTTGTTATCACTGGTACTGCTCCTACCCATAACGTTTATGCCTATGGCTGGGATAGTAGTGATAATAAATATGTTGTAGAAGTGGATTCTTTTGACCCATTGACTTCTAAATACACATTTGATTTCGGTACGAATACTGATTTAATTACCGGATATATGTTTGTGGAAGTGAGAGATGATTTACATCCTATTACTCCATCAACTTCTGGTAACGACTGGAGCACAATCGTTTTAAGAGAATCAAATCACATTACGATGAGTGATACATCCACAGAATGGAAAGCGATTGTCAATCAAGTGACTGTTGCTCCTCTTGCTGATTGGGATAATCCAGTTGTTTATCCATTAACTTATGTTCAAGAAAAGAATAATTATGTTAGCGATCAAATTACTCTTAATGTAGGCGATAAGTTCTTCCTCGCTTGTGAAAACTACTACTTACATTACGCAAACTTACTAGAATCATTCTGTACTCCTGAAACATATGCTTCCTTCACTCATGATGGCGATGGTAACCTTGTTGTTGTTACAGCAGGCAAGTATACGATATATGCGCTTCCTGGTGGATTCTCTATCGTCAGCGAAGAAGACTTATACAGAGTTAAAGCTAAAGTTAATGGTTCTCCTATCGAATTAACAGATATTAAAGAACAATCATCTGAATACAAGGCAGAATATAGAATCTATCTCGCTGATGGAGATAAGATTTCCTTCTACGATAGAAATGGTGATGAGTTGAATTTATATTACGGCGAAAATCCTGCTGTCGCTGAATTTAAAGCAGTCGGTTATAAGTTCTATGACTTTAAAGTTGATGCTGATCTTAAAGTTGCAATCACTGATTATGTGACTACAAGCAAGACTGTAAGCATTGACGAAGCGATCGCAGAGGGTAATTCTGTAGCGGTTTGGGCATGGAATAAAGATAAAACTTTTAATAAGGCTTACCCAGCGACTATTGATGGCACAAACGTGACATTCAATGTTGGCGCGGATATCTTCAATGTTGATGGCTTCTTGCTCGTTGAAGTTAAAGAAGGTGAAAAATTTGATGGTTCTGACTGGACCAGTGCTGTTGTAGTGAGAAAGACATATGATTATGCCTATCGCACAACTAATAGCTGTATTTGGGTAAAGCCTAATAACATTTATGTCAACGATGTTGCTAACGCTCTTAGCGAGGATACAGTTAATGTCGGGTACTTTAAATCTGAAACATTAACTTTATATAGAAACGATGTCTTATATGTCAAAATCATTGATGGAACTAGTGATCATTATTTGCATTACAACGATCTTGATTTGGTGAAAACAAGCGAAACAGTGCAAGGGTATTTCTCTGGTACTGGCACATATAACGACTTCATCGTTCTCCAAGATGGTCAATATATCTTCCACGCGAATGCCGAGGGTGTATTCATTGAACTCGTTAATGTGATTCATGATTATGAATTATATAAACTTGCCTGTGGCAGCGCAGTCGATAGCGATCCAAACAAATGGGCTTGGGATACTGCTTTAGTTGGTACTCACGTTGATATCGAAGAAGCTAACGCCATTGGCCAAGTTAAATATCAATTGACAGTTACTGAACCATTAAATATGAAGGTCTTAAGTATTAAAGGCGTTTATTATGGCGATAATTATCTAGAAGGCAACACTCCAGATGAAAGCGATAGCAATATCTATTTAGATGCTGGTGTATATAATATTTACTTCAAGATTTATACAAATGGTTACAAGATTGCTCTTGATAGAACTAAAGGTTTAGCTATCTATGTTAATGGTGCTTGGAACCAAAGTAAAATAGCCACTGAAAAGGTAGACGGCAAATATGTATTTGAAGTTAACGGTCTTAAAGCTGGTGATGTCTTATCATTCTCCTATGATGCTTATAGCAAAGACACAGATATGGAAAATAACAACCTCACTGATGGAATGGCAATCATTGAAGGTGGAGATTTAACTGTCACAGTCGACCCAGTTGCTTTCAAAGTAAGAGTGAGTGGCTATACTCCTGTTCCAGTTGTGAATAACTATGCCCTTGTTGGTTCTATGAATGGCTGGGTTGAGACTGATACTACTTATTCGTTTGTTTCTACTGGTGAAAACCAAGTTTCGTTATTGAATGTTCAATTAGCGAAAGACGCCAAATTTAAGGTTTGCATCAATGGTGTCTGGGACGGATGTTTATCTTACGAAGCTTTGAGCGATGAAGCAAAATCACTAGATATTGGTGGAACAAAAGTGTTTGTTGATGATAAAGACGATAACCACAACATTATCCTAGCATTTGGTAGATATTATAACTTTGTTATTAATACTCAAAACAACAAGATTTCTGCTTCTATCGTAAAAGTATCTATTACACAAAAACCATCTGCAGAAGGCGAAACAACTAATATTCCAGTAGATAAAGGCATTGAATACTTCTTACCAGCTAACCCATATGACGCACCATCTGGGCAGCAATTTGCAGGTTGGTTAGTCAATGAACAAGTTAAACAACCTGGCGCTAGCATTGGTGTTTTAACAGATGACGTAACAATCGTTGCAACTTGGGAAGATATTCCTGTTGTTCATTATTATGTTGTCGGCAAGATTAATGGTGATTCCGGAAAATGGAGCACTAAAGAATATGAATTAAGTGAAAATCCTTCTGTTACTGGTGAATTCTTATTAAGCGAATCATTGATGTTAAAAAACGGCGATGGTATTAAAGTAATGAATGCGGATGCGACAGTTTATTATCCTTCTGGTTCAGGTAATGAATATCAAGTTGCAAAAGATGGTTTATACCAAATTTACTTTAGACCTAATGGAGATGGTGGAGAAGGATGGTATAACGGATATTTCTACGTACAAGAACTCCCTGTCGCTACCACATTAGAAGTTTCTTATAGTGGTGGTGATATCGTTGTTAATAGCTCAATCAGTAATTTAAGCACTTTAACCGTTATAGTTAAAGATCAATTTGGCAGCAAAATGGAGGAATTCCTTGGTAGCGCAGGTAAAGAAGGTGTTACATACCTCGTTGATGGCGTCGCTGGAAATACTGTGACAGTGATTAAAAACAACACAGTTATTACTGTCCAATACTTAGGTTTATCTAACACATTTAATGTCAATGTCATTGAGCAAGTTATTCCTGCTACTGGATTAGCGATTAGAAATGGTGAAGACGAATATGCTTCTGGAACCCTCTTTATGGGCGAAACATTAACTCTTAACTGTGAATTTACTCCTGCTAATACTACCCAAGCGGAACTTCTCGCTTGGAAGAGCAGCGATGAAGATGTTGCAACTGTTGCTAATGGTGTAGTTACTCCTGTAAAAGAAGGAAATGTCACAATAACAGCGTTCATCGATTTAGACCAAGATGGTGTTATTGATGAAGAAGAAACTGTAAGAGATACTTGCCAAGTAGCAGTTGAATATAAGTATTCAATTACTATTGGTAGTAAGAAAGTTCAATTAACTAAGTCAAATGATGTTGATCAAGGTTATGATGAAAAATTTGAATATGTCGGTGATGAACTCGATATTGCTAAAGAACAAGCAATCGTCGTGAGAATTGCTGGTGAAAATAAAGCTGCAAACCCTAAAGCCGGTGGTGTATTAAACATTAATAATGCAGTCAAACCAAGCGATACATTAAAAACTAGTTTAGCTGTTAATGATGCTCATGCGTATGTTCTCCATAAGAACGAAGGCAATGTTTGGGAAGTTTGGCTAACAGGTGTTACATTCATTGATGCATATAAAGTCGTTTGTAAAGATGAAATGCTTCCAAGCAGTGGATTCATGTTTGTAGATGCTTATGATGAATTACCTGAAGGAGAAAAAGCTAATTATCTCGCTCAATATAAATCCGTGTTTGATGTTTCTGCTAACGAATTATTCAAACCAATGAACTGTGTAAATATGGAAACATTCCCATTTAACTGTGTTTCTCAAGAAGAAGGCCATGTTTATTTTGAAAACCCATCTGGAAGCAACATCAAACCATTATACGCAGGCCAAGTTACTCTATACTTTAAAGTCGCAAATGACGCTAACAAGACTGTTACTATCTATTTAGGCTTTGTTGGTGCGAACTACAAACTTCAAGTTGGTGAAGCACCTCAAACTGATTTAGCCTTCGACTATAATGGTGGAACTGTTCAATTCAAGAAAGATGATGTTGCTCTTAGCAAAGATCAAACATTCAAGATTTTTGATACAGACGGCAAAACTGCATTAGGTTTAACTCCTGAAGCAGGCGCAGAAGAATACATTTCTTATGATAGTGGTACAAAGACTTACACTGTCTTAAAAGATTGCGAAGTCGATATCTTTGCAAAAGCTGCTGGTACTGTTTACTTTGGTGTGCATTCAACAGAGGAAACTATCTATAAAGTTTTAGGAGTTGGCGATATTTGGAATTATTCAACTAGTACTGCTGTTTTAGAAAAAGATGAAGAGAGTTTACCAGAAGGTGTAGCACATCAATGGTCTATTCAACTTGGTCTAGATAAGAGTACAAAGATTAAAGTAAACGATGGTAATTCATTATGGCTTGGCTTTGAGTCTGTGGATGATGGCGGCGCTAAAGCAAACTTTGTCGCTGATGATGACGACAATATAGTTGTTAATATTGCAGGCAACTACAAGCTTTATTTAAGAGAAAAGAATGAAAAACTTACAATCTATATCGAAGCAATTAATACTAATGTCACTTTCAAAGCCACTTGTGATGATATCTTAGATGGTGAATCATTGTACGTTGTTGGTGATTTCACTTTTGTTGATGAAACAGCTTGGAAAGCAAGTGATAGTTATAAAATGGTATATGACAACACTGAAGGGTGTTATAAATTAACCATCCAACTTCTTCCAAAAGAAGAATATAACTATAAGTTTGTGAGAATAGCGTCGAGTGATCCAACCACTTATGTTTGGGAAAACACAGTTCAAAAGAACAGAATATTTGCTGTTGGTGTCGATGCTGTTGTTGAAAACAAAGGTGCAATTACTTTCCCTGCTAGACCTTCTCCCGACCCTGAACCAGGAGAAAAAGTAACAATTACTTTCCACGCTGATTTAAAAAACAAAGGCGATGTTACTGATTGGGGTGGTTCCGTTTATATTGTTGGCGATTTTTGTGAATGGTCAGCATCAAACGCAAACGCTATTAAATTAGTTGAAACAGCGGCCAATTCCAAAATATGGGAAGGAACAGTTGAATGGACAGTTAACAACACTTACAAATATAAGATAAGACTTGATAATGATGCTCATAATTGGGGTGACAATGATAACTGGTATCCTAACGATGATCAATCTATTACTGTAAGTGAAGCAACAACAATCAACATCAATTGGTAATAATCTTGCGACTATAATATATTTACGCAGTGAATGCGTTAAGGCTTAGCGACACGCTAGGCCTTTTGATAATGAATCTTTGTATTGATACACACTATGGTTTAAAATAATAAATATGACGCCGAAACAATATCGCGAATTCTATATTGGATGTGTGAAACTATATGGAGTTATTGATTCCGATAATGCTTTTGATATCTTTAAGCATTATTATCCAGAGGCAGAGAAAAAATCATTCATAAAAGACTTATCTACTCGTTTTGATAAATTTACTCACACTTACAGCATTTGGAAAACGAGAAAAAGAAATCTATATCTCATCGTCGAAGATTTTTTGGATTCTGAAAGTATAGACGCTATATTGGGTTTACAAAAAGACAAAGACTATTATATTCCGAAAACATATGACAAGTTTCTCAATCACTCATCTTATAATTATTGGGAACAATATAATAATAAAGAAGTTAAAGAACTAAAAAAGATTTTGAGAAATAATGGCCGTGGTAATACGGATCTTTGTGTTACAACGATATTTTATGATTTCCAAAGCCTTTCATATTATGATGGCAACGATCCATTAACAATGACTCTTAAGAGACTATTGTTTTGGGGATTTGAATTCGATTTTGAAACAACTCAAAAAGTAGTTGGGATTATTCAAGCTTTATATAACAATACGAGATTATGGGTTAATCGTGGTTATACGCCAAGCGAACTACTTAAAAAACATGGTCCAATTAATCTTAATAAAACAGAACTATCATTAGGGCCGAATATCAAAGAGATGTTTTATAATGGCGAAATAGATATCGACGATTATATCCAAGGTGTTTTGAATAATGATCTTCCTCAAAGTATGAAGGAATCTTTATTAAAAGAATTGATTGCCATCAAAAAAGAAATAGATGATTCAAAAGCATAATCATTCTTCTATCTTCACTGGTTCCACAATGAGCGATTTAAGAAGTTTTGTTTTAATGTGTTCAAGTAGAAATGGGAGCGCATAGTGGGGCACCCCTTTATAATAGGAGCCTATTGAGAAATTCTTATCAGTTACGCGGTAACAAATGTCCGCATGATGGTTGCTTTTACCTTCCATGATTGCTTTTGCAGACTTTGATTTTCCTTTATTCATCTTTACTTCTATAATCGCTAACTTGTTGTCATCTTGTATGATGAAATCAAGTTCAGATTTTCCATTATCAAAATAATACAAAGGGAAATCCGCTTTGTTTAATATATCTGCAGCAATTCCTTCATAAATATAGCCACCATATGAATCTAATTCGTTGCCCAATAATAATGAGGCGGTTTCTAACCCCATTTTTGCTATATATAGACCAATATCACCAAAATAAAGTTTGTATGAATCGATGTTTTCATATCCTTCTAATGGTAGTTTTAAATCCCTTAGGTTATAGCATTTACAAACTAATCCATAGTCTTCTAACCATGTGATGGTTTTTTCGTATTCTTTGCTTCTCGCTCCTTTTCTAATCATTGAGAATTGGAATTTAGCGTTATCTTTCGCAAGTTCTGGAACAAGCACTGAATAAACCTCATTAGTTCTAAAGAGCAAATCGTTATCAGTAGTTACCTCCCCGTTTTTATCAAGGACGCGACCAAAGTCGCCTTGCATCTCTTTTAGTTTGTCGGTGTTAGTGGTGATAACTTTCGCAAAATCATGGCTTGATAAATATTGAGCGACTGCTTCGGGCATTCCTCCGGTGATGATATAGTGTTTGAATAGTTTTTTTAGTAGATTATGATTTTTTTCATCTAATGGGGTTGAAGTAACAACACTTTCTTTAATTCTTTGAATAATTGTGTCAGGGATTTGGATTGCCCATAGGAATTCTTCAAAGTCAAAAGAATGCATTGTGCAGTAATGGGTAAAACCGACAGATGGAGATCTTTTCTTTCTAGATGAAAAACCATGTACACCTAATAATGATCCAGTGGCGATAATATCAAAGTTCGTTTCTTTTAGTAAGTATTTTATTGCTGCACGTGCGTTAGGGCAGTCACCGATTTCATCAAGGAGTAATACTGCATCGTTGTCGTTATATTCTTTTTTAAAACGTATAAATAAATCTTCTTTAAAAGAATCAAGATTGAAGTTGCTAGTAAAAATAAGCCTATCGTCTTCATTTTCTCTGAAATCAAATTTATAGACATTAGTGTAGTTTTTATTTACAAATTCTTCACATAAAGTTGATTTTCCTATTTGTCTTAGCCCTTCGATAAGAATAGCTTTTTTACTTCCTTCTTGTTTCCATTTTACTAATGAATCATATACTTTTCTTTTATAGAACATATAAATGGCCTCCTCGACACCTTAATTATGTTTCTTTTTAAGATAAAAATAAAGAGTATTTCACACTTTTTCCCCACCAAAAAATGTTAGATTTCACACTTTTTCCCCACCAAAAAATGTAAAAGGCAGGTTTAAATTACAAAGTAATTTATTTCAAATAATGCAAAATAGTATCTTATGACTACTAAGTTGCAAGTCAAAATGTCATATAGTAATGCCTTCTTTACGATAAATATATTTACAATTATTACAACTGTTGTATTATATAAATAGCTACAGGTCAGGGTAATGCCTCCTGCAAGACGTTGCGATAAACAATGACGCTCAGTCTTCAATCGGATTACCGATCTAAAACTAGTGGTAGAGTGAAAGTTAAGGCGAAGTAGCGCCCGTATTGGATCTCAATTTATCATAACCCCTTCTTTGGGGTTTTATTTTTCTATTTACAATTATTACAACTATTGTATTATATAAGTAGCTACGAGTAAGGGTAATGACTCTCGCAAGACGTTGCGATAAACAATGACGCTCAGTCTTCAATCGGATTACCGATCTAAAACTAGTGGTAGAGTGAAAGTTAAGCGAATTGGCGCAGTTATTGGATCTCAATTTATCACCTCACCCTCGTTTGAGGGTTTTTTATATATCAATGCTTCTTTATCTAATTTATTGATAAACTCTTCGATGTGACTTTTTGGATAAATAGTAACCACTTTATTAATATTTGCATTAGTATTTGTAATCAAACTTGCTTCAGTTTCGACAATTAACATTAAGGGAATATGAAAGTGAGATAGTTTTACCGATATCATCGCGTATCTTTTATCTTTAACAAATATTACATACATAGGATCTTTGATAGAATCAAGTGCCATAAAAACATCTTCAGGGGTTAAAGCGTGATAATTATGTTGACCTTTGCCACCAAGAGGCTGCATTAATTCATAAAGCGTTGAAGAAGAAACATAAAGACTCCTTTTTGTGAAAAGCTTATACCCAGTTATATTATTAATATCTTTAATATGGCTATTAGTTATTTCAATATCGAATGGAACGTATTCTTTTTCCATTAGTTTTTGTAATACCTCTATCGTTGATTCTTTTTCTGCTAAATTAATGACGATATTCATAATAGTTGCTCCTTATACATGTGAGTAAAAATATGCCCCTATATATAAAGACGTGAAAAACATGTTTTTTTCGGATTTTATTTTCAGCAATTATTACAAACAATAAAAAAGACCCAAAGGGTCTTATGTTGAATACATTAAGTATTATTATTTATTTTTTGTCAACGTACTCTTTTGTACCTTTAACAATAGAGTTTTCAGGATAAACACCTCTACCCATTGTTAATGGATACACTTGAGTGTTTTTACCGATGACTGTTCCTGGATTGAGAACTGAACCACATCCGACATCCGCGTGGTCGCCTAAGATGCCACCGATTTTACGTAAGCCAGTTTCATAATCCTTATCGCCATGGATAACGATATTCTTGCCATCGCTTTTGAGGTTGGAACATATTGTCCCTGCACCCGTATGTGCGTAGTTGCCTAAGATGGAATCACCGACATAGTTATAATGTGGGCACTGCACGTGTTCGAGTAAGATACAGTTTTTGAATTCGGATGAATTGCCTAAGACACATTTAGGACCAACGATGACATTGCCTCTTAAATATGCACCTGGTCTGATCTCTGTATCTGGACCGATAATTGCGGGTGGAATGATAGTGGCAGTTTCCGCGATTGTGACATTTTCGCCAACTAAGACTCCTTCTTTAAGAAGGGAATAGCCTTTTAAACCATTTTTAAGGGCATTAGAGACGATTTCTTTAATCTTTGGAAGGATTTCCCATGGATAAGTACTTTCGTTAAAATATGGGGCTAAATAATCGATTTGGCAATCGTATAGTTCTTTAGTTAAGACGCATTTCTTATTCACAGACATATCCTCTTTTCTTGATGACGTTATACATTCTATCAATATATTTCTTGCAGCCTTCGACATTTGGATATTCCACCATAATACGAATCACTGGTTCAGTGCCAGATTTTCTAAGTGAGATGCGGCCATCTTCACCGATTTCTTCATTGATCTTCTTGAAGGCTTCTTGAACTTGTTCATCATTGATTGCATCATCTTTAGATGTCACTCTCACGGATTTCATCTCTTGTGGTAATAATTTCACAGGAGCGACGAGTTTAGATAAGCTTTCTTTTCTCGTTAACATCTCTTCCGCGACCATAATCGCAGTTAAAACGCCGTCACCAGTAGTGGCGTATCTCTTGATGATGATATGACCAGATTGTTCCCCGCCTAAGACGAAACCATCTTTTTGCATTCTTTCAAAGACGAATCTATCACCGACTTGAGTTTGGACATTGTTCACCCCAATGGCTTTAAGAGCTTTAGTTAAGCCAGTGTTAGACATGATAGTGGTGACCACTGTGTTATTGGAAAGGGCTTCTTCTTTTAAGAGTTTGCAGGCGAGTAAGTAGATGATTTTATCACCATCGACAACTTCACCTTTTTCATCGACTGCTAAGCAGCGGTCCGCATCACCGTCGAAAGCAAAGCCGACATCTAATTTATTGTCTTTGACAAATTGACAGAATTTTTCAATATGAGTGCTACCCGCATCTTTATTGATGTTTAAACCATTTGGTTGATTGTTGATGATATGAGTTTGAGCGCCTAAAGCATCAAAGACGCTTTTAGCAATCATCCAAGACGCACCGTTAGCAGTATCTAAACCAATCTTGAGGTTGCTCATAGAGTGTCTCGCTAAAGAGATGAGGTAGGCGATATATCTATTTCTACCAGAGAAGTAGTCGACGATTGTGCCAATCTTTTCTTGTTCAGCGAATGGTAAGTCATCACCTTTAATGCCGAGTTTGGCTAAGTTGCCATCGATATAGGCTTCGCATAAGGAAGCGATGTTATCATCGAGCTTTTCACCAGCGGAGTTAATGATTTTAATACCGTTATCATAAAATGGGTTATGAGAAGCAGTGATCATCACTCCACAGTCGAAATAATCTTGTCTAACGATATAGGAAACGCTAGGTGTAGTGGTGACGTGTAATAAATATACATCCGCGCCTGAAGCTGCTAAACCAGCGGCCACTGCGTATTCGAGCATATAGGAACTTCTTCTCGTATCTTTACCGATGACGACTTTTGGACGATAGCTCTTCTTTTGTAAAGTGTATTTTGGGTTAGAGAAGAACCAGCCGAAGAAACGGCCAATCTTATATGCGTGGTCGCATGTTAAGACTTTGTTGACCTCTCCTCTAAATCCATCAGTGCCGAAGTAGTGGTTTTCAATCTTTTCTTCAGCGTTATCAAGCGTTTTACCGCGATGGATAACGATATTATCATTTAATAATTCATCAATTGTGATTTTAAATAATTCAGCGAGTTTGACGATCTTTTCAATCTCTGGTTGTGATTTGTCGCTTTCCCATTTAGAGACGGACTGTCTAGAGACTTTGAGATATTTCGCGAGTTGTTCTTGTGAGACTCCATTACTGATTCGTAAGTGGACGATTTTTTCACCTGTTGTCATATTCTTTCCTCCGCAACCGGTAATTGCATTCTCAAATATTTTTCTCCTATATGGCCACCTTGTCAACAATTTTTTACGAGTTTTCCACAATTTTTGATAGGCAACCACGAATTGCAAAAAAAATCTTGACTGACAAATATTGTTTGCTAGAATAATTCGCAGTAGTGAGGAAATTACAAAATGAAAGTTAAGATTTTAAGAAAAGAAGATATCGACCGCGCTATCGCAGACGAGTTCATTAACCTTATTAAAAGAAAACCAAATGCTGTACTAGGCTTAGCCACTGGTAGTTCACCATTAGGCGTTTACAAGCTCTTAGTCGAAGCTTATAAAAAAGGAGAGATCTCCTTCAAAGATGTCACCACATTCAACCTCGATGAATATGTTGGATTAGATGGCGATGATGATCAATCCTATCGTTATTTCATGAATACCAACTTATTTGACCAAGTTGATATCGATAAGAACAATACTTATGTTCCACGTGGTAAAGGCAATATCTACCACAGTGCCCAAGAATATGATATGAAGATTGCTAGCCATGGTGGTATCGACCTCCAAATCTTAGGTTTAGGCAGCGACTGTCACATCGCCTTTAATGAACCAGGCACTGATCTCAATTCATTAACACACGTTACTGATATTGCAGAATCCACAATTAAAGATAACGCCAGATTCTTTGAATCCGAAGACCAAGTCCCAAAGAAAGCGGTTACTATGGGCTTAAATAGCATCATGAACGCGAAGAAGATCGTCTTACTCGCGACAGGTACTAATAAAGCACAAGCGGTCAGAGATATGGTCACTGGAAGCAAAGACCCATCTCATCCAGCTGCAGTCTTACGTAACCACATCAACTGTGTTGCTTACGTCGATCAAGATGCTGCTTCCTTACTTGAAAAAGAAGTTAACATCACAATCATTGCTGATTAATCAGTAAAAACAAAATAATACCATAACCTCGCATATATGCGGGGTTTTATTTACATCTCAGTTTTTATTAGTTATAATAATAGTGGTCAGACCAGACTAGTCAGGAGTATTTATGGAAGTTAATATTTATGAAGCGAAGGCAAACTTATCAAGACTAATTCAAGCTCTTATTGACGAAAAAGAGGATGAAGTCATTATCTGCAAAAATGGTACACCGGTAGTGCAAATGTCACGTATCCAACCTAAGAAAAAATCAAGGAGAATTGGTATTGCTGAAGGTAAATTGCCTGATTTAGATTTAGACTTGTTCAATTCGGTTGACGTTGAGGAACTATTTTATGGAAAGGATAACTAATTATGAAAATACTATTAGATACTCATGTTTTGATCTGGGCCTTGCAAAATAATCCAAAACTACCTTATGACATTATAGAATTAATAGTTGATCCTCATAACGATGTCTATGTTAGCGCTACATCAATATGGGAAATCGCGATTAAAAATCAAAAATTGCCACATGAGATGCCATATTCAGCAAAAGATATCGTTAATTACGCGACTATCGCGGGATATTATTTTCTTTCGATGAATATCGACCACGCTGTTATGTATAACGAAATTGCTTACAAGGAAGGGATGAAAGTTAACCGAGATCCATTTGATAAAATGCTTGTTACTCAGGCAAAAACTAATGGAATGAGATTATTGACTCATGATTCATTGATGGGCTGTTTTGCAGAAGATTGTATTATTAATTTCTAATATTGTTTTAAAAGTAATGTAAACATTATTTAATGTAATTATTATGAGGTGATATTATGCGAAAAACTGCGAGTTTATGTGTAAGAATTGATCCTGAAATCAAAAAACAGGCCGAAAAAGTATTAGAAGAACTTGGCATATCAGTTTCTACTGCTATAAATATTTTTTACAAACAAGTTATTCTTCATAACGGTTTACCTTTTGAAGTCAACATCCCTAACAAAGATACAAAAGATGCTATTGACGAAATACATGAGATGAAAAATAACAAGGATAAATATAAAAGGTATAAAACCTTCAAAGACATTATGGATGCAAAATAAAGGGCAATTCGAATTGCCCTTTTATAATAAATTATAAATATTGAAGAATTATCCAATTAATGATTTTAATTTGTTTGCACTTTCGATTAAGGATTGTTTCTCTTCTTCAGAATAATTTGGCCAGATAGTTTTTTCTGCGCCTAAATGAGAAACGATCGTTGGAACAGAGAGATAGACTCCATCGATTTGTCCGCCTAATCCATTAGAGATATAGCTAGAGACTGTTAATATCGATCTTGTGTCATGCAAGATGGCATCGACTATACGACTTGTCGCGGCAGCGATACCGTAATATGTGCTGCCTTTCTTAGCGATGATTTCATAAGCGGATTTAACGACTTCCTCTTCGATGAGTTCAAGTCTTTCTTCTTGTCTGCCTCCGCATCTTCCGCATTCTTTGCAATATTCTGACATGGTAACACCCCCGATAGAAGTGACGGAATAAGCGGCGAGTTCAGAATCGCCATGTTCGCCGATGATATAGGCATGGATATTTCTTGGGTCAATACCAGTATCTCTACTTAAGAGATATTTAAGTCTTCCAGTATCTAAGACAGTGCCAGAACCGATGACTTGGTTAGCTGGTAAGGATAATTTGTCATATGTATACATCGTGAGAACATCGACAGGGTTAGTAACTACTAAAACAATGCTTTCTTGGTTGAGATAAGGTCTCATGTTATCAAAGATAGAATCGAAAATCATCTTATTTTTATTTAATAAATCAATTCTTGTTTCGCCTGGTTTTTGAGCGGCTCCGGCGGTGATGATAATGATACGAGCATCAGCTATTTCACTATATCCGGCAGCTTTGATATTGACTGGCGCGTTAATTGACATTGCATGAGCCATATCTAGGGCATCGCCTTCTGCTTTATCTTTGTTGACATCGATGATGACGAGTTCACTGACTTGTTTTTTAATGACGAGAGTGAAAGCGACAGAACTACCAACATTCCCATCTCCAATGACAACGACTTTACGTGGATTGACCATAATAGTTAATATCTCCTTTAAAACTGTTTCTTTCTTGCGATTAGTACACCTAATATATTAGATAAAAGAATATACACAATTAATAATAACATACTTACAAGTAATAAGTCCGTATTTGTGTACGCGGCCGATAAATTCATTAACACCCCATCGATGACATAATCGCCGATTTTGAAATTTGGGTTATTAATAATAACATCAACGATACTGACAATTGCTTCTAAAAGTATGGGGACGATGATATTGATTGCTAAAGCAACTCCCGTACGGGCGATAGAATAAGAAATGAAGAAGAAAAAGGCATGATAAGCGATGACTACTAATAGCTGCATTAAGAATATCACCGCGACATTATCATCGATTGATAAGCCTCCATCTCCATATAAGGCATAGCCAATTCCTAATGATATTAGTATGAGTAATAATGCATAGGCGATAGATAAGACAAGTGAGACTAAATATTTGCTATAGAACAAAGATAAGCGGTTATATCCTCTTCCTAATATATTTTTATTAGTTTGCAAAGCAAAGTCTTCGCAGGCGAATATCGCGATGAATATTCCGCTTGTAAGAGCGAAAGCAGATGATAAAGCGGACTTCGCGCTTAAATAGCCAGAATAAGGAACAGTAGGTTCCCCAACGGATTCTAAGATGGAATTAAGAGCTTTGGTCATTAATACGCTTAGAAGCGTTAAGAATAAACCAATCCCAAAGATGATATACATATATTTGCTGGTGAAGACTTTTCTCAGTTCGAATTTGATTAGTTTAACCATAATTATTTGCCTAACCTTTCGATGAAATATTCTTCCATACCAGTGACATTGGGAGTGAGTTCAAATACTTCGATATCATTTTTGACCAATAAAGTGTTGATGGCACTTGCTTTATCAAAGTTGTCATATAAAGTGAAAACGTTATCACTCTCTTTAGTGTATCTGCCTAATAAATCATTATCTTTTAAGATATGTAATGCTTTATCAACATCATTAACTTTGATAAGTAGATGGTCTTCACATCTTCTTTTTAATTCTTCGGCATCGATTTCTTCTACTAATTTACCGTTATTGATGATGCCGTACGTAGTGGTGATCTTCCCAAGTTCATCTAATAAGTGGGAGGAGATGAGGAAAGTCACTTCTTTTTCCTTATTTAATTTTAATATAGTGTCTCTAACTTCTTTTATACCAGCGGGGTCAAGTCCATTGATTGGCTCATCTAATATCAATATTTCAGGGTTACCGAGTAAAGCAATAGCGATACCTAATCTTTGCTTCATACCTAAAGAGAATCTACCCGCGGGTTTCTTTCCAGTATTAGCTAGACCAACGAGGTCTAATATCTCTTTTATCTCTTCTTCCTTACCGTTAAATAATATCGCATATCGCTTCATATTTTCTAAAGCGGTCGCGTTTTTATATAAAGCAGGAGTTTCCACTAGAGAACCAATCTTTTTACGAGATTCATTTAAGTTAGTGCTGGAACCAAATAAAGAGATATTTCCTTTATTAGGAGTTAATAAACCTAATATCAGTTTCATCACTGTAGTTTTACCCGCCCCGTTACGACCGATAAAACCATAGATATCACCGCGTTTAACATGCATGTTTACTTCATCACATGCTTTTTTGTTATTAAATGATTTTGTTAGGTCAGTTGTTTCAATGATGTATTCTGCCATAATAATACTTCCTAGAGATGATTATATCATCTTCTTATTCTTATTCGATAAATAAAGCGCCTTTTAATAAACATTTTTAAAAAATAAATTAAATTTTTTCCCGAAAATTTCTGATTTTTAGACTCTATATATATTAGAGCCTGTTTTTTGCTTATCAAAACAACATGATTATGCTGCATTGATAGCAACCAAACATTAGGATGCGCGTAGATAACTAAAGAAAGAAGGAAAAAAGTGAAAACAAATAAAAAAAGAATTAGGAAAAAGTATAAAATCCAAAAGCCATGGAACAAACAGATGATTCCAGGTGACCACAAATTAGCGTTTTATAGGGACAGTAAAAGTGGTCACCCTTATATGCGAATTTCTAAACATAGAAATTATTATTATGGGCATGAAATGACATCTCACCCATCATTACGGAATAACAGGACGCCAAGAAGTGGTTATATTAGTTTCAGAAGGAATCCTAATCCTACGAATAAAGAGAGAAGTTATTATCATAAATCGATAAGGAGATTAATGGTTGTTGTTAACAATGCTAATCGATTCAGAGCACATATAACTTGGGCAATATCAAAAAGAGATATGAAAAAACTAAAAAGAATCGATAGAAAAAGGATTAAAAGCATAAAATAAAAGGGCTAAGGCCCTTGAATTAGCATCCGTCATTATTATTCTGCATAACATAACGGCTATTCGCTAACAATATGATTAAATCATATAACAATGTGCAATACAAGTTACAATATCATTACTCGTTATCGCGTTTTAATCAATAATTATAAAAATAATTAAATTTTTCCCCGAGAATTTCTGATTTTAAACTAAATGGGTTTGTTTGTTCCATGTGAAACCTCCTTATGCAACTTTGATGTAGTGACTATTGGATGGGTACAGTTGGCAAGATAAAAACCGAAGTAGCTGAATAATAGGCACTCCCATTGCTTGGCTTAATTAATCCATGCATCAGTTTTATCGCGGTGGTTTTACCTGCACAAGTACGACCGATAAAACTATTAGATTCCAAGACCAAATTTATGACCGTAATAATTGTTTTTAGATGACGCTTTCACCTTATACATCAAAGCATCTGCATATTTGATCATATTTCTTAATTCAAGTTCGCTAGAAGCGATTCCATATGTATAGCCGATAGATAATCGTATGGTAATATCTTTGTTTTCATATGTTATCTTATTTACTTCTTGTTGCAACTTCTCAATAAGCTGTTTAAATTCATTAAGCGATAATTCTTTTTTGATGACGACAAATTCATCGCCTCCAAAACGATAGACATTGTTATCAGAGAATATTTCTTTTGTTAATCTGCTCACATCTTTGAGAACACTGTCTCCAAAAGGGTGACCATATTCATCATTGATTTTTTTAAAATCATCAACATCGAACACTAAAAGATGGATTTCTTGATTAACAAACCCGGGGAAATCGTTACGTAATGAATAACGATTCTTTGCTTTTGTTAAAGAATCAGTTCGTGAGATATTTTCGAGTTTCTCTTTATCTTTTGTTAATTTGCTCACACTTCTTTCATATAGCAAATTGATAAAACCAGTGAAGGCATAACAAAGGACACCAGTAATAACTGAGACAACTACCTTAGTAGCGTTTTGACTTGTGAAAGTCACAAAATCATTATTGGTAGAGAAGAACCTTAATGAATATATAATCATTGAAATAGTGGGAATAATACCAGCGATAAAACCAAACATGACGGTGATTACCACAATCACGGTAAATAATATTAAATTCGGGTTAGGGATGTTTGCGTATCTAACAAGCAAAACTAAGCCCATTGTTAAAAGAGTGGATATCAAACAGTTAACCACTTCTTTTAGAACATTATTTTTTATACCAAAAATATTTGTTGTGTTGATCTTCATACTAGTCCTTCTAGTTAGTAATTATAGGATTATGTTAAATAAATGCAACCTTTTAAACCACAATGGATATGTTTTAGCTATCCATCGTGATTATTTCGCATATCACACAGCTATTCAACAATATAAAGATTAAATTGCAAGTATGTATTATCTATGACCAATGATTTTTAATAATATATCTGCTTGTTTTTTAATCTCAGGGAATTTGTTTGCGTATTCTATAATTGAACTAAATATAATCTCTTTCAATGAATCATATAATTTAGTTGCTTGTTCTTCATCAAGGTAGAAGTGCTTTGAAATATTAATTAGCCCTTCCTTGCTTTCTCCTAATCCAAAGGGTAGTTCAAATACGCTTTGAGAAAAGGAGGGGTTAACATCGAACAATGGAGAGATTGTTAAGCCATCGTTAGTGGAAATGAAAGCGTGGTTTCTTAAATGGTTATCAGTGTTATTTATGAGAAAATTAAAGACCATTCTTCTATATAATTGTTTTAAACTATTTTCTATATTTATACAGTGAGAATTGATAAAATTAACCAAATCTAAATATGAATATTTACTGCTGTTTCCATCTTCCGTTCCTAACGCGGTGACACCGCTGATATAATGGATCCTTTTATTTTTATCTCTATCAAATCTTTTAATCAATAATGTGTGGCCAAAAGAAGAATATTTATCTAGCTTGATATCTGGGACATCAATGTCGCATTTTTTAGCGATATTTAAAACGATATATTCCCATAATTCAACATCGTATGAATCATTTCTAGAAGGAAATTTTGCTAGGTATACATCCTCATCAATGTAAACGTTAGCTTTTGGTCTTGCTCCTCCTAATGATGATCCCGGCAACAATAGACGTCGATACAGATCGTTATCTATATCCGGATTCTCTTCTAATTGAATTGAAGCATATTCTATATCTCTAAGGTAGATGTATGGCGGTATAGCATCTTTTGTATCATTAATAAAACGACCATCTATTTCTTCTTTGATTCTTATGGCCCCCATTCTTGATAAATCGTTAACCCTTGTTAAGTAATCATATAGAGTTAGTTTTTTTGGTGGTCTATTTTCTTTTATCGCATTTATTTGCTCTTCTTTGTCTATGAGAAGGCTACCAAATCTATCAGGAGTCATATCGTTGATAAATTTAAAATTATATTGTTTTCCTTTATATAGTGATAACAAAGGGTCAACCAATATATTTTTGTTGTCTTTTAAATATTCGTCAGAAAACTCAAATGAGAACACTTCTTTTCCTTTGACGTATGAAAGTGAAAGAGTGCCAAGAAAAAAATCTTCATTGTTTGAGATATATAAATATAACTTTTTCATCTTCTTCCTCTTTTCCTTTCTTTGATATTTAAGTCTTGTATGGTTCTTCCAAGTTCATCTTCTTCTAATATATGAGCTAATTCATCATCGTGGTTTTCTAAAGCGTTAAGAACAGCAGCATATATTCCCATTGATACATCGGGAGAGCCTTGTTCAACCTTCATTAATGTTGGTCGAGAAATATGCGCGCGTTCACAGATTAAACGCATTGAAATATTCCTTCTTAATCGTGCAAGTTTGATGTTTTCACCCATCAGTGCAAGATTAGCGAGGACTTTTGGCAATAATACGAGTTTGGTTCTTTTCATAATGTCAATTATATTTTACAAAACAACACATATTTGTCAATTATATTTTACGTTATGGGTAATTATTACTGTCGGTAGTTTCTCGGTAACATTTGGTAGTTTGCACCAAAATGCACCAAAATGCACCAATGATTTTTCTTGGTGTTTTTTACAAAAAACTAATTATGAATTAATTATTTTATGATTCGCTTTTTGTTGTCGCAGTTTTTGTATTCTTTTTGCGACAGTGGTATGGGTATTTGCTATATGATAGTCAATAAATAATTAACTATTTATATGTGTTGTAGCAAATGCTACATACCATATCAAATGTTTTCCCCTAAAGGAAAAGGCACTCATATAAGAGTGCCCTAGTGTTGTGATTATGCTCCTGTTCCAGTAATTGGAATAGAAGTGATAGAGGTTGAAGCTGAAGTGAGAACTGTCTTATGAGCGGTATCACCATTAACAACGATTTCAACTGTGTAAAGAGGTATCGCTGGCAACTGTTGTGTCTCTGCTCTAGGAGCTGGTGGTAGGCTATCAATATATAGTTCTGTGTCATTAGCCGCATTGATATACAAAGTATATGTTTTGCTTGCCACATCGTAATAGTAATAGACAGTTAAGTTTGGATCGTCGTAATCACGTAAGTGATATTCGAAGATTGTTCCTTCAGTATTGTCCGAAGAGGCGGTGGTTGCTGTTGCCCATTCTTCAACGTTATTCATAGTTTCAGCATAGGTCATTGTTAGTTTCACAGTGCCACTACCAGTCCAAGTTAATTCTTTTTTGGTGTTATCTATTGTCGCTGGGTTACCCTGTTCAACGCTATAAGTTGCGGCTTCAGTGATTGTGAATCCGGTAGTCGTCACTGGTGTTGGAAGCTTAACTATTTCGCCTGTTGCTCCTCCTGAATACGTTATTGTTTGGGTTACAGATCTAGTCACTTGAGAAGTAAAGACGTTAAAGCTTTCAAGAGTTACTTTTTCCTCTACTGAAGTAAATAGCGATGGTGGAGAGAAAGTGAGGTCTGTAGCGCCAGCTTCTCCAATTTTCTTTTTAACACTCGTGCTAAGAGATTCATACTGTACAGCAGCAGGAAGAGTATCACTTGCTGTTGAGACGGTTAATGTAGAATCACTATAAATGAAAGCAATGGTTTGACCAGCAACGCTATTAGTTCCAACTTTAATACAAGCCGAATCGCCGCCTTTAATAATAGCGCTTCTTGCCGTACCAGCAGTAAATGACAAGAAATCAATTCCTAATGGATAATCAGTATAATTGACAGCAGTGGATATAGATTCGGTGGTAACAATATCTTTATAGTTATCAATACCAGCACCGATATCTAGATACATCAAATAAGCACCGTTTCTGGTAGAAACAGAACCTAAGGCAAATTCCCCAGCGTTAACCGGGACTTCAAAGTAATAGACCGCATCTTCTACAATCTTTATATCTTTATTTGGATTAGTAATCCATTCTGTGTCAAAAACTAAATCTCCGGAGCCTGTAGGCTTATTTCCGTCAAAAGAATAAATATATGGGTTTTCATCACTTGGCTCTCCAGATGCAGGGGCGTAAATCTTTTTAATCTCCTGGATATCAGCTATTGTGTTGTCTTGGTTTCTAGTGATTGTGTGAAGGGAAAAGAAGGTGTCGTTTACAATTCTATTTGAACCGCTACCATTGGAGAAATATGTTCCTGCGAAGAAATTGATAAAACCTTGGTTTTTGAGATTAAAATCGATTGAGTCTTCGGGAAGCTCATAAGTTGGATAATATGTGCCAATTGGGTCATCTCCATCAAAAGTCTTTCCATCTAGAACAGTCACGTTTTTGGCTTCGATTACTTTGCTTGTTGAAATAGATGCGTCCATAAAGTGAAGTCCGTAAATATTTCCTCCCCCATTACTTAGTGTGTTGCCAAGTTGAGTTCTCGAATTTTTATATTTACCAAGCCTTAGCCCTGTCTTATAGTTCAATTTGTTAGGATAGGCTTTTGAAAGACTGCTGGATGCAGTATTATTCTTATTATCTTCATCAGAAATACGAGTCCATCCAGAATCACTATATTGGCCGCTATCATTTGGGACACAAGTTCTTGTAACCACCTCTAGTTTACTAGAAGAATATGAACTTGAGCCACTTAAGGCAACGCTAATGTCACTCATTGCAAATCTCGACACACGTATATCACCATATGGTCCTTGGCTTTCGTGTGTCAAATAAGATCCAGAGACGACATAACCAGTGTTTTTAATGTCAGGTTTGCTTGAACCAGTGAATTCTCCTTTTTCATTTTTTTCTCTAGTTAATGGGAAATAAGTTGGGAGTGTATTATAGTATGAATTCTCGTTTGTCGGGCCACTGACTGAAGTAGATTTATTAGTGTAATATGCTTCAGCAGTCAAATATAAAGGTTCTGTATGATAGGTTTGGGTAAAAACAGTCGCATTATTGGTACTACTATTTTGGGCTGCAAGCGTTAAAGTCGCGTTATTTACCACAATAGAACGATAATACCTGTTATAGTATGACCAATAGGTATAATAGAATTTGCCCGAAGAAAATGTGAATTTACTACCATTATTCGATAGCAGAATGTTGTCGCCAGAATAACAAATATAGTAACGGGTGCCACCTATGATAGTATATACATTATTGTCTAAAACATACCAATTAGTGTTATCTCCGCTGCTAAGTTCTAAATTAGTGCCATTGGCATTCAAATAATAGTTACCGGTCTTTAGAGAAAAGTGATCTACATTCTGGGTCTGTGTTTTGCTCACGATTTCCCACCTTGTTCCCGTATATCTTAAATAATAATTACCACCACTGACTTTTAAATAGCTGTTATCTTCATCGTAAACCCATTTGTAATCATCATTGTTTTGTCTCGTGGTGGCTGCTGCCAAATTTTCGCCGTTTTTGTAAAGATAATAGGTAGTGCCGGTAGATGTATATAAATACCCATTATTATCTAAAGTAAAATAACATCCTGTTTGAAGTGTTGTTGAATTCGAAATAGTGCCGCCATTTATTCTTAAGTAATTTGCTAATCCATCAGTGATAACGTAGTTGTCAATTGTTGTATCAGTATAAGTGGTAACAGATTTAGTTTGATAATTAGCCGAATATCCATCCCAATAACCATAACTAGCTTTTGTCGCTCTTTTAGTGGAACCACCATACAAGCAAATAAATTGATTATCTGAGTTGTTATATGATGAAAAACTACTATTACCTGACGACCTTGCGAAAGAGAATGACGCATATTCTTTTCCGTCTTCTATGACTTTTCCACCTTCATAACGAATGTATTCTCCAAAACTAGTATTATAGTCATATGCGACATCGGTATCGAGAACTTGTCTTGTTTCGGTTCCATCTACGTCTATATAAACGTTTTCTTCTGTCGGGAACTCATATGCCGGAAGAGAATTGCTTTGAGCTCGTAAATAATTGAACATATCGAGCATGTTGATGGATCCACCCCATTTATCACCGCCTTGTGCAGTATTAGGGTTTTCTACGGTTGGAATATTTGCATCATCGCTTCTTAGTCTAATTTTTCTTTTGTACTCGTTAGTGGTGTATCCAACTAAAGAATAATCAGATACATTATTTGTAATAGAAGTGATAGGGCTAGCACTTTGTAATGTATATAGATTAGATTGGTTAACTGCAACATTATCAAGAGTTCCGTTAACATATCCAGCAGCGATACCCGCTAAAGTGGTAGATGTTGAACTTTTAACGGTCGCTCCTAGAATGCCGAGGTTTTTAATTTCGTTAATGCTGCTAGTATATGTAAAAGATTGGCCGGACTGTTTTCCTACAACACCAAAAAGTCCAACACAATTAGCGTCAGTAATACTTTTAACGATTGATGGGTGTTTAGTTGTTTCGCTGAAATCATTAGTGGTTACACAGTTAGATATGGTTTTGCCGTTGCCATCAAAGTTACCGACAAATGGGTATTTAGAAGTACCGATTGGGGGAAGGGCGGAACCGAATGAGCTCATATCTATATCAGCTTCAAGTTTAAAATATGTTTGTTTATTAGCTGCAATAGCACCAGTGCCATCTGCGTTTTGGCCATCGTTGAAGTAGCCGATGTATTGTAGCCACGCTAAATTGTATAGGTGAACTGGTTTATTGATGATATATGGATCGCCATCAACACCGTGTCCACCAGCAAAGTACGCGCCTTGGGACCAGCCTTGTATTTTTGTTCTTTCATCTAGACTAGCGTTTCTTTGAAACCATGCAACAGAAGCAGAAATAGCTGCAACTGCAGACATAGCAATCATAGAGGAGATAGCAATGGTACCGAATAACTTCTTTGCCATATTATATCTCCATGGTCCAGTCGATGTTAAAAGGAACATCTTTTGTCGCGTCACTGATAAAATCTTTGCCCAGGTTGGCGAAATAGAAGAATTCCATAGCTGCTTCGTAGTAATCTAAGACGACAAAAACGTAATTGATTTCTGTGCTGTTGTTTCCGTGATAAAAGGTTTGAGTTTTATTGAATTCAGAAAGAGTTCCGCTATTGTCTATAGTAGCAAAATGTCCCTCGTTAGAAAGGGATTCAGTAGTGATGATATAATCGCTATCAGCGAGTTGTTGTTTAGAGAATGCTTTTGATGAATATTTCACAACCCACGATAATGGATTGCCATCTCCCGATGCTTCAGTATCGTATTGCTCAGCGTTATATGTTTCACTTGCTGTAGCGGTGATTGTTACGCTGCTAGAAGCAATGCTGTTATTGAGTTCAAAGACGAGAAGCAGAGGATTTGTTTTTTGAAGCAACGAGTATTGGCCTAATGATGGGGTGTCTACATTGTATTGAGGAGTAACTGCTTCACCCCAGTTGATCGTGATATCACTAGCAGCTATTGGGTTGAAATTATATCCGACGATGTCTCCCGTTTGGTTATATATAAATGCGTCATTTTCAACAAGTTCATGAATAGATAATGTTCTGAGTAACCCAGCACGTGGAGTAATTTTAAAAGAGTCAGTAGTGTTGTTTGTGTTTCTCATGGCTTGGAACCAAGCGATTGCACCAGAGAAAGTAGCGACTAAAGAGAAAAGAACAACACTGATGGATGCGATGATCTTTAAGTTTTTATTATTTCTAACTTTTCTCATAGTCTTATAATAAAAATCCAGTTACCTTTCTTTCGGCAACTGGCTATCTTCATTATCAAGACCCTCTAGCTTTGCGTCACTACATCACTGTAGTTTTGCTTTTTACATCTATAATATACACGCGTATGCGAAAAGTTGTCAAGAGTTTTACCGATAAGATTTGAGTTTTATAATAATATTATTATATTTTGCTAAAATAAAAACCCTTGCGAGGGGATAAATTGAGATCCAATAACTGCGCCAATTCGCTTAACTTTCACTCTACCACTAGTTTTAGATCGGTAATCCGATTGAAGACTGAGCGTCATTGTTTATCGCAACGTCTTGCAGGAGGCATTACCCTGACCTGTAGCTACTTTTATACTTACATTTATTATAGAAAATGTAAACATTTTTTATGGCAAATGTTAGAGAAATAGGTTTAATAATATTATTATTGCTGCTTTGTACAAAGTTGCACTTTTTTATTCAAGCACTTGATATAAATATCAACTAAAAGGCAAAAGCGCAAAAAAGCGCAATTGACGCGCAACAAAAACCACCTCGAATTGAAGTGGTTTTTTTGAGTAAACCAAAGTTAAAGGGGGCATGGATATCCCTCCAAAGTTTAAGGGGGCCTAGAAATCAAGTCCCAAAGTTAAAGGGGGCAGTTCAAATGGATGCCTTCTTTTCTTTGTCGGCTTTCTTTTCCCGCTGGGAAGAAAAGAAAGAGAAATAAAGTTATTTCAATAACACTTTTTTCTTGTTATTCCACAAAAAAATTATAAACATTATCCTAAAGGATATATAAATTATAAGGCATTTATTTATCAATCAGGTGTTGCCAAATGGATCGCACAATCACAAGTACTTTTTAGCTGCCGAAATTGAACATGTTTGTGTTTATAAACGGGAGATATAAAAAGCCCAGAAACCAACGATTTCCAGGCAATTTTCCTTTGAAACCCCCCTTAACTTTGGGACTTTTCTTCTTGTGCCCCCTTAAACTTTGGGGCGCCATTTTTTGATTGAGTTATCGCTTATTCGCCTTGTGTTGTGGCGTAGAATGCGAGTGTAGAACTAACTTCACCTAAAGATTTGTTATTAACAACGTTTGGGTCAGTTCCTTCATACCAGGCGATACAGTTAATGACAATATCACTATTAGTTTCTTCACCTTCTTGTTCGATGGTGCCTAAGAAATCTGGTCTGGCGATTTGGACAGATTGAGTATCTCCATCTAACGCTTGTGAGTATGTTGTTTTAGTGGCTGTTGCGTTACTAGACGCAGTATTGCTATCTCCGTAAACAGATTGAGCAAAATAGCCACCAAAGACTCCGCCCGTAATGTTTGTAGTGCCGTATTCTTCAAAATTATTTGCAGCAGTGCCATATACACCCTTTAAGTTACCTGCAGTTGCTTGCATTCCGGCGAATACAACAGTTTTAGTAGCAGCCATTGCTATTCTCAAACCAGAGTCAGTTTCTGCTGCAGAAGTTGTTGACATGCTAGAATTCTTATAATCAAAGAAAACGTTTAATGGTGTCTTGTCTGGCCCCCATGTGTATGTGAGGGTGACACTCCATGTGAACGCATAGTATGTTTTATCATCGATTTTGTAAGCGTGCGCCCCTGTTCCAGTGCCTCCTGTTGGGGCAGTACTAAACGAAGTAGTACCACCGATTTCGCGATAACCACTTACATCACCATTACCTTTATCAGTGTACAACTGATGTGTTTTTGGGTTAAAAGAAACATCGGCAATTTTAGCATCCGTAACTCGACTGACGGTAGTGTTGGTCACAACAGTGCCAACTCCATTGGTGACTTCTACAGCTAAAGTACCATCTGTTTTGACAACACCGAATGCACCAGTGTTGATTGTTGCAGTTCTGTTAGCAGTGAACCATGCCACAGATCCGGAAATACTAGCAGCAGTTGATAATAAGATTAATCCGAGCGCAGGAACTATGATTTTAGATTTTTTGTTTTTCATAATTTCTCCTTATATTAAACGACAAAAATCATTCAACTTGTTTTAATTGAATGGATGATAGCTATAATTTGCCTCGCATGTCGCCAATAAGGATGGGACGTCCTAATCGCTTTCGTTCAGCATAATCATTGTAGAAGCAAAAACCATATTTCGTCAAATATTTTTTATTAAGCAAAGCTTGTTTGTTATTTTTTTCTTGGTTGATCGTTACTTTCAACACATAAGGAATATTAGATTTTTATATGTTTTTATTTAAAAAGAAGATATTTAATATTTAGGTTATATGGACAAAAGTATATAAATGATACAAATGCAAATGCGTAAATGTATGTTAAAAATAAAAAATCCTTATAATATAAGATAAAAAAATGTTTTGAAAAATTGAAGTAGTGGTATAACATATATAATCGTAGAAAGCTTTTGCTGACCATGAATAAGAAGAAAGTGCTATTTATCTGCGGAATATCAGTTGATGTTGCTGTCACTATCTTTTTATTCGTTTTAAGTATCATCATGCTCGCGAATGCTGGTAAGAGTGATGTGGAAAGACAAGCGATGACTGGTTTTGTTGGCTGGTTAGTGAATCTCCAACCATGGGTTTACGGAGTAGCCTTCGTCGTTCCATTGTTCGTTCTTCTTGCTGCTAACGTGATTGGACTTGTCATCTACGTTCGTAAGAGCACAAAGAAAGAACCTGTGCAAGTCAGCGATCTCTCTGATGAACAAAAAGAAGCCCTTAAGAAAGAACTTCTCAAAGACCTAAACAAAGATGAATAAGTGGTAACCCCACTTTTTTTTATTATTAATAAGCAATTCTCATTTTTTGGTTTTTTATTTTAAAAAATAATTTTCGAAAGACTCTTGACAACACGCGATATATGCGTTAAATTAAGGCCGAGCTAAAAGCACACTCATAGTGATATGGGGTCGCAAAACTAAAGGGTCTTATAATAACTAAGATAGCCAGCTGCCTTAGGGATGAATAATCCGCCAATGTATTGGATGATAGGCACTGGCTTTTATTAATCCCATGGGACACAATAGCTCGATTCAAAAGCGTATTTTGATGAGAGCAACATATTATTATGATTGAAAACGGTTATGTTAAAAAAAGAAAGAGGAAAAAGATAGCGGCTATTGTATCGGGGTTAGGTACCATCGGTATTAGCACGTTGATTTTAGTCTCATTCTTAGGAAACGTCTCAGGAAGTTTCACCATATCCCTCAACACAGGAAACGTCAAAATCTCCTTATCTAACAATCAGGAATACCTTACTGGAAAGACTGAAGATGGTAGAGACGGAGTGGTTAGTTCATTCCTTAAAGTCGACACATTGAAGGCGTTTGACCAGATGACGTTTAGAGCTCTACCGTCAGACGACGTAGTCGATAATGAAACAACGCCGTATAACATTGGAGAAAGTTCTGACATTTCAATGAAATTCTTCAAATACACGTTCTTCATTAAGAATATGGGCACGATTTCCGCGGATTACAATTTGACAGTTCGCATTGTTGAATCAAAACCAGCCATGCTTGATGGCCGACCAGTCTATCTTGATAGTATGATACGCGTAATGCTTTATCAGAATGATGGTTATGATGTTAATAGCCATAATTACGAAGTATATGCATTAGCAAGTGAAAAGACAAAAACCGACTTGGACGGGAATATTACAAATAAGGAATATATTTCCATATCACCCGAACTCGCGGAAGACACAGGCGTACCATTCCCAGGATTTGCTACTGAATTCAAAAGTGAGAACGTTGTCACAAGTATACCAGTTAAATACTTCAATCAAAGTGATATGAATCGATACACAATTGTCGCATGGATCGAGGGTTATGATCCTCAATCCGGCGGTATGGCACCTCAAGGTGCAACAATAAAATTAGGAGTTGAAATAAACGCATATGAAAACGAATAACAAAAAGAAAGTTGTAGTCTCTGTATTAGCGTTAGCAATGGGAGCAGGCTTAGCCGGATCAATTTCTGGATCTGTCGCGTGGTATCAATATTCCACTAGAGCGGCTGCTTTAATCCAAGGTACTAGCGCTGGCACATTAGGTAGATTACAAATCGTACAACACGCTGCTTCACATCAAGAAACTGATTGGAAACAAAAAGTTGTAGTTGGTCCAAGCAATTTCCTACCAACAACAATTAAAAGAACTGCTGGTACAGGATCTGAAGGTGATACTTTAGCCTTCTTAAAACACCCAGTTTATCAAGTTGCTCAATTACCAGCATTTGGTTCAACTGAAACAGCACCATACGTTGATTTAAGTTTTGACTTTAGATTCCAAGAAAGTACTGATGGTTCTGCTTGGGCCGCACCAACTAGCGATGCTAGAAATATCTATTTATCACATTTCGCTATTGTTCCAGTGACTGACGAAACTCACACAAAAGATGTCTCAAGTGCTGTTAGAGTTGCATTCTTAAATAGCGCTGGAAAAGCTAAGGCTTTACTAGGCAAAGAAAAGTCTGGAGCTGGTTTAAAAACATTAACTGAAGGTAATTTGGATCTTAATGGTAATAGCACTGGTCCAGATACTATGCTTTGGGATTGCACTGATTCAGATAACACTGATTCAAGCAAATTAATCAAATACTCTAACGATACTTCAGTGTCTGAAAGTTCCTACTCTACAGATGCTCATGATAGCTGGGTTCTCACTCAAGATGAATTAAAGAATCATGTTTATGATTTAGACTCTGATGATGATATTGCTGCAAAAGCTATTTGTAAAGTCAATGAAGTATTAACTGTTAGAATTTGGCTTGAAGGTTGGGACAAACTCGGTGGAGAAAATGCTACTTGGTCAACTGATTACATTGCTCAAAACTTCAATATTCAATTACAATTTGCTTGCAAAGCAGATCGTTAATCTCAATTAACAATTAATACAACACATTAGGTTTAATCCCACGTGCATACGCGTCTTTAAGCCTTACATAAAAAACAATTTAAAACGAAAGGTAGCAGGATGAAGACCAAGAGAAGAATATCGTTTCTATCTATTGGGCTAACGTCACTCGTTTTCCTTGGGTTTGCAGGGACTATATCCGGGTCTCTAGCATGGTGGGCCTACTCTACTAGAGTAAGCATCTCTTACCAAGGCACTTCTGTGGCGAGCTCTGAACAACTGCAGATTGGTATCAAAACAGATGATCCCAATCTCGGTACTTTAGGTATGAAACGAGAAGATGTCGCTGGTCAATCCTATTACTGGTGCGACGCTGGAGCAGGGTTACCTGCTGAAATCATCAAAACATACTTGGAAGATGAAAAAGTCTATGCTTCTAATAAATTAGAACCAGTCACTTCCGGTAGTTATACAAGCGGTGACTTATCTTTAAAGAATCCGCTTGTATCTGGCACCCCGTTTAATTCTTATACTGCTGATACTAAAAAATACGTCTATATCCCATTAGCGTTTAGGATTATTAGATATAATAGTTCCAATGTTAAAGATTACGCGAAAGGGGAGAACATTTGGTTATCTGATACCAAGGTTCAAGCTTCTGACGCGGAAAAAGACGGAGAAGTATATAAGGCGATTAGAATGTTTACTTCTGGTCAACAGGCTACTGTTAACGATGAAGTATTAAACTTTGCGCCTGTTAAATACTTAATCAATCCATCTGATACTAACACTAGCAAGGGAAAAACTGCAGTTGCAGGGTTATTAGATATTTCTGGTAACGGTTATTACGATACTTATGAGAAGAATGGTCATAGTTACAATATTGTATACGGTGAAACCGAATACGAAACTGAAGATGAAATCTTAGCAATTGAAACTGTTGATCAAGGGGATACTAGTTCGGCTACTATTCAAGACTTCAACTTAACGGGAAAGACGGATGAACTGACGACTTTCTCATCAAAGTATTTTAAAAATACTTTACGTCCTGCCTCATTCGCCGATTTACATGCGAAGTATCAAAATTATGATACTATTGGGACGGTGAAGCCTATCGATGATAATGGTGCTCTTTCATGGGGCAAACCAGTATGTGCAACAGATGCTGTTAATGGCGTCGCTAACTTAGACGTAACCATATGGTTAGAAGGATGGGATCACCACGTGATCGACCAGGAGAATCATCACTCCTTTAACCTAGGGTTACAATTCCAAATTTCTCGATTATGAACGACAAACAACGAAAAAGAATTACGATAGCTAGTATTTTAGGGGTAATCTCAATTGGGGTTACCTCCCTCTCTTTTTCGTACGCGTGGTACGCGTCAAGCGCGCGAGTTGAAATCGCGGGTATAGACATATCCGTTCATGATGAAAGAAACTTGGTTATTTCTCCAGATAGAGATGGCGAATATAAAAGCTCACTTAGATATGAAGAACTCACCGATTCCGGAATGTTCGATCCTTGTTCCTCAATGGATAGTAACTTGTGGATCAAAGAAAAGAAAGCTAATCCTGAGTTATACCGATATGATATGCCGTTTGTCGATAAAGATGGACGACCAAGTCACTCGATAGCGACAAAAGGGTTATTCACTCAAGAGTTATATCTCAAGGTTGATGATGATGCCTATGTCACTCTTGATAAAGAGATGTTCAAAATAAGTGAAGATATCGAAAAAAATAAAGTAAGAGCGGAACAAATCGCTCCTCGATATCCTGAATATACAGTTGATGAGATACTTACTAGACTTAACAACTTGAAAAAATGCATGAGAGTATCAATACTCGTCCCTGATGAAAATGATTACCGTTTCTACATCATCGATCCATATAAGGATGAAAATGATGTTCTTCTCGGGGGTAAGTTAGACTTAGAAAAAACTGGATATTACTCATATTACGTCACTGATGGCAAATTATATGAAACGGTATTTGGAGAAATAAATAATCGTGACAAGGTGGTATATGACGAACCACTTGATCAAGATAGCGAATTAGTTGGCGAAGAAACCTCCTTCAATGCGAGAGATAAAAAAGGTGTATATCGCTATAACCAAGAAAAATCGCTAACTAATGGAATAGAAATAGCAAAAGAGAAAAGCTATTCGTTAGATGAATTAGATAATGTGATTATTCCAATGTATCACAACATTCCAAAAAGAATCGTTCTCTCCTTCTATATGGAAGGTTGGGATCTAGATTGTACTAACGCGCATATGGGTGCTAGCTTCGGTCTCGAACTGGGATTCAAAATTTTAAGGGAGATGTAGTTATGAGTGCATATTTCGAATATTTAAAAGAAATGGTGATAAGATTCTTCTCAGATTTAGGAAGATTCTTCAATAAAGTTTTTGCCTCCCCTTGGGCGGATGTTCCTGGTAATTTTGATTCCTATGGTTCCATCTTTGGATCTTATTCCCCTGAATTTGGTTTCTGGGGTTGGTTCTTCTGGGTCTTATTTTTAATCCTTTTCATCGCTTTAATCGCCGGTATTGGATTTTTGATTTTCATCCTTATTAGAAAATATGTCAAATTCTATAAAAGAGAAGTTGATAAAGATGAACTTCAAAGCCAAGTCGAAAGACTCAATTATGAACTATATACAGCTGTTCAAGAAAAAGATAAAATATTGAATTTAAAAGTTGGTTATATGGGTTTAAAACCTGAAGATGGTAAGCAAAGTGGGGAAAACGAAGAACAACAAGTCGATGTTGATGAACTCAATTCCCGCTTCCCAAAACTCGTCCATGTTGATAAAGCCTATAAAGGTGTCGATATGACTATTCCATTTAAAGATGGTTTATCACTTGAAGAATTATGTAATTCTTTAAGAAACTATGCGGCTAGCCAAGAACACTTATACTATAAGATTGAAACAATTAGACAATTATTCGCTGGTATAGCTACTTCTAAATTAATCATCTTAGAAGGTATCTCTGGTACTGGTAAAACTTCTTTAGCCTATGTCCTTGGTAAATTCTTTAACTTCGACTCAGCCATCATTCCAGTCCAACCATCTTGGAAAGATAGAAGTGAACTTTTAGGTTACTATAACGAATTCACAAAGAAATTTAATGAATCGGAATTTTTAAAAGCATTATATGTTACTACATATAGAAAAGACTTAGATGTCATCGTCCTCGATGAAATGAACTTAGCCCGTATTGAATATTACTTCGCGGAATTCTTATCCATTATGGAAATGAGAGATACTTCCGATTGGTTAATCGATTTAATCCCCTCTACTCAACCTGGTGACCCTATCAATTTAAAAGAAGGTAAATTATTAATTCCTCAAAATGTCGTATTCTTCGGCACGGCGAATAACGATGATTCGACATTTACTATTTCTGATAAGGTCTATGACCGTGCGATTTCCCTTTTCTTCGACGATAAAGGCAGACCATTTGATGCGGAATATCAAGACCCAATCAATGTTCCTTATAACCAATTAAAAGCCTTGTTTGATGATGCGATTAACCAATATCCAATCTCTGATGCAATGCTCGATAAGTTCAATGCTTTGGATAACTTCGTCATCAAGAAATTCAAGTTGGCCTTTGGTAACCGTATTTTAAAACAACTCACTACATTCATCCCTGTTTATGTTGCGTGTGGCGGTAAAGAATCAGATGGCTTTGATTTCATCTTTGCCAATAAGATTTTAAAGAAATTTGAATCTCTTAACTTAGCATTCTTAAAAGATGAATTAAAAGAGCTTAACACGCAGCTCGACAAATTATACGGCAAGAACACTTTCCCAATGTCTCATGCGACTATCGACGGATTTATTAAAAACTACTAATTATGAATAAAAAACCTAGCCAAACTTCCATTTTATTTAAAAAAGCCGAAAGCAAATTAGACCAGATTTATAAGTCTAAAGATGGGGCCTATATTTTAGATTGTTTCGCAAATGGGAAGAACTTATATATGCGTTCTGACCGTTTGGAATCATCTTCTTTCGATATGACTTGGATCAATAAAATTGAAGCCTGTATTCCTGACTTAGGTGATATTATCAATAATCCACGTGAAAATACGAAATCAGTGACGAGCATTGTCCCTGTTGAACTTGCTAAGAAGACTAATGCCGAATCGGTCAGACACTTAGCAAGTCACACGCAGTTCATTAAAGAAGTCAATGAAAACGGTAGTGTTATTCCTAGCAAGATTTTAACTATCAATAATGAGCAAGACTTACACACATATGAAAATAAATTCATCGCTACTTTGGTCCGTAAATTAGTTTTATTCATTGAAAAAAGATATGAATTCATTCAAAAATTTGCTCCTCTTCACGATGAAGAAGTTTTATATTTCAAATCTAAAACGACAATCGATGGGGCAGAAGTAGAAGTTGAAACAAAAGTGAAAGTTCGTTCTGAATCAGAAACAGAAGTTGCTGATATCTCTAACCGTTACGTTTCTCGTATCAATGAAATTAGAGAATATGTCCAGCATTTCTATAAATCCCCATTTATGAAAGCGATGAAGACTGAAAAGAACGTGAGAGCGCCTATTTTAATGACTAACATCTTAAGAAAGAATGTCAAATATCATAACTGTTATGAGTTATATCGCTTCATTGAAAAATATGACAACTTAGGTGTTGCTTATAAAGTTGATGATGATGTCTATGATTTCTCCCCTGAAGAGATGAAACAAATGGCCAAATTAATGGGGTATAATTATCTATCTTTAAAAGCCAAAGACAAGAAGAAATATTTAAAACAAACCGCAAAGACTTATAAACCAAGGATTTTAACATCTTTAGATGATGAATCTTTCGTTTATGGCGATCTTTATAAAGGCCCAATTGAATTCTTAAGAGTTGATGAAGGCTATCTCGATTATTTAGCAAATCTCAATAAAGTGGAGATGCCATCTCGTCCAAACAAACAAGAAAAAGAATACTTCAAAGAAGATGTCGAAGCGAAGAAGAAAGCTTTAAAAGAAAAAGCTGAACTTGAAAAACTTCTTAGAAGAAAGAAGAAAGAACAGCAAGAATTCGAAAAGAAAGCAAAGGCGATTATCGCTCAAAGAGAGAAAGAAGAAGCTTTAGCAAGAGCCGCTGAAGAAGAGAAACGTCGCTTAGAAGAAGAAGCGCGTATTGAAGCGATGCGACAAAACCTCATTAAAGACGCAAAAGAGTATAAAAAAGAACATAAACAAGAAAAGAATAAAATTGAAGAAGAAAAGGTTGAACAGAAAGAACCGGTTGTTGAAGAGCCTATTCCTAATCAACCAGTGGAAGAACAACCTCTGGAAAATCAGGAAGTAACCCCTGCTGAAGTAGTTGAACAACCACAAGTGGTTGAGAATCAAGAAGTTATAGAACAACCTGAAACTAATGAAGAAACTGATAAGAAAGAAGAATAATGGACGAAGAAAGTAAGAAAAACTTAGATGAAACTCCCGAAGTAGTGAATCCAGAAGTCGTGGAACCTACTAAAGAAGAAAAGGTCAAAAAACCTAAGAGCAAGGTGAGAAAGATCATCGGCTGGGTGTTGACCGGTATTTTCTTTGCCTTTTTTGCCGTTTTTGCCGCTGGTCAAATCGACGGGATGATTCATAAAAATGAAAACTATGGGCAAACCATTTCCTTTGGTTTTGGTAGCTTTGTCATCTTGACTGATTCTATGGAACCGGATTATATGACTAATTCAGCGATTATCACCCATCGCGATTCATTAGAATCCGTTTATGATAGATATCAAAAATCATTAACTGATTCTACTATTAAAATCGATATGACATTTATGGATGTTTACCAAACTTATGTCAAACCACTTAACCATCCAGAACTCAATGATCAAACTAACCCAACCGGAGTAGTAATGACTCATAGACTTAGAGAAATTCAAGTTGATGAATCAAAAACTGTTGGTGACGGTAGATATACATTTATCGTCGCTGGTATCAACACCAGTGAACACCAAGCGCAAGCTGGTCAATATCAAGCCTTTACCGAAAAACAATATTTAGGTATTGTACAGGCAAATAGTAAGGTTTTAGGGGGTTTTTACCGCTTTATATCTTCTCCTTGGGGATTATTAGTCTTCCTCCTTGTTCCGGCCTTCTATTTGGTCATTACATCTGTTCTTGATATCTTCTCTGCGATGAAAGATAACGATGAAGAAGATGAAGGCGGCGGTGGAGATGGAGGTAATACCCCATCATCACTCGACGAATTATCGGATAAAGATCGCGAGAGACTGAAAAAAGAATTATTAGAAGAAATGCTTAATAAGAAAGGAGAAAAATGATATGAAAAGTAGACAAAGAGTATATTTGATATTATCGATTATTTGTATCGCTTTATTCTTCATTTCATTTCTAGGAATTATCTTACTGCGTTTCTTAACCCATGAAGGAGAATTAGCGTTCTTATTCTATATTTGTTTGGGCGTTCTACCAGCTAGTGCGGTATGTGGCGCGCTTTTCACGGCGAAATACATTTCCGTATTATCTTCAACTCATTCTCTTATCAGCGAAAACCTTTATAGTTTTGGGGAAGCAACGACATTCTTCGACTTAAACGCATTCCGTGCGAGAGTGGTGGCGATTAAAGCTTTTAGAAGCAAAAAGGTAAAGCAGTTCATCATCGCTTTCTCTGCCGCGAATAAAGCCGTTACCGAAAACGTCAATCGTGATGAATCGGTTAACGCTTATAATTTAACGATCGCGGAATTTCTAGACAAATTCTTTGATAAAAAGAAAAAGAAAAATGTCGCATATTGCTTTACGCGTGGTATTTTTATTCTCTACTGTCGTGATTATGAAGAAAGGCAAATCAGAGAATTAGTGGATACGATTTCTACAAATTTACTGAGAATCGCTCAAGAGAGCCAAATTCGTATTTGGGTGCAACCATTCTTCGGCATCTGTGAAATGACTAGTGATTCCCGTTTAGTCGAAGATATTGAAAATGCGATGGTCGCTAGAAACGTTTCTGAAAGAAACTTTGAAACGATGACTTATTACCATGAATCCTTCCGTCATCATTCTTCAAGAAGCGATGTGGAAGAGATTACCCAGGGTTTAAAAAACAACGAATTCGTCGTTTATTATCAGCCGAAATTCTCTCTTTCTGTACGACGTTTCGTCTCCTCAGAAGCTCTTGTGAGATGGCATTCACCAAAAAATGGTATCTTAACTCCTGCTAAATTCATCCCTATTGCTGAAGCAGCAGGTTTAATTCATGAAATCGATACTTATGTTTTTGAAAGAGTTTGTCAGGATTTAAATGAAGCGAAAAGAAAAGGAAGAAGAATTATTCCCGTTTCTATCAATTTCTCATTATATGAATTCTATTCAAACGACTTCCTTAACTCCATCATCAATATCTTAGATAAATATCAAATCAACCCATCATATATTGAAATTGAAATCACTGAAGCAACTAGCCAAGCGAATACATTCATCTCTATTTCCATCATTAAGAAACTTAGAGATAGAGGTGTTCGTGTCTTGATGGATGACTTTGGTATTGGTTTTTCTAATATCGGTAACTTAAGAAAGATGCCTTTTGACGCGGTTAAAATCGATAAATCATATATCGATGATATCGTCACTGATATGAAGAGCCGCGATATCGTCAAGTTCTTAATCGAACTCTGTAAAGCAAGCGACCTTGAAGTCATCGCTGAAGGTGTTGATAACAAAGAACAAGTCGATATTTTAAGACGATTCAAATGCGATACAATCCAAGGATTCTATTATTCAGAGGCTTTGCCGGTCAAGGATTATGAAAAATTCTTGTTATCAAATCCTTTTGAAAGAGGGGAGGATAGATAATTATGATCATGATTTTAGGTTCCACTCATGATGACATTCTCTATTTCGAAAGTGTCATGGTCAATAAGAAAGAAGACATAATTTTTGATAAGTATAAAGCGCTTATTGGAACGATATTCAATCAGGAAGTAGTCCTTGTTTGGGATATCTTTACTTGTTATGAATCTTCATTAGTAACTTCTTATATCATTGAGAAATACTTTGTTATTCTTGCCTTTGTAGTTGGTAAATGCGTCGCCTTTTCACCTAATTTAGAAACAGGTGATATCGTTATTAGCAGACGTATTTTAATCGGGGATGTCAACCAAGTTAAAGAGGCTAATGTTAGACTCGGCCAAATTCCAAAATTTCCACATTCTTTTGAATCCGACCCAGAAGTTATCAAATATTTAACAGCTTCTATTGAGAAAAGAAGCTTTGTAAAAAATGAATTATGTTCAGTTGTTTCTTCCAATGTGGTTTTAGATACTCACGAAAGAATCAAGAACATTGAAATGGGTGGCTATGTTTTAGGTCATAACCATAATGTCGTCTGTGACTGTACTTCTGGTGGAGTGGCTATTGCGGGTCATCTTCATAAAGTGCCGGTTATCGCGGTGAAAGTTGTCGAAAGAAAAATCGATGAAAAAGACACCACTGAAGCATATATAAAAGTTTTAAAACATTATAGCGATGTCGGTAAATCGGTTGTCACCTGTATCGGTGATATCGGTCGTAACGACGTCATCAGGGAGGATTAATTATGAAAAAACGAACTTACACGATTTCTCGTTCATTCCTCGCTTCTATCTTCCTTCCAGGAGGTATCCTTCTCGTTCTTTTACTTGGAACGGTTGCTTTATCACTTTTATATATCAATTTAGGTAATCCAGTTTTCCTATATATCCTTGCCGGATTTGTCTTCCTCGTTTTAGCGATATATGCTTTCTTTTGCTTTATTATCGTGAAACGTTTAAAAAAGTATTATATCGATGGATTATATAAAAATACTGCCGTTTTGATGGAGAAAATCAAAAATAATGAAAAAGATTTACCGCTTTATCCAGAAACCAATATCAAAGAAATTAATGAATTAAATGAAAAAATCGATGTCATTAAAGCAGAGTTTGAAAATGGAATATTGATTTCCCATACTTATGATGATTCGAATATTCCACTTGAACACCTCAATAACGATGAGGAGCTTGTAACGTTAGCTTCCTTAAAGAAGTATCTATCACCTCTCATCTATAGTTCACAAAACTATCGTAACGCTTTATGTGAATTATTCTATGATTTTGATAATGATAGTTTAGATGAAGAAGAAAAAGAACAAATATTAACCTCACTAAAGGACGTTTTTAGTGATTTCCCATATCGTCGTTTTGCTTTAAACGAAAATAATAGTGGTTATTACATCTTCCTTCCTCATATCGATTCTTTCTCACATATTCACGAATTAGCCGCGAATTATATGAAGCGCTTAAGCGTTTCTAAAAAGACTTATGATGGTATTTCTACAATCAATGCGAGATTCTCTTTAGTTTGTTATCCTTATAGCGATATTCCTGATTTATTCGCGGATTTAAGATATGCGAAAAGACAAGGGGAAATCATTAACTTATATCTTCCAAACCGCTTATCCACGCTTGGTGATTCTGGAGTTATGCAAAATTCGATGAATTTAAATAACGTTTCTCGCATTTTGGAATATCTATCCGATTTAAGAATCTCTTCAAGCGATAGAAATAAATCCTTATCAACGGTGAAAAAAGCGATGTCCGCGCTTAGCAATTATCTCGATATCGATTACGCAGGTATCTTTATTCAAAACGATGATAATCATCGGTATTATTCTCTTCTCTCTTTAGGGAAAGGTGAAAGCCGTATCTTTAAAGAAGGAGATGAAGTCCCACGCGATTTAATCGAAGCACTTGACCAAGCGGTCGATAAAGATTGCTCATATTATTTCTCCGCGCGTAGTCACTGCAACGTTGGCCTCGCTGAATCTATTGATAAGATGAATTTATTCTCTGGCTATTATTTCGTCTCACGTGATAAGGGTTACCCATATGCGGCGATTTATTTCTTCAACCAAAATAGAGAAATGCCGATTAATTCTTATTTAAGAGAAGGTATCTTCCTCGCTTTCCATAGAATCGGTGACTTCCTTTTAATGATGAGAAGAGAAGATCATTTCAATAACACATATAACGAAATCAATGCGATGCTTTCTAGCAATAACTCAACTTTATATCGTATTGATGAAGAAACATATGATATCGTCTCTTATTCCGGAAACTTTGAATCGTTATTTAAAAACGCGAAAGTCGGTGAAAAATGTTACAAAGTCATTGAAGGAAGAGACAAACCATGTCCAAATTGTCCGCTTCTTACTTCTAAAAAGAAATATGGGGAAATTAATGGAACTAAATATGTCGCTTCTTTATCGATCAACGAAAGAAATTCAACTTTGAAGAGACTCCTACTTCAAATCATCACTGATGAAAGCTCGGTCTATGATAGATTTGATAAAGAATTACTCATCTCTTCTTTCACGTCTCTCGCCTTATCTTTACGCGGATTATATAACATCAACGCGAGAGGATATGTTTTAGTGTTAAGAATTGATAACCATCAAGATTTATTAGATAAAGTCGGTTCTGAGAAATATCTCTTCTTAATGAGACAGTTCATTCAAGCGATTAAAGCGATTAATAAAGAAAAAGAAGATATCTATGCTTTCGATAATCAATCGATTGCAATTCTCTTACCTGAAAGCGGCCAAATCGATGTCGTCAACCTAGTTGAACACATTTATGAAGCGAGTAAAAAAGATTATAAAGTCGATGAAGAAGCTTATAACTTCAATATCACTTATCTTCCATATTCCTTCCCGCAGTCATATCCAATCGCGGAAGACTTCCTCAAATACGTCGTTCGTCATTACAATCAACGTAATTACGAGATCAATAAAGATATCCTTTACTTCCCAGATGGCGATTACTCCAGAAGCGCCTCGAGAAATAAATTTATGCTTGCGGTTATCGATGAACAGTTTGGTAATAAGACATTCTCTGTCGCTCTTCAACCAATGGTCAGAACAGTGGATAAATCCATTTATGGCGCTGAAATATTCTTACGTCTTTCTGATAACTATCGAAACATGGTCTTCTCCGCGGATGAATTAATTAAAACTGCCGCGCAGAACGGTAAGATTTCTCTCATTTCTAATGCTTTGATTAAATATATCGGTGAACTTTATGAACAGTTTGGTTTAACAGTTTTTAAAGTGTATGGCTTTACAAGACTTACAATCAACACTGACTATTCATATTTCGCGGATTTATCATTCCATGAAGAGATTCATAATCTTCTTGTCAATTATCATTTACCAAGAGACTTCTTAGGCTTTGAAATTACGGAAAGAGAAATCTATAACCACATGGAAGAATTCAAAGGTATGACGAAGACAATCTTAAATGAACATATCGTCCTCTCAGTTGACCAATATACCGGTAAATATGTTTCTATTGATACATTAAAAGCATTAGGCTTTACAGAGATTAAGATCGATAGAAAGATCGTTGGTGATATCGAAGTCAATCCACAGCACTTACAAGAAGTGACCGCGTTAGTTAAAGAAGCGGAAGCAGCGGGCATTAAAGCTTCTCTCGTCGGTGTTGAAAACGCAGACCAATTCATCCTCATCAAGGACATCAGCAAGAATACATATGTCCAAGGTTATCACTTCTATCGTCCACTTGATAAAGTGAAGTTTATTGAAGAATTAAGAAAAAACTCTTAGTTTTTCCTTATTAATAAAACGTATTACATTCTTTATTTTATGTACTAAAATAATAGAGATGTTTTTAGAATTTATTACCTCTAATTTTGCTTTGCTATGCATCGCAATTACGATGATTTTCATTGTCATTTATAACATGCGTGGTTATTCACGGGAAAACCATTATGCGATTTTAATTATCGCTGGATCTCTTATCTTATCCATATTTGGTTTTTTAGAAAGATATAATAAGACAGTTACTTTAAATATTTTCTTAACAACTCTGTTTTCCTTTTTTGGTTATGTGGTTCGCCCTTTGCTCGTGTATTTTTTCATTCAACTTGTCGGTAAAAAAGTTAAATACCAATGGATATTTTATATCCCATTAATTTTCAATCTTATCGTTTATTCTTTTTCCTTATTTGTTAATGTTGACCCACTTAATAAATTTGCTTTCTATTACACGCTTAACGAAGGTGGTACTGAACTAGTTTATAACCGTGGGTACATGAATTTTACTGCGCATGTTGTTGGCATGATGTATGTTAGTTATTTCTTTGTTAACGTCGTCAGAAAATTAAACGGGAAAAGAAAAACAGATTCAATCGTATTATTTGTCGCGGGATTTTTCGTTATCTCTGCAGTAATTTTAGAAACATTTAATTTAGCGACTAATTTGCTCAATTTAACAATCGCTATATCGTGTTTGTTCTATTATTTGTATCTATATGTGCAGCAGACGAGAAAAGATGCTTTAACTGGTTGTTTTGACCGTAAAACATTCTATTATGACTGCAAAAAACTCGGTAAGAACATCAATGGTGTTCTCAATATAGATATGAATGGTCTTAAATTTATCAATGATACAGAAGGCCATGATGCTGGGGATAAAGCGATATTAAAAATATCACAAATAATTGAAGCTTGCGCGGTTAGGAATTCCTATGTTTATCGTTTAGGTGGCGATGAGTTTACTGTCTTATTAATTAACGGAAAATTAACAGATTTAGAGAAAATGAGAGACGATATCAAAACGAAAACAAAAGAGACAAAATACGCGGTTTCTATCGGTATTTCTTTCGATGAAAATAAGACGATGGACCTTGAAGAGATGTCAAAAATAGCAGATGAACAGATGTATATCGATAAAGATAATTACTACCGCAATAGCACTTTAGAACGCAGAAAAAATCCTCGTTAACAATTTCTTTCTTTTTGTAAATTCCATTATATTTCTTTTTAATAAGAAATATTTTTTATAGATAAAAGGTTGCAAAAGAGGTGATAAATGTCTATCATTTTATAAAATGAAAAGCAAAAGAAAGATTCCTACATCCTTATTAGTCGCCATCACTGTCTCTATAGTGTTACTTTTAACTGACGTTGGTTTAGGTATCTTCTTTACCATTTATTCCATTAATTCGACAACCAACTTAATCAAACATAAAATCATGGAAGATGCATTAACGGCAGCTTCTTTATTAGATGGAAATGTCGTTGGTAGTCTCACTAAAGAAGATAAAGATAATAAAACAGCGAATTACACAACTGCTTATAATATTTTAAATAGTTTTAAAACGAGCTCCGAAGATAGCAATGGTGAACTTGCCTATATCTATCTATTAGTGAAAATCGATGGAAAGATTGTTTTCTCAGTTGATCCAAGCAATGACCCTGGAGAATTTTTGGTAGAAGAACCAATCAATACAGAAGCGATGAACAAATCTTTCTTAGGCTTTGCTGGTACTGATGACCAAGCTTATGTTGATAGATGGGGCAAATTATATAGTGGTTATGCCCCTGTTAAAAACGATGATGGTCAAGTAACCGCGGTTGTTGGTGTTGATGTCTGGGCAGATTACTTAGATAAATTGGTCGCGACAAATTCTTCCGCGGTTGTTTCTATTTCTGCTGTCACAATCGCTCTCGGCGTTGGATTAAGTTTATTAATCACTTATTCAATGCGTAAGAAAATCAAAGATTTATCAAATGATATCAATTCCTTAGAAAGCGATATTCAAAACCTCGTCGGTGATATTGAAAAGCCACTTAACGATGTCGCCTATCAAGAAGAGATCGTCGTCAAAGGGGGTAGTGATGATCAACTCACGAATATTAGAAATAAGCTTTTCAACCTCCGTGGTGAAATTCGACGTTACATTGATTACGCTCAAGAAGAAGCGTCAATTGATAGGTTAACTAGAGTGTCGAATAGAAATGCCTATACTAGCACATCAAAAGTCATTAACGAACAAATCAAAAATAACGAATTAAAAGAACTTGTAGTTGCGATATATGACGTCAATGGTTTAAAGACTGTTAATGACTCAACTGGGCATGAAATTGGTGATGAACTTTTAAAAATCGCTGCAAATATAATTCAAACTGTTTATGGAAACCGTATATGTTTCAGAATTGGTGGTGACGAATTCGTCATCATTTATCGCGGAAGCGTAGAAGAATTCAAAGCAAAAGACGAAGAGTGCAAACGTATGATTGACCAATTTAATAATACAAATACTGAAATGCCATTTATTCTCTCGTTATCAGTTGGCTACGCTACATATGAAGTAGGTCAAGACAATGAGCTTCTTGATATCTTCCGTAAAGCGGATAAAAACATGTATGAAGTGAAGAAGGAATTCTATAAAACACATAAGAACATTCTTCAATAATTCAACTTTATTTATATGGTTTATATGGGGTTAGAGTTATATAGGCTCTTCCCCATTTTTCTTTCCTCTATTTTTTCGCATTTAAAACCGCTTATAGAGCCGTTTATATTGCTAGCTAATAATAGTAACCTTTTTCGTATTTATCTCGCTTATAAGAGGTAAAAATCGTTCATAATAATGTTCTCCGAAATCTGAAGTGGGTTTAACGTGGGGCTTCTCCACTCTATATTTCGGTGAGCCCATAATAAAAGACCTGGATTGCTCCAGGTCGATTAGATTATTCAAGACCTACTTAACGTAAGTGTTGATTAATGTTCTGCTGCTATCAGTGTTAGCGGCATCAACAGTTTGACTTGCATGGTTAGCGATGTATTCGTTAGCGTCTGCAATTACTGTGCCAGGAAGTGGTGTGGTAGTGAGTTCACCTTCTTCATCTCTAGTGAAGACGTCGACTGAACGATCGTTTTCAAATTCAAGATTGAATTCCGCGGAGATGATAGAAGCTAGAACACCGAGCTTCACATCAATGCCTTTTAAGATATTATTAGCAGCATCTTCTCTAATAGTGACTTCAAATAAGTTGATGATACCAGTGCCTAATAAGGCTTTCATATTGATATCGATGAAGAATGAATGTTTATTTTCAGAATATCTGAAGTCGGACAAGATTTCTTCATATTTGATAGAAGAGCTAGACGAGGAATCACTGTTATTGATCATATTCAATACTCTGTCGCTTGTGACACCTAAGACATCTTTTAAGAGAATGTCGACGATGTTATTTAAGAAATATTCGTTCGTGCATTTTCTTGTCGTGTGTAATGTGTATTCGTTATATCTATATTTTTTAAAGATAATACCGCTTACAGCTTCTCCCTTTTCAGTGACTTTATCTTCTCTATCGATATACCAGTAGTCAGTCTTATTTGGATCTTCGAAATGTTGATAATAGATATAGGCATTTCTATGATCAGTGGACTTATATCCTGGGACACTGTTGAGATTGAGATCATCGATTATACCACCGAGAATCTTCACGATTGGGATATTGCTTAAAGCAATCGCGACAGTGACGTTACCTTTTTCATTTCTAATTCTTGCATCTAAACCGATGTTATCAAGATTTGCTAAAGGAATGTTGAGGTTTAAGTTACCAGTGAAGTGATAATAGTTGAATTTAGAAGTATTGATACCTAAACCGAGCAACACTTTGATGCAGGAGAAGTCTAAATAAGTATCGAATTGATTGAGTCTAGAAGAATCTAGGTCAGTCTTGTATTTATCAAAATCGATAGTGACTTCCACATCTTTATCACCTAATTTGAGATTAGAGATAGTTAAGTAATCTAAATCCGCATAAGTGTAGTTAGCTGTGTCATATGTATAGCCGATATCGAGGTGGAGATTCATATCATCCATACCGAATAAGCCAAGGTTGACATCAAAGCTAGTGTTATGGTCGTTCATCACTAAATTGGAGATGATTTCATAATCTAAGGCGAGAGTGTATTCACCAGCGATGATTCTGCTTAAAGTACCGGAATTGAGTTTTTCAAGGAGTTCACCGAATAATTCATAGAAGTGTTCATCTGGATTGTTGATGACATCTTGGACTATACCAGCGATATCAAAGATCGTTTGAGAAGTGAAACTACCTTTCATCTTGTCGTTATATGTGAAGATAAAGTTGCCTTGATTATACATATCGGCTTTTAAGTGGTGACGATATTTATTGTTATCAACGATGGTCATATCGCCATATCCATAGTTATTGTCGTTATTGAAGTTGAGCTGGACATAACCGTTCATTGATAAATCATCAGTTGTGTTGTCGTTATCGTCAGTCTCGACATCTAAACCGATATAATAGGATTTTTGTTTGATTAAATCGATTAATGAACCAACGAGGATATCGCTGTCTTCAATGCGGACATAAGAAGATTGATCAGCGATATTAACTTCTTGATAATCAGTGAATTGAACTTTAAAGTTGATGGAATAACCTGCGACTTTGATAGTGGATAAGCTGATGGATTCGAGCTTGCTATCGCTAAAGCTAATTGTTAAAACGATATTATCTTCTGGTAAGACTTGGTTTTCACCTAAGTATTCGTTGAATTCAGCGATATTGATGACGACATCAACAGAAGAGGAGTTAACATTGACTTTCTTTAAAACGTTTTTGATTTTACCAACGATACCGTTTAAGTCGATATTGCTAGTATCTATGCCACCTTCTAATGCTTGATTGAGTTTTTCAGAGAATTGATCTTTGACTTGTTCAACCGCCATATCGATGAGGTTAGAAATTGTTAATGTATCAATGGATAAGGCAAGGTTATGGAACTTCGTGTAGATTGTGCCATCGACATAAGCAGAAGATAATGTGTATTTGGTTTTCTCACTATTTTCTTTTTCTGGACCGAATAAGGAGATGTCTAAACCGAGTTTGTTGCTTGTTTTATCGACATTTAAATCAACTTCTGTATCGACGATCTTTTTAGTAGTATCGCTGAGATCTGCATAGATTTTCACTCCAAATTGATTCTTATTGATCAAAGAATATAAGTTATCGACTAAAGTGAAGACTGGTTTGAAGTCTTGATATTTTTTTGCGTCTTCTCCATCGAGTGGATCAGTGATGACGAACTGTTCACCTGTGATTTCACTTAAATTAATTCTTAATGATAATTCAGTATCTTTATATTCTAATTTATCGATTTTAATACCTTTGATATTATTTTTTTCATCCGCTAGGACATCAACGGCGACAGCTTGTTCATCTTCCCCAACAGTGACTGTGAAGAATCTTTCTCCAGTTGGAAGAACTCTTGCTTGGTCATCTTGTAAATTAGTAATCTTGCTTAATAAAGTGTTCGTATCCAAGTTAGCTAAAGAATCTGGGAGTTCAACGGACACTCCATAAGTTGGAATCATACTAACGAAATCGAATAAATCATTTGTTTTGAGTTTGAAGTTACAAATTTCATCGACAGAGAATGTCATCGTATCAGTGAAATATGAGAATTGACCGCTTAATGGAATACCAGCGAGGTCTAAATCCATATTGGCGAGAACCTTGATTTTATTGATATCGGCGATGGAACCTTGTCCATCGAGTTTCAAATTGATTTGGTTGCGATTTCCTAAAGTGATAGTAATATCTCCATCGATATCCATCGCTTCATAAGAAAGTAATGAACCTAGTAACTTCTCGCCTGCGGTTTCTTTATAAGGATTATTATTAGTCCATGAAGAAACGTTATTAGCGGAAGAAGATGAGCTCGCGCTGTTAGTGTTTTTTAAGGTGAGGAATGTTACTCCCACGGAAGTGGAGAAGACTGCTGCACCTGCGATTAATTGTTTCCACATATTTTTTATGCCTCCTTGTTATAATTGGATTTTTGACTTAATTCTGGGATATCTTCATTGAGATCGTAATATCTCACTTCGTGAAGTTCTCCCACGGTGTTTTTACTAGTTATACCGAATGATTGCACGTCATATACTTCTTTGATATCGACTTTTTGTAAGACCAAGTCTTTATCGATTTCCATATCGAGATGGACGGAATGGAAACTTGGTTCTCTTCCTAGGTCAGATGTTTTCACCATTTGTTTAACGTATCTAACCACCGAGAAGATTGGATGTAAGTCGAGCGATAACTTTAATGAATCACCTTCTACTGTAAACGATGAAGTATCTAAGACCGTCTTATCAGAGATGATATAGATCATTGAACTCGACATTTGTTTGCCCCATGTTTTTTCAAACTCTTCATTGGTGTATTCAGTAGTCGTTGGTCCATTTACGAAATCACCTTCTTCGATATCCACATATTTTCCTTTTGTGGTGGTGGTTTTAGTTTCATCACCATATATCCTCCACGCGAGTTCAACGAAACTTGAATGGGATATTTGTTCTAGGAAGTAGTGGTTATCTTTTTTAATTTGATAAGAACGTATAGATTGTTTGACATTCATCGTCGCGGTGACTTCACCTTTTGCGATGATTGACATGCTTTCGTGGGCTTCAGAATTATAGATGGCGATATTAGCAAGTTCTGGTATGTTGAATTTGCTAGTCGCATCTTTAAGAGTGGTGACATTAGCTTTCTCATATCGCTTAGTGAGCTCCACCATATTCATCTCTAGTGAATCTTGAGCGATATTAGAATAGTCAGTCCCATTAAATCCGAAAAATTGGTACAAAACTACCCCAGTGCCAATTCCGCCTCCGATGAGTAATGCCCCAACGATGGAGTAGATGGTGATTGCTTTTTTCTTGCTTAATGGTTTTTTCTCTTTCTTTGCCATGCGTATATATTACACATATGTAAATAGTTTTTGCTTCTATTGATGAAAAACTTTAAAATAGAGTTAGAAATAAATATCTCCTAAAAAGAGAATTTATTTATAAATTCTATATAAGAGAGTATCAATTTTATGGAAGAATTAAAATTAATCATTGGTGAGAATCTTGCTGCTTTAAGAAAAGAAAAAAAGCTCACTCAAGCGGAGTTAGCTGAGAAATTTAACTATACCGATAAAGCGATATCAAAGTGGGAAAAAGGTGAAACTTCCCCAGATATTGAAACCCTTTATGCGTTATGCGAATTCTATGGTGTGACCATCGATTATTTGACGCATCCTGGTAGCAAAGAAGATAAAGAAGACTTTGTCGTTAAGGATAGTGATTTCACGAATAAAGTATGGCAAACAGCGTTAACAGTATCCATCATGTGGATGGTTGCAACATTTATATTTATATGGTTATTGATTTTCCATAGTTATGTTTATTGGCAAGTGTTCATTTGGGCTATCCCCGTCAGCGCGACAGCCTTGAATTTATTGAATCATCGTTATTTCCGTAATCGCTTATTATATTTCATCTCTTGGTCGATTTTTATTTGGGGTGCATTAACTGGATTCTTCGTGCAGTTCATCTCAGAAGGAATATGGCCATTATTCATCTTAGGTGCACCTGCAGAATTAACATTATTCCTTTGGTATAGGATGAAGAAATAATAGATACAATATTTATATTGATTTTTTAAAAATATAATTCAATAATAGTATTAACGAAATACAATTATGAATAAAGATGAATTACTAAACAAATTAAAATTAGCGGATGAAGAAATCTATTTATCTTATGGTCCACAAGAAAAAATCGATATTGTTATTGCTGGTGGAAGTTCACTACTGATAAGAGGATTATTATCCAGACAGACAGCGGATATAGATGTTATTAATTTTTATAACGAAATTGAGCATATTTTTAATATGTATGATATCAATTCTAGAATCCTTACTTTTGGTGATTCGTTAGCAGAAAATTATGAGGATCGCCTTGAGGAATTGGATATAGAAACGAAAGCTGTCAATTATAAAATGCTTTCTTTGGAGGATTTGGTGATAATGAAACTTCATTCCTTTAGAGGAAAAGATTACGAAGATATTACATCAAAAGCAGTAGTTGACAAACTTAATTGGAATAAACTTAATGAGATAATCGAATCAGGCGAAGCAGATGTTTCATTTAATGAGAGGCATTATAAAGAGTTTTTAGATAGATACGAAAGATATAAAAAGGATTGTGGCAAACAGTGAGAAAACAGCATTTTATAAATTATTTAAAGATTTATTTGCAAGATGTTTCAGGACTTAAATCTATAAATATTCATAAGTTAGTTTTGAAGATGAAGAAGAATTATCGAATCCGTGATAGTCTCATCCTTTATTCTGCCCTGTCTAATAAAAGAAAAGTCTTAAATCAGTTCACTAATAACAAATATGAAACTGTTTTAAATAAATTAACCCAAGATAATTTCTTAAGCGATGAGTTTAATGATTATGAGTTTAAGAAGATTTTTACATCATACAAACGAAAAATAAATTATTACGAATATAGTGATATCACCAAAGCAAAGGCTCATAAAAATATTGTTAGGATAATGGATGAAAAAGGTATTAGCAATTACCGTGTTTATAAAGATTTAAAATTAAATCCTGGCAATATAAACGATTATTTGACGAATGGGAATGTAAAAAAAGTGTCTCGCGACACAGTTAAAGCTATATTCAATTACATATGTAATTACTAATTCACCAAGGGGATTACTTCTAATAACGAATCAACTATTTTATAGCAGTGTTTTTTCGCGTATTCATTAGGGGGTATAAGGTCAATATCCATCACTGGAATAAAGTTACCTCTTACAGCGGCTTCTATGCCGTTAAGAGAATCTTCAATGACCATTGTTTGCTTTGGATCCGCGCCTAACTCTTCAGAAGCTTTTAAAAAGATATATGGATCTGGTTTAGTTCTATTACCGATTTCACTGACTGTGATGATGACATCGAATATCTTATATGGGTCTATACCCTTGTTAGAGAATATTTTTTCCATTCTCCATCTGAGGTTAGATGTCGCTAAGGCAATTTTGTAATCCTTCTTTTTAAGTTCGTTGATTAATTCAAAGAATCCTTCCTTTAAATGATAATTACCTTTTTCAATTTGATTGACGTATTCATAAGCGATTTCTTTTCGATATGTGACCGCGTCTAAAGTGGGGAACATTATATTTAGTTCCTCAATGATTTTAGCTTCGCTTTTTCCACATATGGTGATGCGGTAGTTTTCATCAAGGGGAAGGCCGTATTTTTTAGTGATGATTTCAAAACCAACTTTCCAACAATCTTCAGTATTGAAAATTACCCCGTCTAAATCAAAAATAACCGCTTTTTGCATGATTATTTCTCACCTTTGCATGATTTTTCGAGATTTTCGCGATGTTCTTTACCGTTAAAATATTCGTCAATTTCTAACCCAAATTCATGGGAATACCACATCGATTTACCGGTGATGAAATTACCATCTCTAACGACACCTTTTTCTCTTAAATAATTGCCTCCGATAACTTGATCTTCAAAACCTGGATGAACAGTGAAGTTCCTATCTTTTAAATAGCCGAGACGACCAATCATAAATGGGGCCGCGCATATTGCAGAGACGAGTTTTTTATTATTTGCAAAATAAGAGATGATGCTATCGATTTGAGGGTGATAGCACATGATTTTAAATGAACCTGGACCACCAGGAATAACTACCCCATCAAAGTCATCAAGCCTTATATTTTCAATAAGCGCTTCTAATGTAAGAGCTCTTCCTAATTTTGGGTTGATAGTTTTTCTTCCCATCATTGAGGCACAAGTCACTTCATGACCTCCACGGGTGAGGACATCTAAAGTAGCAATTGCTTCAGTATCTTCTACTCCATCGACGAATAACATCAATAATTTTGCCATATCTTTTCCCCCTATTTATGAGTTTATTATATAATAGTTGAGAAAGAAGGTAGTAACAATGAGAAAAGATTTTGGACCACAAAGCCAATTGTTCCCAATGCCAGTATTAATCATTGGAACATATGATGAAAACGGCAAACCAAATGCGATGAATGCCGCTTGGGGAGCGATTTATGATAATAATCAAGTGACCATTTCTCTTTCTGACCACGTCACGACGAGAAATATTAGAAAGAATAAAGCTTTTACTGTTTCCCTTGCCACTGAAGAAACACTTATTGCTTCTGATTATGTAGGCATTGTTTCACAAGCTAAAGATCCAGATAAGATGAAGAAATCAGGTCTTAAAGATTTTAAGAGTAAATTTGTTAACGCTCCATTATTTGAGCAATATCCTGTGACACTAGAATGCGAACTAATTTCTTTAGATGGCCAAGAAGGTGAAGGTGGCACATTAATCGGACAGATTGTCAATGTTTCCGCTGACGAAAAAGTATTAACTAATGGTAAAGTTGATATCGAAAAATTAGATGCCATTGCTTATGATCCATTCACTCATAAGTATGTGCTTTGCAATCAAGTTGTGGGCTCAGCCTTTAAAGACGGCATGAAAATCAAATAATGAAATATAAACATACGTATCGACCAGGTTTCTTTTTAGGACACCGAATGGGAATCCTCGGTTGTTCAACTGCCGAGATGAAAATGAGCCTTGGTTGTTAAGGCTATAATCGTCACTATATGTGATAAAAATATGTGGTAATAATATAAATATTAAGTGGAGTAAACTCCACTTATTTGATATAATATAAATAGGAGATAATATGTTACTGACTTACCAATTTGAATTAAGAGTTAATGAGACGATGTCTATCATCCTTGGACATCTCTCTTACGCTGCCGGTAAGTTATTTAACGTTGGTAATTATGAAAGAAAACAGTATAAGTCTCTTGGTTTTACCTCTATTCCAGA
>SVBB01000026.1 GCA_015059105.1 Erysipelotrichaceae bacterium | reverse complement strand
TCCTAGGAATTACCTATATTTTTAGCAATTTTATTGCTTGCTATAACAAGAACCTTCAAAAAAGGGGGAACTCAAATTATTTATATTGATGGTCATTATCTTAAAAATGTTATAGTATAAATATACTTCAGGGCAGCGAATTAACGCGACCGGCGGTATACCCCGCAAGCGAAAGCATGAACTTGTGAAATTCAAGTGGCGACAGTAAAGTCTGGATGAGAGAAGTGAAAAGGTTTTTTATCTTTTTGTAGGGCCCCTGAAGAGAGGGCTATTTTTTATGGAAAAACAAAGAAATGTTGGTGAAATTATCACCAGAATGACAACGCTTGCAATGCTATCAGCATTAGGATTCGTCTTGATGTCGTTTGCACAGTTCCCCTATCCGTTAGCGCCATGGCTAAAGATTGAAATCAGCGAGATTGTAACAATCATTGCTTACGCTTTATATGGATTACCGGGCGGATTAATCGTCGCAGTTATTAAAACTGCACTTAATTTATTAGTACATGGACCAGTGGGGCTTGGAATAGGCGATTTAACTGCTTTATTTACATCTTTGGTGTTTGTGTTTGGTTTATTTTTAACTAGTCACATCTTCAAATGGTTTAAAAAAGGACTCGGTTTTAGAGTTTTAGCGTATGTTGTAATCGTCGCGATTATCACTGTAACATTAACAGTTTTAAATGCGATATTTATCACCCCATCATACTTAACAGTGTTTGGTCCAAACGCGCATTTCTCTACTTGTTTTGAGCCAGGGGTTATCAATAATGTCGCTTCTTATATCACTGGACAAAAAGACATCCAAGTTAACGGATGGTCTTATGTCGGCATCATCTCTGGAGTATATGCACCTTTCAACTTGATGAAAGCAGGCGCGTGTTTCTTAATATATGAACTCGTGTTCAACAGATTGATCTTTGTCTTTATGCATAAATCAGAATTCTTCCAACAATATTTCGTGGGTATCACTCCTAAAAAGAATAGTGATTCCGTTGAAGAAGAGGATGAAGAAATTGTGGATGAAGATAAAAAAGAATAAAAAGAGCACAAAAAAACCAGGAATCGAAATCCTGGTTTTTCTTATATCTTATTCCTCTTCGGAAATAGCACCAAATGGGCAGACACTGACGACTTCTTCATCGGCTTCGCCAGTAACAGGTTCAGCAACACCGTTATCGTTTAACACGATATCATCTGGATAAGCACCAGCACATGCTCCACAACCCATACAGGCAGATGCGTCGATTTTGATTTTCTTTCTTGCCATCAAATCACTCCTCCTTGGATTAACGTTAATAATATTCTTACATTCTAGGAATGCTTTTGCAATAGAGAGGTTTGTTTTTTGACTCAATTATTGTCATACTATTAACATATGAAGAAAGCTCTAATTATTATTTGTAACGCTTTTTCTATTTATCTTATTTTTTTAGGCTTAACTTTTTTGTTTGAAACACATATTGTTGTTCTCAGCAATTTCTATTACACCCGTTTTGTTTTATATAGTGAAACACCTTTATTTATAGGAATGATTTTTAGAGTTATATCATTTTTGTTGTTTGATCGTATTGACAATAACGAGAAAAACAAATTTGCTTTGGCGTCGATGGCCTTAAACATTTTTTTAATCATCCTTTTTGCGTTAGTAGGAATAATTGGCTTATACCAACATCAAAATAACCCAAATGCATTAATCTATGTGGCTGGAATTATAATCTGTATATTAATTGAACTGATATCAGGACTTACAACTTACTATAAAAATTTGATATGTAGAAGTCGTTTTATACAATATTTTCTTTTTATTCCTTTGCTTGCTTTTTCAATTTTGATACCTATTTTTGGAGCAATGAATAATTATCTTTTTGATAACACGTTTGTGAAATCGATTGGTCTATGTGCTATTTCAATTATTGTTATCGTGCTATTTATGGATCGCCCAAATACATTGTTTGTATTAGTCATATTTGCTTTATTTACGGTAGCCTCTATCTTCCTATTTATATATTCGTTTGCAGAATACGCAATTCCTTTTGCGTTTAATGCGTTTGTTTGCTTAGCCCTCATAAGCAAAAAATCTATAAAGAAAAAACTGTAATTTTCATTGTTTGTTTGCTATTAGTTCTAATTATTATTAGAATGATTCTATGGAAACACGAAATGACAAGTATCGCGAATATCGCGCTTCATTAATTAAAGAGGGCAGTCAATTCTATACGGGCAAAGCACGTACTGAGACTAGAACTTTGCCAATTAGTGAAGTTATCAATAAAAATGATACCCTTGAAGAAATCAATCACTTCAACGGATATAAGGCCAAAAAGGTCATCCTTTATGTTGGTATCATCTTATTAATCATCGCAGTTATCGCCGGCATCATCGTGTTTGGTGTCTATGTATTTAAGGAGTAATGATTATGGGTATAAGTGTCGCAATCGATGGGCCAGCCGCTGCTGGTAAAAGCACAATCGCAAAGAAAGTCGCAGAGATTAAAGGATATACATATATCGACACAGGTGCGATGTACCGCGCATATACATGGCACTGTTTAGATAGAGGTTTAGACTGCACTAACGAAGAACAGTGCGTTGCAGAAATACCTCATGTCAATATCGAATTAAAACCTGGTGGTGTAGTTTTATGCAACGGCAAAGACATCACTAGAGAAATTAGAATGCCAATCATCAATAAGAATGTCACCCCTGTTTGTCAGATGAAGCCAGTGAGATTATTCTTAGTTGATCAACAAAGAAAGATGGCGGAGAAAGATAATGTCATCATGGACGGGAGAGATATAGGTACATATGTTCTTCCAAATGCAGAAGTGAAAATCTTCCAAGTTGCTTCTCCAGAATGTAGAGCGCAAAGAAGATACAAAGAAAATATCGAAAAGGGCATTCCTTGCACATATGAAGAAATCCTTGAAGACGTCAATAGACGTGATAAAGCGGATTCTGAAAGAGCGTTCGCACCTCTTAAACCTGCGGAAGATTCCATCCATTTAGATACTTCTGATATGACTATTGAAGAAGTGGTGAATAAAGTTATCGAAATCATCGATAGCAAAGTGAAATAATTATGGCAAAAACATTAGTAGCAATCGTCGGTTCTCCTAACGTAGGCAAATCTACGGTTTTTAATCGTATTATCGGGGAAAGACATGCAATCGTCGATGATGAAGCCGGTATTACTAGAGATAGACTATATGGTAATGCCGAATGGATGGGTCATAAATTTGCTTTAGTTGATACGGGCGGTATTGAAACAGCGAATCGTCCCTTTCAAGAACAGATTAGAATGCAGGCAACTTTAGCCATTGATGAAGCAGATATTATCGTCTTTTTATGCGACGGCCGTGTTGGGGTTACGCGTGATGATATGTTAGTCGCGAAGATGCTTCGTAAAATTAATAAACCAATTATTCTTGCAATCAACAAGATTGATGAAGGAACTCATATATCCGATATCAATGAATTCTATTCTTTAGGATTAGGTGAACCGATGGCGGTTTCTGGAGCGCATGGTATCGGTATTGGTGACTTGTTAAATAAGATAGTTTCTTATGTTAAGGAAGATACTGAAGAGCTTGATGAAGGCGTTGTGACTTTCTCTTTAGTGGGCCGTCCAAATGTCGGTAAATCATCATTAGTGAATGCGATTTTAAATCAAGATAGAGTCATCGTCAGCGACATCTCAGGAACGACAAGAGATTCCATTGACACACCTTTTGTTAGGGAAGGTAAAAAATATAATGTCATCGATACAGCGGGACTTAAAAAACGCGGTAAAATCTATGAATCTATTGACAAATTCTCTGCAATTCGCGCATTAAAAGCAATTGAGAGAAGTGAAATTGTTCTTCTTGTTATCGACGGAAAAGAAGGTATTACTGACCAAGATAAACACGTCATTTCTTATGCGACCGATTTACATAAAGCAATCATCATCGTCGTCAACAAATGGGATATTGTCGATAAGAATACGAACACGATGAGCGACTACACGAAGATTATTAGAGAAGAATATAAGTTCCTTAGATACGCGCCTGTCGTATTCGTCTCCGCGCTTAAAAAGCAAAGAATCGATACTTTATTTGAAATGCTCGATTTAGTACATAACGCCTATTACACGCGCATTAAGACGAGTTTATTAAATGATTTACTACAAGACGCTCAAATACTCAATCAAACACCTGATTTCAATGGTGGAAGATTAAAGATTTATTACGGTAACCAAGTGACTGTTGGCCCTCCAACAATCGTCTTGTTTGTTAATAATCCTGAATTCATGCATTTCAGTTATGAAAGATATATTGAGAATAGACTGAGAGAGACATTCAATTTTGAAGGCACTCCGATCAAGATTATTCTTAGAGAAAGGAAAAGAGAAAAATGAGCAATATCGCAGTCATTGGATCCGGTACATGGGGTACAGCATTAGCCCAAGTCGCGGATGATAACGGACATCACGTCATCATATATGGGCATAATCCTAATCAGGTTAATGATATTAATAACAATCATAAAAACAGTTTCTATTTTGGAGATGAAATAACTCTTTCCCCGACTATTAAAGCGACTTTAGATTTATCGGAAGCGATTAAAGATGCAGATATTATTTTGATATCTGTTCCAAGTGCCGCTTTAAGAAGCGTTTTATCAGAAATCAATAATTTATTAGATCACCCAGCAATATTCATTAATACCGCGAAAGGTTTTGATACCGAAAAGAATCAAAGATTATCTTTTGTTTTTAAGGGTGTTATCGATCCAAAGAATTTAAAAGGCTTTGTTTCTTTAATTGGCCCAAGCCATGCGGAAGAAGTTATCGTTAGAGATACGACCTGCATCTGCTCCGTTTCTTTAAACGAAGAAGTCGCTAAATATGTGGCGGAAGTGTTCTCCAATAATTATTTCCGCGTCTATTTAAATAATGATGAAGTTGGTAGTGAAATTGGGGTGGCGATGAAAAATGCGATTGCCCTTGCAAGTGGTATTCTTGAAGGATTAGGTTTCGGCGATAATGCACGTGCGGCTTTATGCACACGTGGACTTGCCGAAATCGTGCGTTTTGGTGTCTCGCAAGGTGGTAAACCTGAGACGTATTTAGGCCTTACTGGTCTTGGTGATTTAGTGGTCACTTGTTATTCTTTCCATTCCCGTAATTTCTCTGCGGGATTAGAAATTGGTAAAGATGATTCTGCAAAGCATTTTATGGAAACAAACACTAAGACTGTTGAAGGTATCCGTACTGTTAAAGTTATATTTGAAATGGCATTAGCAGCAGGGGTTGAACTTCCAATTATCAATGCTTTATACGCTGTTATTTATGGTGGCACAAAACCATCCGAATTAGTGGGAGCATTGATGACTCGCCCACTTAAAAAAGAAGGTAAATAATATGGATAAACTCTACAAAACCCAGCTAATTGATATCGTTAGTGAAAAAGCATATTTATCTCGTGAGGATAGCAAAGCAGCGATCAACGCCTTTATTGAGGAGATTGAAACAGCCTTATTAGCAGGGGTAGAAGTGAACATTACAAACTTCGGTTCATTAGTCCCAATTATTAAACAAGAAACAGTGGGTACAAATCCTCGTACACACGAAAAGATTGTCATCAAAGCAAGAAAGTCTGTGTCCTTTAGACCAGCGATTAGTTTTAAAGAAAAAATGGCGAAATAATATGTCTCGACAAGTTGATGAATTTCTTAAATTATCTAAAGAGTTTTCTGCTCACAATTTTCACCTATATTTAGTCGGTGGTTCGGTGAGAGATTTTCTCATTAAAAAAGATATTGAAGATTTCGATTTAGCCACTGACGCTACACCGGAAGAGATGTCGCGCTTTTTATCAGGATGCGATATGACTTTTTCTCGTTATGGGGCGGTCAAAGTTAAAAGAGGGAAGATGTATTTCCTCATTACCACTTTTAGAAAAGAAGGCAAATATGATGATTCCCGCCATCCAAGTGAAATCGAATTTGTTAGAGATATGAAAACCGACTGTAAAAGAAGAGATTTTACAATTAATGCTTTATATATGGATGACCGTTTCCAAGTTTATGATTACGTCGGTGGTCAAGATGATATTAAAAATAAAGTGATTAGGATGATTGGTAATCCAAAGAAGAGATTAAAAGAAGACCCGCTTCGCATATTGCGCGCATTGAGGTTTGCTTTAAAACTTGATTACACAATAGATAATAAGTTAAAAAGAGCTCTTAAAAAGCAGTCTGTCCTTCTTACAAAACTAAATCCTGACAAAGTAAAAGAAGAATTGAATAAATATGGTAGTGTATCTCAAGATAAGAAAGATAAGTTATTTAGTGAACTAAATATAACAAAATATCTTAAAGATATGCTAAAATGAGTGTCCTATGATTTCTGAAGCAATTGATTTCCGATATCTATTAATAGAGAACTATAAAAAACTTAAGCTCACAGAAGATGAACTTGTGACGATTTTTGTTATCGATCATTTAATTGGGCAAGGTAATACTTTAATCACTGCTGATTTATTAGCGTTAAAGATGTCGTTCTCTAGCGCGGATTTAGATAAAATCTTAGCTTCTTTATTTAAAAAGAAAATCATCGACTATGTCACGGTGAAAAATAACACGGTTACGACATTAGACCCTTTAAAAGAAAAACTATATAGTGAATTTCAATTATCTTTAAAACAAGAAAAGGAAGAAAAATCTTCTAAAAAGATTAAAGATGAACTCACGAATATCTATAACCAATTTGAAGAATTGCTCAACCGTCAACTCTCTCCTGTAGAAGTGAGCAAGATTAGAGAATGGGTTTCTTATGGTTATTCTGATGAGATGATTATCAATGCTTTAAAAGATGCTTTAAATAAAGGCAAGAAAACATTAAGAGCGGTGGATAAAATCCTCCTCACTTATCAACTTCGCGATGATTTACAAAGTGAAGGCTTCTCTCCAATCAATGATCAATGGAATAAAAATTTAGAAGAAACGATTAAAATAGCCAAGACCCCATGGCTTGATAATAAGAATGGGAAATAATGCGTCATTAATCGAGAATTACCTCGATGAAATATTACCGAATGTAGGTTGTGAATTAATCTATCATAAAGATTATGAATTTTTGATTGCAGTGATGCTTTCCGCGCAGACGACAGATAAGGCTGTGAACAAAGCAACCGAACAACTATTTGGCAAATACCACTGTTTAGAAGAATTGGCAGTTTTAAATAAGGAAGATTTATATCCATATATTGGTAAGCTTGGGATGTATCAAGTTAAAGCGAAAAACATTATTGAAATAGCTAAACAATTATTAGAGAGATTTAACGGTGTTGTGCCTAGTGATAAAGAAAAATTGATGTCGCTTCCAGGGGTTGGAAATAAAACTGCCGAAGTAGTAATTATCGAATTATTCAAGAAACCAAATTTCCCAGTTGATACCCATGTTGAACGCATCTCGAAAAGACTTAAACTAGCCAAAGAAAAAGATGATGTTATTGAAGTAGAAAGAAAATTAAGAAAAGCATTTAAAGAAGACAGCTGGATCAAACTCCATCATCAATTCATCCATTTTGGTAGATATATTTGTAAAGCAAAAAATCCTCAATGCGAGGATTGTAAATTAGTCGGTATTTGTAAAGAAAAACATTAGATTTGCTTATTTTTTGAAATATTTTTCTTTAACTGCTTTAATATAATTTAAACGTGGATTTAAACCGTATTCAATTTCAACCCCGACTTCTTTGATGAGGTTGAGAGGAATGCTTTTTCTTTTGTATTTGCTATGGAAATCGATGACGTACTGAGCATCGAGAAGAAACACTCTTCCAACAGTTTCAAAACGGATGAGGAAGAACGCGATTCCTTGATGTTCAATCACCTTTGTGAGGTGTTCGATTTGTTGTGATGGAATATTAGCGAGCGGGAAAGATACTTTCTGCTTTGTAGACTTCGCTTCAAAGTCGATGTATCTACCTTTAAACACTCCGTTATAGTCAGTAGTTGATTGTTTTTCAAAATAAGCATTAGTGATAATTGCCCCTTTTGAATAATCGACTTTCACGACATTAATCGGGGTTGGCCTTTTAGTGATTAAGCATATTCCTTTTTCGCGATAATAATCGTTGGCGGCGTTGATATCGCTTTCAAAAGACATACCTCTATTTCCGGCAGATAAAAGCGCCTTACTACTCGGTTTTTTCGCAGGCTTTTTACTTTCGGTTGTAGGTTTATAATCTTTGCCGTTAGGATATTTCATTTTAAATATTCCTTTGTGATGTTTTTATATTCTTCAGAAGTAACATTTTCTCCGTTAGTGAGTTTAGTGATTACTTCTTTTATTGGTTGAGGGATGTGTGGCATCTTATTTAAAGTGATGAGATAGTCTTCTAAGACGACATCTGGACTTCTCACGAATGCATCATATAGTTTTGCAAGATTAATCGCGTCGTATAATGGGTCATGTTCAATGCCTTCTCTATCGACATAATAGTGGGCACAGTAATTGGATAATGAATAAGGGTTATTGTGACTATCTTTTGTGAAGGTAGAAATAAACTGTGAGAAATCTAGATAGTTATGTTGGATTTGGGCGATGATTTCTTTTGGTGAATCGAGATTATAAGAGAATGATTGACCAAGGATTTTCATGTCGTGATTTCCAAAAGTCACAAAAGTAGCTTTCATAAATGCGGAGCCACAGTATTCGCGTAAACCCTTCATTGCTTTTGCAAAGGGAATACCTTCTTTATCTAATAAGGCTTGGTTGATACCGGTGAGATTTTCCACGAATGTCCCAATCTTGTTTTTTGCGAGAACGAATGCTTTATAGCCCTTTTTCATTCTTTTGATTTCGCCTTTGCGATTTAGAGTTGCTAAAACCGCTCCAATGGCAATCATTTCATGGGAGTACTGTGTGCCTTCAAAATCGAGGAAGACGAGGTATTTGTGATTTTTAATTGCTTTATCTAATAGTTTCATAAGCCATACGTATTATATCATTCAAGCCTCTTTTTTCAATGAAAAAAGATTGAAAGAGTATATCATTTAATATATTATATATTAGATATATGGCAACGAAACTAAATCTCACAAGTCAAAAAATCTTAGATGAACGCTTCCCTGGAGTACCACGCGGTTACGATCCTCTTATTGTTGACCAATTCCTTGATAAGATAATTCAAGACTATCTCGTCATCGAATCTAACGAATTGATCGATAAGCAAGAAATCGAAGCCCTTCGAAACGAACTCGCGAGGCTCAAGGAAGAGAATTACACCTTAAGTGTTGAAAACGGAAAATATAAAAACCGTTTAGAAAATATTAGAGATGGTAGTGGTGTGACTAGAGATAACATGGAGTTGATTCGAACAATCGACAAATATGAAAAATATCTCTATAGCATTGGTGTCGATATCAACTCAATTAAATAATTCGGTCCGGATAATTGCTGGCTTATGCTAGAGGAAAGTCCATGCTCGCACAGACTGTGATGTCTGTAGTGATTACGCTAGTAGAAAAAATAATACTAGGGATGCAGGAGTGCATTACGGCGGTCTGATGCCTAAAGGCAACCATGGCTATGACCTGAAAGTGCCACAGAGACGAGTTCACTAGAAATAGTGAGATGGAACGCGGTAAACCCCGTAAGCGAGAAACCCAAATTTGGTAGGGGAAGTCGACGGCGAGAAACGAATTGCCTAGACAGGTATTACCTAGATAAATAATTATCCTCGACAAAACATGGCTTACAGGACCGAATACTCAATAAGGAGCTTAGAAACATGAATTTACCAACAAAGATTACCTTTAGTAGAATCATCGCGACAATCGTTTTAATTGTCACTTTGTTCGTTTTATCCCTTATTCCTAATTTAGAAACTCCTGAATTAGGTAATACGAGAATTAATTTAATCTTCCTTATCGTTTTCGTCTTCTTTGTGATTGCTAGCTATACTGATCACTTAGATGGGAAATTAGCAAGAAAGAATAACCAAGTGACTAATTTAGGAAAATTCTTAGATCCTGTCGCGGATAAGTTATTGGTGAGTTCGATGCTCATCTTCTTATGTGCACCTAGTATTTTTGCACCATATGCTGGTGAACAAAGATTATTTATCCCTGTCTGGTGCGTCATCATCATGGTTGCAAGAGATACAGTTGTCGATGCGATTAGATTTATCGGCGCTCAAAAAGGAACGGTTATTGCCGCGAATATTTTTGGAAAATTAAAAACCGTCTTACAAATGGTCGCGATTGGATGTGTCTTATTAAACGACTTTCCATTCCACTATATGTATCCAGATAATACTAATCCATACTTAACTGTGACAGCCTTTATCGTCTATGCGGCAACTCTCGCAAGTTTCTTATCTGGTGTCATTTACGTTTATCAAAATAGAAAAGTTCTCGTGGAAGATAATAAAGAATAATGACATTAGAAGAATTATCAACATTATTTAAAGAATCTGGCAGAACCCTTGGAAGTATTGAAAGTTTTACGGGTGGTTCTTTTGCAAGTGCGATTACCTCTATTCCAGGGGCATCGAAATTCTTTAAAGGCGCGGTGGTGACATATGCGACTGAAGAAAAAGTTAAACTTCTTGGAATTGCTCAAGAAAGAGTTGATCAATTTGGTGTCGTCAGTCAAGAAATCGGTGGCGATATGGCAATGTACGGCAAATACATTCTCAATGTTGATTATGCGATATCTTTTACTGGCAACGCAGGACCAGAAGCAATGGAAAATAAACCAGTCGGAGAGATCTATATCGGGGTCACTGCATACCAAACGACACAAGTTTTTAAATATTTGTTAAAAGGGAGCAGAGAGGACATTGTAAAGCAAACTTTACAATTGGGCTATGACCACCTCGGATTAATGTTAAAAAGTTTCAAATAAAATCCGAAAATTTCCGATTTTTTGGGTATATATAAATAGGAGCGTAATTTTATGAAAAATGAAAAAAACGAAAACAAAACATTAGAAGAAACACTTCGCGAGATCCAAAAAGTGTTTGGAAAAGGTGCGGTTATGCGCCTTGGTGATCGCACGGCGGTTGATGTTGATGTCATCCCAAGTGGATCTTTGCTTCTCGATGAAGCTTTAGGTGTTGGCGGTTACCCAAAAGGAAGAATCATTGAAATCTATGGACCAGAAAGCAGTGGTAAAACTACATTAGCTCTCCATGCGATTGCGGAATGTCAAAAGCAAGGTGGACAAGCAGCTTTTATCGATGCCGAACATGCGATTGACCCAGTCTATGCGAAAAACCTTGGTGTCAATATTGACGAACTCGTCTTATCCCAACCAGATAGCGGTGAACAAGCATTAGAAATCACAGAAATGCTCGCGGTGAGCGGTGGAGTTTCTCTCATCGTAGTCGATAGTGTTGCCGCCTTAGTTCCACAAGCGGAATTAGATGGGGAAATGGGCGATAGTGCGGTTGGTTTACAAGCGCGTTTGATGTCCAAGGCAATGAGAAAATTAACAGCAATTCTCAACAAAAAGAACTGCGCGATTATCTTCATCAACCAATTAAGAGAGAAGGTTGGAGTGATGTACGGCAACCCTGAAACTACTTCCGGTGGACGTGCGTTAAAGTTCTATTCATCTATTCGAATCGATATCCGTCGTACCGAAGCATTAAAACAAGGTAGTGACATCTACGGTAACACTTGCAAGATTAAGATTGTGAAGAACAAAGTAGCAGCCCCATTTAAAACTTGTGAAGTCGATATCATCTATGGTAAAGGCGTGAGCAAGGAAGGCGAAATCCTCGATAGAGCAGTTGAACTTGGCTTAATTAAAAAGTCGGGTGCCTGGTATGAATATAATGGCAGCAAGATTGCTCAAGGTAGAGATGCTGGTAAAGCATATATCGCTGAAAATCCAGATTTAGAAGCGGAACTCATCAGCAAAATTAAATCAGGTGTTGTTGCTGAATAATATTAGCTAATCTATATACGCGTCCTTGTGGGCGCGTTTTTATTTTTGAGTTCCCGGATTTTGTAAGCTGAAATCTTGTGGAACTCTTTTATTTTGTTGATTTTGTTGGTGTTTGGTT
>SVBB01000004.1 GCA_015059105.1 Erysipelotrichaceae bacterium | reverse complement strand
GGAAGATGATTTAGAACACCGTTAAATACCTACATTTTCGACCGCCATAAAACTACATTTTCTAATTGACAATTACAATATCTTTAAGATAGATTTCTTTTCTTCTATATTTAATAATATATAATAGGAATAAAGAATATACCGAAAGGATTAAAAAGGTATGAAATATTTGACAGTAAGTGAAATCAGTGAAAAATGGGGAATTAACGAAAGAAGAGTTCGTGTTCTCTTAAAAGAGAAACGCATTGAAGGGGCAAAATTAGAAGGGCATAAATATTTAATACCAGAAAATGCACCGAAACCATTAGATAGAAGAATCAAAGGACAAAGACTATTTGAAGATTCACCGATTAAAAATAGTGAAATAGATTTTAGAAATTATCGTAAAATGTATCCTTCTCAAGACGGTTATTTTGGAAGATATGGCGGTTCTTTTCTTCCAAAACATCTTCAAAAAGCCATCGATGAAGTATATGAAGGATATATGACTATCGCGAAAAGTGCAAAATTCATCGCTGAACTTAGAGAGATTAGAAAGAATTATCAAGGAAGACCTACCCCGATATATCACTGTCAGAATTTATCTAATTATTTAGGAAAAGTGCAGATATATTTAAAAAGAGAAGATCTCAATCATGGAGGCGCACATAAACTCAATAATGCGATGGGTCAAGCTTTGCTTGCTAAATATTTAGGCAAAAAGAAACTCATCGCGGAAACAGGAGCGGGAAGTCACGGCTCTGCTGTCGCGATGGCGGCAGCCTACTTTGGACTAGAGTGTGACATCTATATGGGTGAAGTCGATATGGAAAAACAAGCTCCAAATGTCGCGCGTATCAAAGTATTAGGCGCGAATGTTATTCCTGTTAAAAGTGGAACGAGAACATTAAAAGAAGCTGTTGATGAAGCTTTTGAAGCATGGGCGAAAGATTATAAGAATTCCTTTTATGTAATTGGTAGTGCCGTTGGCCCACATCCATATCCATTAATGGTCAGAGATTTTCAAGACATTATTGGTAGAGAAGCAAAACAACAATTTAAAGAAATGACAGGAGAACTACCAGATATCGTCACTGCCTGTGTTGGAGGCGGCAGTAACGCGATTGGAATGTTTGAAGACTTCCTAGAAGAACCAGTTAATATCGTTGGTGTTGAAGCGATGGGAACAGGAAAAGAAATCGGTAAAAACTCGGCGACGATGACTTTAGGGAAAGAAACGATATTACACGGCTTTAATTCTTTAGCATTAAGAAAAGAAAACGGAGAAGTTGCTGATGCATATTCAATCGCTTCGGGATTAGATTATCCAGGAGTGGGGCCAGAACATGCTTTCCTAAAGGAAATTGGAAGAGTGAAATATGAATATGTCACTGATGATGAAGCCGCTGAAGCTTTCTTCCTACTTTCTAGACTTGAAGGTATTATTCCAGCGATTGAATCTTCTCACGCCTTAGCTTATGCGATTAGATGTGCGAGAAATATGAAAACGGGATCGATATTAGTGAATCTCTCTGGTCGTGGGGATAAAGATATGGACTTTATGCTTGAGAGATATCCTCATATGTTTCTTAAATAAACATTAATTATAAAAATAAATAAGTAAGGTGAGGCATTTCGCTTTACTTATTTTTATTTTCGTCCTAATGTATAGATGATACCCCCAGTGGGTATATGAGGTGAAACCATGGAAGAAGTTAAATGTCCAGCCTGTGAAAGATATAAACACACTCCAAGAGGAGAAGAAGAAATCAAAGATTTAAAAGTCAGACTTAATAGAATTATTGGTCAACTTAATGGCATCACTAAAATGCTTGATGATAACCGTTATTGTGGAGATATATTAACACAGATTGCCGCGAGTGAATCAGCTTTACAACAAGTTGGTTATATTCTTTTAAAAAGCCATATGGAAACCTGTGTCAGCGATGATATCAAAGCTGGCAAAGAAGATTCTTTAAATGAAGCTTTTGAATTGATGAGGAAACTCAAATAATGGAAAACGAGAAATACGATATTACGGGAATGAGCTGTGCGGCTTGTTCTGCAAGAGTGGAGAAAGCAGTGAAAAATGTTGAGGGAGTTAAAGAAGTATCCGTCAATCTTTTAACTAATTCAATGATCGTTTCTTATGATGATAACCTCTCTTCTAAAGACATCATAAATGCGGTTAGTAAAGCCGGTTATGGGGCAAAGAAGAAAGGCGAAAAAATAGTTAAAGAAAATAAGAAAGATAATAAGACTAAGATATTATTAATTAGGTTAATTTTATCCATTATATTTTTAATCCCATTATTCTATTTATCAATGGGTTATATGCTCGGATGGAATATTGGAGATTTAGCTAATAATCCGTTGACACTTACTTATATTGAGCTCATCTTAGCGACCGTTTTGATGCTCATCAACTATAAGTTCTTCACTAATGGATTTAAGGCATTATTCCATCTATCTCCAAATATGGATACCTTAGTGGCGTTAGGCTCTTCAGTTGCTTATATATATTCATTAGTGATTATGGGTATTATGCTTAGTTTTACTATTCCAGCGATCTATGACTTTGAAAGAATAATGCATTTAAGCATGAATATTTCTTTTGAAACTGCAGGGATGGTTCCAACATTAATCACGATTGGTAAATTACTTGAAAGCTATTCCAAAGGTAAAACGACTTCTGCAATTAAAAATCTTCTTAATATGGCGCCTAAAAAGGCAACTATCTTAAAAGATGGTCAACAAATAGAAGTGGAGATTGATGAAGTTAAAGTCAATGATATCTTTTTAGTAAAACCTGGTGAGTCTTTCCCAGTAGACGGCTTAGTTATTGAAGGAAATTCTTCTGCTGATGAATCGATATTAACAGGAGAATCTTTACCAGTTGATAAAACTATTGGAGATAAAGTTGTTTCAGCTTCTATCAATCAATATGGATCGTTAACTTGTAAAGCGACGAATGTCGGTCAAGAAACGACGATCAATAAGATTATCAAGATGGTAGAAGATGCAACTTCTTCTAAAGCGGAAATTGCAAAAATCGCGGATAAAGTAAGTGGTGTATTTGTACCTGTAGTAATGGGTATAGCTTTAATCGTTTTCATTTGTTGGATTATCTTTGGAAGCGGATTTGTTTCTACGTTAGAACATACAACATTAGTAGGTTATTCTTTTGAAAGAGCAATTGCCGTCTTAGTCATCTCTTGTCCATGCGCGTTAGGCTTAGCAACTCCCGTAGCGATTATGGTCGGAAGTGGACTAGGCGCGAAACACGGTATTTTATTTAAAACCGCGGTTAGTTTAGAAGAAACAGGAAAGATGGAATATGTCGTCTTAGATAAAACGGGAACAATTACGAAAGGACAACCTACTATTAACGATATTCATATTATCGATGAAAGATTATTAACTTTTGCTTATTCAATTGAATCGAAAAGCGAACATCCTCTTTCTAAAGCCATCACTAAATATGGAGAAGAAAATAATATTGATAAAGTTGATGTATCAGGTTTTTCATTAGTCCCTGGAAAAGGTGTACAAGGTTTTGTTGATGATAAGCTTCTACTAGGTGGCAATTATGAATTAGTCAAAGACTATATTTCTAAAGAAATAAAAATAGTAGGAGATAGTTATGCAAAGAAAGGTAAGACACCTTTATATTTTGTATATAATAAGCAAGTTTTAGGTATTATCGCGGTTAGCGATACGATCAAAGAAGATTCTATTGAAGCAATAAAACAGTTTAAAGATTTAGGTTTATTACCAATTATGCTTACTGGTGATAACGGTTTAACTGCAAAAGCAATCGCTGAACAAGTCGGAATCAAACATTATTTATCTGATGTTCATCCTGAAGATAAACTTGATGTTATTAGCAAATTACAAAAATATGGCAAAGTATTAATGGTGGGGGACGGAGTTAATGACGCGCCTGCTTTAACTAAAGCTGATATTGGTATGGCTATTGGCGCGGGTAGTGATGTCGCCCTTGAATCCGCGGATGTTGTTTTAACAAAATCCTCTTTAGTGGATGCTTGTAATGCGATTAGATTATCAAGACAAACATTAAAGAATATCAAAGAGAATTTATTCTGGGCGTTCTTCTATAATATCATTATGATTCCGATTGCTGCCGGTGCCCTTTCTGGAGTGGGATTAGCAAAGCTAAAACCGTGGTATGGCGCGGCTGCGATGGCATTATCCTCAGTTACAGTAGTATTAAATGCATTAAGATTAAATTTATTTAAATTAGATAACAAAAATAAACATCATCGTAAAATGAAAGAGTTACCAGATATATTTATTAAAGGAGAAGATAAAAATATGGAAAGTAAGATTAAGATTGAAGGAATGATGTGCATGCACTGCGTCAAGCATGTCACTGATGCATTAAAAAGCATCGATGGATTAAATGTTAAAGAAGTTAATCTTGAAAGTGGCTATGCATTAGTAGATGGAAATATTGATAACGATATGATCACTAAAAAAGTCGAGGAAGCTGGTTATAAGGTCCTAAATATCGAGAAATAACAAAGTTTTTTACATTTTTCGGAAATAAAATCCGAAAATTTTCACTTTTTGCCCTCTTATATATTAGGAGGGTTTTTATTGATTATGAAAAAACAAAAAGCTATAATGGTATCATATGATACTAAATTACTCATGAGGAGACTTGCCTTATGAGTGATAATTATGAGAAAGATATGGCCTTAACATTACAAGAACTATTAGAGCTCATAAGTCATCTAGATGTAAGTAAACTTGAGGTCAGTTCTTATGAAAAAACAATTGCTTTTATTGAAACTAATAAAATCAGTAAGGAAAAACTTGTTGACTTTGTTAAGAGTTTGGATGAAAGCAATTATATTATGGGACCAGTTCCTGACAACAAACCTAGCCTAAGCAGGAATAAACCTGTATGGGTTTTCAAGAAATATTGGGATGGGAAGCGAGTGTACATCAAAATTAAAATGTTCATTACGGTCCATAGAGTATTGTTATTAAGTTTACATGAAGATGAGGAGGATATTGTTCATGCCTAAAGAAATTAAAACCGCGCTCTGCGAAGATTGCGATGATGAAGTCACTTATAAAGTGATTAAAAGAAAAGGACTCCATATGATTGGTGGAAATGTTCCTGTGGAAGTCGAACTTAATTATGGGATTTGTGATCGATGTGGTCGTCTTCTTAATCCTGCAGAATTCAATATCTCCAACGATATTATTCTTTATGACGAATATCGCAGAATAGTGGGTTTATTAACTTCCGAAGATATCAAGCGTATCCGCAATAAGAGAGGGATGTCACAAGTAGAACTTGCAAGATTCATTCACTGTGGGGAAAAGAATATCGCTAGATATGAAAGAGGAACAGTGCAAGATCCTGTATTTGACTATCTCATTCGCCTCGTTGATGATGACAAGATGTTTGAAATAATGAAGAAACTTAATGAAAAAGTGAATTATCATTACGAGCCGAATAAAAAAGAGCCTTCTCAATCTCAATAACCGATAGATATTTATCTAGAATTATTGCATAATAATCTCTGTTAGGGAGATTTTTATGGCTTTTCAAATATTTACAGATTCCTGTACTGATTTATCAGTTAAGCAGTTAAAAGAATATAACATCGACTACCTTCGCATGGGTATCAATGTTAACGGCAAAGATGATTATCACGCGGATTTAGCCTTTGAAGAATATTCATTAGAGCAATTATATAACTGGATCAAAGATCCAAACGTGAAGATTAAAACTAGTTTAGTCACTTTCCAAGAAGTGCTTGAAAAGTTTGAACCATATTTAAAGAAAGGAATCGATATTCTTTATATCGGTTGTTCTGGTGCTTTATCTGGTTCGGTTAATGCGGTGAGACTTGCTTCAGAAGAATTATTAGAAAGTTATCCAGAAAGAAAGATTATCGGTATCGACTCTAAAAGAGCAGATATGGCTTTAGGAGTGATGTGCTTTGATGCCTGTAAACTCAGAGATGAAGGTAAATCATTAGAAGAGGTCGCGAAATGGGTGGAAGATAATAAGCAGTTCTATCACGAAATCGGTTCTTTAGAAAATCTTTCCTACTTAAGAGCGATGGGTCGCGTATCTGGTCCAGCCGCCTTCTTTGGCAATTTAATCGGCATTAAACCGCTTATCATGTTCAATAGAAAAGGTGAGAATTATGCCTTTAACAAAGTGAGAGGGATGAAAGCAGCCTTAGAAGCTTCCATTCAATATATCAAAGATAATATGAATGAAGATACTAAAACGATTTATGTTGGCTCCATCATGGGAGATAGCTATCAAAAATATATGAAAGAGCATATTGAAAGCGAATTAGGACTAAAAGTAGAGACATTCCCAATCGGGACGATCGTCGGTATTGGGGTTGGTCCGGGAATGTATGGCTGTTTCTTCCGCGGTAAAGAAGTCAAAATCTAAATATAAATAGTAATTTAATAACTTTTCCTTCATAATTATTATGTTATGGAGGATTTTTTTAATCCTCATTACATAAGGAGAAAAATATGAACGTAACTAAAGATATTATCTATGTTGGGGTTAACGACCACAAAATCGATTTATTTGAAGGACAATACGATGTCCCTAACGGCATGGCCTATAACTCTTATGTCATTTTAGATGACAAGATCGTGGTCATGGACACAGTGGATAAGAATTTCACTCATGAATGGCTCGACAATGTTGAAAAAGCATTAAACGGCCGTAAGCCTGACTATTTAGTGGTTCAACATATGGAACCAGACCATTCTGCAAATATTGTTAATTTCTTAAAGAATTATCCTAAAGCGACAATCGTTTCTAGCCAAAAAGCATTTACGATGATGAAAAACTTCTTCGGAACTGAATTTGAAGATAGAAGAATCGTCATCGCCGAAGGTGACACCCTTAACTTAGGACATCACATCTTACATTTCGTGGCTGCCCCAATGGTGCACTGGCCAGAAGTCATGTTCACATATGATGAAACTGATAAAGTCTTATTCTCTGCTGATGGCTTTGGTAAATTTGGTGCATTAGATGTTGAAGAAGATTGGGCTTGTGAAGCGAGACGTTATTATATCGGTATTGTTGGCAAATATGGTGCCCAAGTGCAAGCTGTCTTAAAGAAAGCCGCTAATTTAGATATTCAAATCATCTGTCCATTACATGGACCAGTATTAAAAGAAAATCTTGGTTACTATCTCAATTTATACAATATTTGGTCCAGTTATCAAACTGAGACAGATGGTGTCTTAATCTGCTATACATCAGTATACGGACATACAAAAGCCGCGGTTGAACTCCTCGCGGATAAACTCAAAGCCAAAGGCTGTCCAAAAGTCGTGGTTAACGATTTAGCAAGATGCGATATGGCGGAAGCGGTTGAAGATGCCTTTAGATATGGCCGTATCGTTTTAGCAACAACGACATATAATACGGAAATCTTCCCATTTATGAAGGAATTCATCCATCACTTAACAGAAAGAAATTTCCAAAATAAAACAGTGGGCTTCATTGAAAATGGTTCCTGGGCTCCTCTCGCGCATAAAGTGATGAAAGGAATGCTTGAAGGATGTAAGAACTTAACATTCACTAATCACAATGTCAAAATTCTCTCCGCGATGAATGACACAAATAAACAAGAAATCGAAGATTTGGCAAATGAATTATGCCAAGATTATTTAGCGATTAAAGAAGATACTGCTGATAAGAATGATTTAAAAGCTTTATTCAAGATTGGATACGGCTTATATGTCGTCACATCTAACGACGGGAAAAAAGACAATGGTTTAATCGTCAATACAGTGAGCCAAGTCGCGAATTCACCAGAGAGAATCGCTGTTTGTATCAATAAAGCAAATTATTCTCATCACGTCATCAAACAAACAGGTAAGATGAATGTCAACTGTTTATCAGTTGAAGCACCTTTCTCCGTCTTTGAAAGATATGGTTTCCAAAGCGGTAGAAACGTTGATAAGTTTGAAGGTTTAGATTATCCAAGAAGTGATAATGGCTTACTCTTCTTAAATCAATATTCCAACGCGATGATGTCTCTTAAAGTCGAACAATATGTCGATTTAGATACACATGGTATGTTCATCTGTACAGTACAAGAAGCTAGAGTCCTCTCTGATCGAGAAACGATGACATATAACTACTATCAGGCTAATGTCAAACCAAAACCAGCAACTGAAGGCAAGAAAGGCTGGGTTTGTAAAGTCTGTGGTTATGTCTATGAAGGCGAAGAACTCCCAGATGATTTCATTTGCCCACTTTGTAAGCACGGCGCCTCTGACTTTGAAAAGATTCAATAATTTATGTACTGCCGAGACTGTTTAATTGCGGATATCAAAAATATCATCGATCACATCAATTTTGGTGAGCCTTTAGCTAACCACGTTCTTCCTAAAGAAGCAATCGCGGAAATCAAAGAGCGTTTAGATAAAGATGCGCAGTTTTTCTTCGATTCTGATCCTGCAGCATCAACTGTTGATGAAATCAAAATCGCTTATCCAGGTTATAAAGCGATATGCTTTTACCGCGTCGCGAATTATTTATATCACCATAAACAGAAGCTCGAAGCTCGTATCGCTAGTGAATACGCGCATGAAATCACTGGTATCGATATCCATCCTGGTGCGACTATTGGCTGTCCATTCTTTATCGACCATGGGACTGGGGTAGTTATCGGACAAACCTCAATAGTGGGTGACCGCGTTAAAATCTATCAAGGCGTTACTTTAGGTGCCCTTTCTCCAGATAAAGGTCAAAGCATCAGAGATGTGAAAAGACATCCAACCATCGGTAATGATGTCGTCATCTATGCGAATGCTTCTATTATTGGAGATATCACCATTGGTGATAATGTCACTGTTGGTGGTAACGTCTTTTTAACAGAAAGTGTTGCTCCTAATCAGAGAGTAGTGCTTGATAAACCAAAAATTATCTATAAAGATAAAAAGTGACCTATCTACCACTTTAGAAGTGGGGGGGGGAGTAGGTCACTTAGTGAATTATGCAACATTATTGACATCTCCTTCTATGATATTGAATTTTTTAAATTCTGGGATAACAGTGATGTTAAATTCTTTTTCTGCATCTTCAATTGTATTGAATTTGATAATGCTGCTTCCTACAAAGAAAGGAGTGTCTAGTTTTTCTTTCCTTATTTTGTTATATCTTTTTACATATTTTGGGTAATTATTGCTTCTACAAAGATAATCTAATAAGGCTAGAAGATAATAAGCATAAGCCTTGCCATCATTCTTGTAATAAAAATCAATTTCTTTTGTTTGAATTATCTTGTTGATAAAAGCTTCTGGACCGATATTTTTTAAATCGTGTAATAAGTTGTTACGAAAACACCTGAATTCTATGAAGTTGGGGTTATCTATCTTAGCGAGATCTTCGACATTCATATCAAGGTAAATCGCTATTTTAATAGCGTTTTTTAAAGTGATGTTTTGAATCGATGTTTTGCCATTAATCAAATCATATATAGTCATATAGGGTATACCTGTATTTTTAGATAATAAATACCCGTTCTCTTTTTTATACGCTAATAGTTCTTTGAAATTCATACTAATAATATAACGGAATTCCGTAATATATTCGATATGTATTTATTTATTATAGGGAAAAAGAGCAAGAAAAAAGGCTCATAAAGCCTTCTTACTAATAGTCCCAAGCATTTAGCTCATACATCTTATCATCATCGATATATTTAGTGATTTTTATATGGTATGGAGCTTTTTCTTTTATGAACTGTTTTAATCGTTTTCCATCCATTTTAACGGAATAGGTAATCGTGCTAACACCTTCAAACTCTGGAAGCTTCATAATTTCAGTGATGAGATTATAATCTTCTCCAAAGTCGTATTTATAGTTATTACTAATTCCTTCTATAAATGCTTTGCGGTTCATGTTTAGATTTCTTGTTTATTATGATTGACGTATTTAGTGAATCTAATCGATATATCTCCGTCCATCATTGGAGTGCCTTCGTCCACGCATTCAAAATCTGGATTAGTATCTAAATTAGGGAAGAAGACTTCCGCGCCTCCATCGGCATCGACCTTTGTTAATAATACTTGATCAACATATGGAAGTGTTTGCCTATATATGGATGCTCCTCCAATGATATAAACATCTTCTTTTAGTGAATATTCTTTTATGGTTTTTAAGAATTCTTCAAAGGAGTGGACGTTAATAACCCCTTCATAATTATGAGAAGGATCTTGTGATAAAACGATATTAGTTCTATTTTTCAGAGGTTTGCTACCTGGGAAGGATATTAATGTATTTTCCCCCATGCAGACAACATGGCCTTTAGTTGTTTCTCTAAAATATTTCATATCTAAAGGAAGGGAAAATAATAATCCATTTCTTTTCCCAATCCCAAAGTTTCTATCAGCGTTAAGAATAGTGATAATCATAATTAGACAGCGACCGGAATCTTTTTGCCGAGTTTTTCAAACTCGTAATCGATTAATTCAAAATCATCGACTGTGAAGTCATAGAAATTTTTAACATTTGGATTGATTTTAAGTTTTGGAGCAGGATGTTGTGGCTTATTAATGATTTCTTTAACCATATCAACATGTCTATCATAAATATGTGCATCAGCGATGACGTGGACGAGTTCACCAGCTTTTAATCCAGATACTTGAGCAAACATCATTAATAATAATGCATATTGGAGGACATTCCAGTTATTCGCGGTGAGCATATCATTGCTTCTTTGATTTAAAATGCCGTTTAATGTGTCACCAGTGACATTAAATGTCATGGAATAGGCACATGGATATAAATGCATTTCATGGAGGTCTTCAAAATTATAGATATTGGTCATGATGCGTCTTGACTGTGGATTGTGTTTCAAATCATATAAGACTCTATCTACTTGGTCGAATTCACCTTCTGGATAGATTGATTTCTTCGCGAGTTGATAGCCATATGCTTTACCAATGGAGCCAGTTTCATCCGCCCATTCGTCCCAAACATGGGAATTGAGGTCGTGGATATTATTTGATTTCTTTTGCCAAATCCAAAGAAGTTCATCTAAACAGGATTTGAACGCTGTTTTTCTAATGGTTAGAATTGGTAATTCTTCTTGTAGATTATATCTATTGACAATGCAGAATTTTTTCACTGTATGGGCTGGAGTTTTGCTCCCGTCTTCATTGATCCAGACAGGTCTAACAGGTAAATCGGTATCCCAGAAACCATTTTCTAAGATATCTTTCATGTTTTGAACGAAGATTTGATCAGCTTTTGACATAATATTTCTCCTTATTCTTTTTGATTATTTTTAAGTCCTTGAAGAACTTGATTGAACTTTGTAATGGGGAAACAGTGGATGAACGGTCATTTTCCCAGACGACTGGTATTTCCTTAATCCTCTTTTTATTTAGTTTAGCGATATATAGATATTCGACATCGAAAGCGAAATTATCAATCTGTTGTTTTTCAATTAATATTTTAGCCATCTCTTTATTCATCGCTTTAAAACCACATTGGGTATCGGTGAAGTGGAAGTGGAACTTCATATTGACTAATAAGCGACATCCTTTTCCGATAAACCTTCTAATGAAAGGTTGTTTTTTTACGATGACAGAGGCTTTATGGTGACGGGAACCGATGATGATATCATAATCTTTTTGGAACTGTATGACATCTTCAATGGCTTTTAAATCAGTTGATAAATCGGCGTCCATGAATAAGATATAATCGCCTTTGGCTTCGATTAAACCCTGTTTAACCGCATATCCTTTCCCTCTATTTGGAGTGTATGATACAACATTCACTCCTGGGATTGCCATCATTTCATCTAATGTATTGTCTTTTGAGCCATCATTGACGAGTATGAGTTCGTATTTGATGTTTTTATATTTGAGATAAGGAATAACACGATTATTGATATTGTCTTTAATCGCATTACCTTCGTTATAACATGGGATAATAATTGATAACATAAATTAACTATACTTTATAAGTATTTCAAATTAAAGAAAGAAAACAATAAATCTTTTGTAAGAAGAAAAAAATGTTTTTCTACTATTAACCATTCTATAAAAAATATGTTTACATATGCACGCATAGGTCTTAAAATTATTTACATAAAGGAGAAATATGTATGAAAAATACGAAAAAACTATTTTTAAGCGTTTTTGCGTTGTCTGCAATGATTCTTTCTGCATGTTCAGGAGGCACTGTTACACCAGATACATCTAGTACTGAACCAGCTCCTGGCACATCATCCACAGAGCCTGCACCTGTTCCGGCTAGTTCGAGTTCTTTGGCCCCAGAAGAATCATCTTCCCTTAATCCAGAAGAAAGTTCATCTGGTAGTGAAGAAAGTTCATCTGGAGGTGGAGAAGAAAGTTCTTCCAGCGAACAAGTTGAGTTCAAAGCAGATTACCAAATTGAAATTGGTAACGCGAAATATGATTTAATCCTCAACGAAGGTCAAACATTACACACGAAAGAATATTATTTTGGCGCGAATGTTTCTAAGACTGTCGCGGCAGGTGAAATCATTACGTTTAAAAAATATCAAAACAACGAGTATCAATCATTCGCGGTTGCTCCAAGTCCTGATGATGAACCAGGATTTACTTATAACAACGTCGTAAAAGATGGCAACGATTATAAGATTAGAGCATCTGGCAGTGTTGGTGTTTATCTCAAACTCGATGGCACAGATTGGTCCTATTGGATCTCTGGTGGTGGAGATATTCCTAGAGCTGAACCAGGATATTATCTCAGAGGTAATAATATTGGCAGTAACTGGTCTATTGATCCAGATTATAAATTGGCTCAAGGAACTGGTGAAGATTCAAGCAAGTATTACATCAACTATGATGCTGTTCAAGGTGATGAATTTAAGATTTGCCAAGTAAGCGAAGATGGTACTGAGACTTGGTGGCCATACAATGCTGGAACCGATAGTGAACCAGATTACAAAGGCTATTATAAAAATAGCGAAGAAGCAAAAAGCGCTATTTATAAAGGCTATCTTTATGGTGATAAAGATTACAATCTACAAACTATAATTCCTGGTAATTATCGCATTGAAATTGATACCACTGATAATGGAATTTGGAGTTCAATCAACGTTAATCAAGATAGTGAAGAGTTATTAAATCCACTTCAATATGGTCCAGTTGATGGCGGAATGGCATTTGATTTAGATTTCGGCTATTTAATTGGCGGTGGATATAAATATTACGCTAGCGATCTTGATCTATCTGAAGCTCCCGAAGATCTATCAATGGCGTTCAAATGGAAAGATGGAAGCAAAGTAATTTTTGAACTTGATGAAGATAAAACAGCTGAACAGTATTTTACTGTTGATTTCGATAATGCTACATTAACCGTCAAAGAAGGCGCAGAGGATAAAGTTGACTTAACTTTTGCACTTCAATGCGGAAAAATGATTTTATCGGTCACTGAAACACCTGTTTTATGCAATGTTACATTTAGAGTAAAGCTTTCTAGTGAAGTTGAAGATTTGCGTGTTCTAGGTAGCTTTAATAACTGGAAAGATCCAAATGATGAATATGTACTCAATGAACTCGATCCAAATGAGCATATTTACGTAGGCCAATTCTCTATACCTTCCGGTTCCATTAAATTTAAATTTATGTATGGTGAAAACACTTGGGAAGACACAATCACTGATCGAGAGCTTACTATAGAAGGTAATGCTATTACGCCAATCTATGTTTTTGACAAAAATGAAGTCGTTAAAGAGTATACGATGGTCCACGTAGATACTAGTGGCGTTGCACAAGTACCAATGAAAGCAAAAGATGCTAACGAATATACTCTTTTAGGATACAGTTTAGAAGTTGGCGATTTGATTTACTTTAATATGGATGGGACAATTAAGGATTATAGCGATCTCAAATTGTCAGAGTATGCACAAAGTCACTTCAAAGAAAACACTGAAAATGGATATATCGAAGTAACACAGGCTGGTGAATTTGACATTTATGTCAAAGTTACACCTGAATCCGAAGGAGAATATGAAGGCAAGTCGATTTGGATTGGTGAATACACTCCTGTTGTTGCGAAAGAATATGTTTTTAAAGCTAACGATGAGGTAATTCCAAACACAAAGAATATCGTTGAGCAAGACGATGAACAAAATAACGGGAAATACGTTATAACTTTTGCTGATAGTGATATTGGCAAGGTAATCACCATATTTGATGAAGAAACTCAATTACAATTTGGTGATAACTCTTCTGTTAAAACTTTTACAATTGCTAAAGCTGGTGAACATACATTCTATATCAATAATAAGAATCCACAAGAAGTATGGGTTACAGAACCAAAAAATCCTGAAGATTTATTAACCATTAAATGTTACTTAAAAAAGGAAGGCGAAAATGTTTCATGGTGGACAAGTAATAACGCGGTCACTTATGCTCAAGTCTGGGATGTAGTTGACGAAGTAGCCAAAAATATTCAATTCCTTGAAGTCAAATCAATAACTCTAAAAGGTGGGGATGTGAACGACAATTATTATGAGATAGAAATTGATCTTGGCGCTGCAAGACCGCAAAAAATCTTACTATTAAGATGCGATCCTACAGTTGTCACTCAAACTCCAACTAGCTGGCCTTCAAGTGGCGTTTGGAATCAAACATTGGATGCCGATATAGATTATGATTGGGACACTCCAGGTTGCGATCTTTTGATTAAAGAAAGTGAAAGTGCATTACCAGAAAGATATGTTGCTGTTGCCAAAAATGGTGATTGGAACAAAATGCAATATGTTGAGTTAGTGGCCGATCAATTGGTCTTTGGCAACTATGTCGCTAGAAATGTTTCATTAGAAGAAGGCGATGTATTCTACTTACTAGCCGCTCCAAAAGACACTACAAATCCAGATGGCATCTGGAAACATTATGATAATATTGCTGAAGAAGGTGCCTATGCCAACTTCGAAGACAACAAAGATGACGACCATAACTTCAAAGTCAAAGAAGGTAAATCCGGTGTTTATAACATTTTTGTCAAAGCAACTGTAGATGGAATTGTTACTATCAAAGAAAGAGTTGCTGATGAATTATACATAAAAGCCGAATATGAATACGAAGATGTGCTTCACGAGGATGTGGCTACATTGGATGCTTCTCTAGTAGATAATAAACCAACTTACATTATTGAAGGTACATTTGGCAGTGGAATGAATTTATCCGTATATTTTATAGAAGGTCAATTATTAACACCACAAGCAACTACTGGTGCTGACTTAATTGAAGAAGTTTCTGGCCAGCAAGGTGTATTCCGTGTTAAAGCCCAAGGAACATACCAATTCACATTCACATACGACAATAACGTAATGTCTGTTTCGATAGAAGAATCAACATATGTCCCAGATGAAGTTATTTGGTTAGGTAATGGTGGTTCATGGAGAGCTATCGGGTTAAGCGAAAACCCAGAACACGCAGGTGAATTGATGGCTACAAATGTCACTCTTCAAGAAGGCGATGAATTTGTTATTCATCTAACTGGTGATAACTACATCAAGACTATCACTGGAGGAGGCGCTGCTAGTAACTTTGAAATTAATGAAAATGGAAATATAGCATTAAAAGCAGGCAAAGATGGTGCATACAACTTCTATATTTACGAAAATTTAACTAAAGTTAATGTTGAAGAATATGCAGAAATTCCTGACACAGTATATTCCACATACTCAATCAGTTTAGGCGGTTTTGCTAAAAAAGATCATAATCTTAAAATCCATTCTTGGGGTGGCGCTCACGGAGTAGCGGATTATGATCTAGCTAACGATGCTACTACATTTAAAGTAGAAGAAGGCTCTTCATTCATCATTGTGAGATTAAAGGCTGGCGAATCTGAATATGGAAAGGATTGGGCTAACAAAGATGTCCAAACACCAACTTATGTCGCTGTTGAAAATGGAGATGCAATTTTAACATATACATCTGGTGAAGATTTTGAATGGCGTGTTTCTGGAAATAAATTAACTGGAAGCGTAGAATTTGAAATTGAATGGGCAAGACCGGATTACATTGTTGAGCAAAATGGTGGCGTATTTGTTTCTGGAACTTTCAACAATTGGGCGCAAAACGAAGCTGATATTAATCCATATAAAATGACTTATGATGAAGCAACTCAAACATGGTCCGTTACTATTGATAACGTTCCATTGGGTGAGAAAGTAGAATTTAAATTTGTGATATTTGGCACAAACCCAAGTAATGAATTTTGGAAAAACTGGAAAGATTTGAATAATCCAGATACAGATAATCCTGATGGTCAAAACTATATTGCTTATTACACTGAGTAGAAACTAAAAGCTATAAGACTAGGATCTCTTCGGAGGTCCTTTTCTTTATGGGTACATTTTAATGTAATATGTGGTATTATTATTTATATGATTATTGCAGTGATATTGCTTTCTGGTAAGGGTAATAGAATGGGTATAGATGCACCTAAACAGTTTTTGATGGTAAATAATAGACCTCTATATTTATATAGTGTTCACGCTTTCTATACCAATCCAAAAATCGATAGATTACTTTTAGTAACTAACGAAGAATATGTTGAATCAGTAAAAGCTGATTTAAAGAAATATGGTTATATCAAAAAACCAATTGAAGTCATCAGTGGTGGAAAAGAAAGATATTTATCAGTTAAAAATGCTGTTTATTTCCTTCAAGGAAAAATTTATTCTTTAGATGATAAGATATTGATTCACGACGGAGTGAGGCCAAATATCTCTGCTAAGATTATCAATGATAATATCACGGCTTTAAATATTGAACCATGTGCCCTAACTGCGATAGAAGTTCCGATTGATTATAATCCATTTGAAAGAGTGGATACTATCCATCTTCTTCATAACAAAAAATATCGCGCGCAGACGCCGCAATCTTTTAGATTAAGTGTTCTTAAAGATATTTATAGCAAAGCGGATGAATATGATCCATATCCATTCACTGATGATATCTCTTTAGCGATTGCTAAAAACTACCAATATGTCATTGTCGACGGTGAAGAAAAGAACTACAAAATCACTAGACAAGAAGATTTAGAAAGATTTATTAAAGAACAAAAATAATACAACTTTGTTGCATATGCTACAAAGTCATCATTTTGATAACATTATTTGCTTGAATATATAATAGTCGTCATATTTTGGTTTATCTTGATTTGCTATTTCTTCCAATCTATCAACACAATTTTCAACTGATAAAGTATGAAATGCATCATAAAGAGGAACCATTTTATTTGCAGGAATATCTTTATAAATAGATGACGATGATCGTTTTTTAATTAATGTCCAGGCCCGATAAATATAACCAATCCATTTTAAAACCGTACGTGGATATTTGTTTCCACTAGTTGTGGTCAAAGAATCATATTGATTTTTCATTACATAAATAAGGTTATTAGGCGAAATGAAATTATAACAATCATCAACATTGTCTAACTCTTTTGCGATATCGCTATTCATAAAACGGGAAATAAATAATGCGGAACTACAAGAAAAATTATCAATACTTAGTTCAAAAAACTCTGATTGCGCTTCACACATTTTTTGTTCGTGGTTTGTCATATCAATATTGTAGCATATGCAACAAAGTTGTTTTAAACAATAAAAAAGAAGTTCATTGAACTTCCTTTTAGAATTCGTATTGTACAAGCGTATGGACCGGAACTTGGTCTAATACTTTTCTTCCCTTTAATCCGGCTAATTCTACTAAGAAGGCATAACCGAATAATTTAGAACCAGAACGGTGAATCATGTTGGTTAATGCTTTCGCAGATCCGCCTGTTGCGAGTAAGTCATCGACGACTAAGACGACATCGTTTTCATTTAAGGCATTAGCAGGAATCTCAAGAGTGTTGTGGCCATATTCGAGGTCATAAGTTTCACTCATCGCGACATATGGAAGCTTGTTTGGCTTTCTAGCGATAACCATACCTGCATTAAGAGCTAAAGCAACTGGACCACCGAAGATGAAGCCTCTAGCATCTGCACAGACCACTTTAGTAATTCCTTTGTTCAAAAATGGAGCGACCAATTCATTAATCGCTTGTTTAAAAGCTTCTGGATTTTGACAAATAGGGGTGATGTCTTTAAAAGAGATACCTTGTTTTGGCCAGTCTTCTCTAATGGCAATAACATCTTTAAGATTCATATATTAATGGCTTCCTTTTCTATTAACGAAATAATTTAAGCACAATCTTCTTCTTTTTTAAAGAAGTTATTTATCGATTATGTAACAATTGATGAGTTCTGTATGACCTTTGATTTCTTTTTCAAATTGTTTGGTTAATTTTAGGCCGCATTTTTGAATGACTCTATTGCTACCAATGTTGTTTACATTCGCGCATATACAAACTTTCTTATAACCGAGTTCAAATAAGTAGTGGACCAAGGCATTACAAGCTTCGCTCATATAGCCCTTATTCCAATGTTTTCTTGATAAACAGTAACCAATTTCAGGAATGTTATCAAAGATATTGACGATATCAATAGAACCGATTGGTTCATCATTTCCTTTGATGGTGATACAATATCTCACCGTTTCTTCTTTTTGATATTCATCAATCCATTTATCGATGATCATCTGTGTTACTCCCACATTTTCATGAGGAGAAAAGGTGAGATATCTAGTAACTTCTGGGTCGCTTGCCCAGTTGACATACATCATAAAAGCATCATCTCTTTTGAATTTACGTAATAATAATCGTTCAGTTTCGATAATTTCTTTTTGCATATATCTTGATTCCTTTTATAAGTACATTCTCTAACAAAGATTGATTATTATCAATATGTAAGCGGATATCGATATTCTTATGAAGAACTTCTTTAAGTTTCTCTATTAATTCAACATATAATTTTTGTTGATAACATAGTGATGCTTTATTAAAATAAAACTGCCAAAGGTGGAGATTCAGCTGTCGACCACGGCGCACCCTAGCCATAGGGTGGATGGTTTAAGTACCACTACAGCGATGCAGGGGGAAGCTAATAGATGACCTCTAACGTTCCAGTCGCTTCCATAAATAGGCTGGCCTGCTTGGCGTACAACATCTCGACGGAGATGTTTTTTTATTCAAATAGTTTCGATAAGCCTTTTTTAGAAGTTTCTTTATATCCGGAAGGAATATCTTTACCAGTAGATAACATCGTCTTAACAGAATCATCAAAAGATATTTTGCCGTATTCAGATGGAATGAGCCTAGATAAAGTAAAGGCATTTTTGGCTTTTAAAGCGAACATCGCGCATCTTTCAATACATGGAATTTGTACATACCCTTTTACTGGATCGCATGTAAGACCCAAAGAATGCTCTAAAGCGATTTCGGCACATTGGGCGATTTTTCGATTTTCCATCCCTCTAGCAGCAGCGATAAGAGCCGCTCCCATCGCACAAGCGACGCCGATTTCGGCTTGGCAACCTGCTTCCGCTCCTGAAATGGAACCATTTGTTTTACAAAGCTGACCGATTAGTCCAGCAACCATTAGTCCTTTAATGATATCTTCGTAAGGAGTTTTTCTTGCAAATAAATACGCGAGCACTCCTGGAATAACACCAGAACTACCACATGTTGGGGCGATGACTACTATACCACCTGAAGCATTTTCTTCACTAGTTGCAGTTGCCGCAATAGCCATCATAAATTCATAATTTCTTTTAGAAATTGGATCCTCAAGATGTCTCCAACGATCATACATATCTCTGGCTTTTCTTTTGATATGTAATTCTCCAGGTAGTTCCCCTTCTTTTTTAATACCTTTAACAACAGTCGTGGTCATCACATGAATGATGTGAGAAAGGTATTTTTTAATATCTTCCCCTTCATATTTAAGGACATAGTCACTTAATGATATGCAGTTAATAGAACAGTAATTAAGAATATCTTTTAAGGTATTATGTGGATATGTATCAATAGTGGCAAGACATTCCTCATCAACTTTCTTGATACTTCCTCCACCGATAGAAAGAATTCTTTCATTAAATTCCCCATCCTTAGTAGTGATGATAAAGTCCATCGTGTTTGGATGTGGTAATTTCTTATTCTCCATATCAAAAATGATTTTATGGGGGACATTTTTGAGTTTTAAATCGATGATATAATCAGTTAAATGGCCTTTCCCAGTTAAGGCTAAAGAACCATGTAAAATAACTTTAACTGCCTCGATATTTTGATATTTAGAAAGAATATAATCTGTCGCGTTTGCTGGCCCCATCGTGTGAGATGAGGATGGTCCATGACCAACAACGAAAATTTCTTTAATCGATTTCATATATTAATCTTAACTAAAATAATTATTTTTTCATATAATAATAATTAAGGAGATAATAATTATGGCAGAAAAGAAACAACCAAATTTAAAAGATGGTACAAGAGTGTATCACGTCGCGAAAAGAGAAGATGGAATGTGGGCAGTGAAATTCGCTGGTGGAGAAAAAGCAATCAAACTTTTCAAAACACAAGCAGAAGCAGTTGCCTATACAAAAGAAATGGCCAAAAACCAAGACGGCAAAATGCTCGTCCATAATTCCAAAGGCCAAAACAAAGGCAAGATCAAAAAGAAATAATCTTTTATGAAAATCTTAGAAGATGCAATCCTTCAAAAAGGGAGGATTTTAGATAACGATATCATTAAAGTTGATACCATTATCAACCATCAAGTCGATGTTCCTTTAATGGTCGAAATTGCGAAAGAGATTAAAAAAGAATTCCCATGTGTCGATAAAGTGCTGACTATTGTCACTAGTGGACTTCCCTATGCTTTTGCTTTAGCGGAACAATACGGCGTTAACATGGTCTTCGCGAAGAAAGAAAAATCAAAAACTGTTGATTTATCTTCATGTTATATCGAAGAAATTCCTTCTTTTACTCACGGTAATGTCAATCAAGTGACAGTGGATAAGAAATTCTTATCTAAAGGCGAAAAGATTTTAATCGCTGATGATTTCTTAGCTAGTGGGGCAGCATCCTTAGGACTGATTAACATCTGTAAACAAGCAGGCGCGGAAGTCGTAGGGGTAACCGCATTAGTGGAAAAGTCATTCCAAGGTGGAAGAAAGAAGATTGAAGAACTAGGAATTAAAGTAGTTTCTGGTGCCTGTATCAAAGCATTTGAAAATAACGTTCCAGTCTTCGAATAAATTATTTATTGAAAATGAGGTTCAGTGTCTTGCTGAATCTTTTTTTATCTCAAAATATATAAATATATCCTTTTTAATAATAAACGTGTGAAAAGTATTAAAAATAATTTTATTTTAGGTATTGCAAAAAGATTTTAGGCATATATAATGTGTGTGTCGATGAAAATCGATGATTCGTATATTTCCCTAATTGGTGGGTCGTCTCTACCCTAGACCGTATAATCTAGGACTACGAATTAAATTAGTCAATAGACCGTTTGTGTTATTCTCTAATTTATATTGTAGAAAGAGGCTTCCAAATTACGAGGAAGCATTTTTCATTAAAGAGGAGGAAAAAATAATAATGAAAAAAACAAAATTACTCTTATCTTTATCTAGTGTCGCCTTATTAGCGGGCTTAACTGGATGTGGAAGTGTCAAAGGTGCCGAATATGTTAAAGGTCAACCTGTCAAAATCGGTTTAATCTGCTTACACGATTCTTCTTCCACTTATGATAAGAACTTTATTGATGCTTTAGGCGAAGCTGTCAAAGCATTAGGTGGAAAAGTTCAATTTTCTCAAGATTGTTTATTAACTGGTGTTGCTGAAGACGAACACTGCTATGATGCCGCTAAAGACTTAGTTAAAAAAGGCTGTAACGTCATCTTTGCTGATTCCTTTGGTCATCAAGATTATATGTTACAAGCTGCTAAAGATTGGCCAACTGTTCAATTCTGCCACGCAACTGGTACTAATGCCAAAACTGCTAAATTAGCAAATTATCATAACGCCTTTGCTTCTATCTATGAAGGTAGATTCTTAGCTGGTTATGCCGCTGGATTAAGATTAGTTCTTGACTATACAAATACTGTTACTGAATCAATCAATATGGATGCTCATCCAAAATTCCCAGCCACTAAACTCGGTTATGTCGGTGCTTTCCCATATGCGGAAGTTAAATCTGGTTATACTGCTTGGTTCTTAGGTGTTAGATCCGCTGTTAGCCATGTCGGTTTCGATGCTTCTGACGTCACAATGGATGTCCAATTCACTAACTCCTGGTATTCTCCAGATGCAGAAACTAGTGCTGCTAAAGCCTTAATCACTGGTGGTGCTAAATTAGTTTCTCAACACGCTGACTCCAAGGGCGCACCAGGTGAATGTGAAAAGAATAATATTCCAAATGTTACTTATAACATTGAAACAACCACTGATTGTCCAAACACTTATTTAGCTTATAGTCGTATCAACTGGGCTCCATATTACCAAGCTGTTGTTAACGCTTTATATGAAGGCAAAGCCATTGACGGTGAGAAAAATAACAACTGGACTGGTACATTATCAACTGATTCCGTTCAATATAATGTCAACTGGGACAATGTTTTAAAGAAAGTTTCAGCCGAAAGAAAAGTTGAATACCTTGCGCAAGCCAAATTACTCTTCGCCAGTATGGAAGCTGGCTTAAAGAGCGGTGATGTCAAAGTTTTCGATACTGCCACTTTCACAGTTGATGGTAAGAAAGTCACTACTTATCAAGCAGATACTGATGGCGATTTCAAAGGCGATACTGAAGTTATTAAAACATTCACTAACGCTTTAGGACAACAAATCACTTATTTCGATGAATCAGTCGAATGCTCTGCTCCATATTTCGATCTCAACATCGATGGTATCAACTTACCAAAGAGCAACTAATTAAACTAAAGACTTGCTGATCGTATGGTCAGCAAGTCTTCTTCTTTTTTTATTCTAAATAAAATATAATGAATTTATGAACGCGATTAGATTTGAAAACATTACTAAAACATTCGGTAAGGTTGTTGCTAACCATGACGTGTCTTTCGCTCTAGAAGAGGGGAAGATTTATTCTATTTTAGGTGAAAATGGTTCAGGCAAAACAACTTTGATGAATATGATAGCAGGCATTTATAAACAAGATGCTGGAAAATTATATATCAATGAAGAAGAAGCCGAAATCAATTCTCCAAGAGATGCATATAAATACCGCATCGGTATGATTCATCAACACTTCAAATTAGTGGATGTTTTCACCGCGACAGAAAATGTTTTATTAGGATTAACAAAACAAGACTATAAACTCTTTAATAAAGACCAAAAAGAAAAAGGCTTAGAACGTATTGAAAAATATAAAAAGATGCTTGCGGAAGCCACCCAAAAAGGTGATGCCGAAGGCATTGAAAAAGCGAAAGCTAATATCAAAAGATATAGGCGTTACGTGAGAAGAAGCCGTGGATATAATATTCCTGGTGCCGCAGAACGTATTGAAAATATCTGTAGCAAGTATGGATTTAAGGTTGATCCTTATCAAAAAGTTTATGATATGTCTGTTAGTCAAAAACAAACATTAGAAATAGTAAAAGCTTTATATCGTGGTATCGATATTCTCATTCTCGATGAGCCAACTGCAGTTTTAACCCCACAAGAAATAAAAGGGTTATTTGATGTTTTAAGAAACATGAAAGAAGCGGGTAAAACTGTTATCATCATCACTCATAAATTAAATGAGGTCATGGAGATATCAGACCAAGTAGTCGTTCTTCGTAAAGGTGAATATATCGGCACTGTCAATACTAGTGAAACTAATGAAAAAGAACTCACCGATATGATGGTGGGTAGAAAAGTTGACCTTAAAATCACTAGAAATACATTAAGTGACACTCCAAATCGTCTTTATATCAATAATTTGACAGTGGAAAATCTAGACCATTCCTTAGCATTAGATGACATTTCATTTGTTTTAAAAAGTGGTCAAATTTTAGGTGTTGCCGGCATATCTGGAAGCGGTCAAAAAGAATTATTAGACGCGATTGCAGGTTTGCGTAAATATAAAACTGGAGAAATGATTTTCCATAATCCAAAGAAAGAAAAACCAGTTACTTTATTCCATCATAGTCCAAAACAGATTAAAGAAATGTCTACACAAGGATATTTCCACGATAAAAACGGTAATAAACTAGATTTATCTGGAAAATCAAAAAAAGACATTATCAAAATGGTGAATAATGAAGAAGTTATCTTCTATGAAGATGAAGTCATCGATTTAAAAAATAAAACCCCACTTGAAATTAGAGATTTAGGTATCAAATTATCATTCGTTCCAGAAGATAGACTTGGTATGGGACTTGTGGGAAGCATGGATTTAACAGATAACATGATGCTTAGAAGCTTTAGAAAAGGTCCTGGTATTTTCTTAAATAGAAAAAAACCTGAAGAGCTCGCGAATACAATCGTTAAAGATTTGGAAGTTGTAACTCCTGACGTTCATACACAGGTTAGAAAACTTTCAGGCGGCAATATTCAAAAAGTTTTAGTGGGTAGAGAAATATCTTCTTCCCCAAAAGTCTTTATGGCGGCTTATCCGGTTAGAGGTCTTGATATCAATTCCTCATATTTAATATATGATTTGCTCAATAAACAAAAAGAAAAAGGTGTCGCTGTGCTTTTCGTCGGCGAAGATCTCGATGTTTTAATGGCTTTATGCGATCGCATCATGGTGCTTAGTAGTGGTAAATTAGCAGGCATTGTTGATCCAAAAGTGGTGAGCAAAGAAGAAATCGGTTTACTCATGACCAAAGGGAGGGCTCAATAATGCGTTTAGCGGAAACAAAAAAACGTTTTTCCTTACCTTTCCATGTTGTTAAAAGGTTAGACACTCCTAAAAAACAATATTGGTTGATTAAAATTGCTGGCTTTTTAGCTGCATTCCTATTAGCTGGTTTGATATGTACTATTTTTAGACCGGGTTCTTTTGGAACATTTTATAAAGAGATGTTCCTCGGTGTTTTTGATCCTAGCGATTTAGAAATATTATTTGAATTTTTGGAGACTGTTGGTCTATTATTGCTCGTTGCATTTGCTCTTGCTCCAGCCTTTAAAATGCGCTTTTGGAATATCGGTGGTGAAGGACAAATTTTAGTGGGCTGTTTAGTGACTGCCGCTATATCAAAATTTATGGCAGGCACTAGTGATGCATTAGTTATTATTCTATGTCTAGTATTATCAATACTAGCAGGTATTATATGGGCGGTTATTCCTGCGATATTTAAAGCATTTTTTAATACCAATGAAACATTATTTACTTTGATGATGAATTATGTTGCAATGGCGTTAATTGCTTTATTAATTAATGTTTGGGTTCCAAGTGGCACGCAAGTTTTTGGACGTCTTACTAATGCTTCTTTACCAAGCATTTTCGGAATCAAATATTTATTTAATATCATCGTTGTTGTCATCGTTGTCACCTTGATGATCGTTTATTTAAAGAAAACTAAACATGGATATGAACTCGCGGTTGTTGGAGAATCAGTTAACACTGCTAGATATGTTGGTATTAATGTGAAAAAAGTCATCATTAGAACAATGATTCTCTCTGGTGCGATTTGTGGTTTAGTTGGATTCTTACTCGTCGCTGGTCATCATCATACTTTATCAACTGGTCTTGCAGATGGTAGAGGCTTTACCGGAGTATTAATCGCTTGGCTAGGAGGATTCCAACCAGGTCAAATGATTTTATATTCTTTCTTAGTTGGTATATTCCAGTGCGGTAGTAGACACGCCGCAAGTTATATGGCGATGAATTCCACTGATTTCTCTGCGATTGTCACAGGAATGTTCTTCTTAGTAGTCATCGCTTCAGAATTCTTTGTCAATTATAAAATTATGAAAAAAGACAAAGAAGTTCATAATAACCAAGAAATTGCTTTTGTTAATGCAAATAACACCACAAATAATATGGAAATAAATGAGGTTAAAGAAGAGAAGCTAGAAGAAATCGAATCTCCTTTAATAGAAGAAACAAAAGAAACAGATTCCGAGAAAAAGGAGGCTAAATAATTATGACTGGTACTATTTTTGTTGGCTTCCTTGCTAGAGCGATTAAATTTGCTACTGTTTTCATCTTCGGGTCAACTGGAGAAACTATCACTGAAAAAAGTGGACACCTCAATATGGGTATTCCTGGTATTATGTATCTTGGAGCCTTAGGTGGGATTATTGGAGAAAGAATATATTTAGACGCAATTGGTGAAGCTGCTCTTAATGGCTTTATGGTCTTATTCATGCCAATGATATTCGCGATGCTATTTGCCTCTATTGGTGGTCTATTATTCTCATTTTTTACTGTTACTTTAAAATGTAATCACAATGTGACAGGATTAACTATTACAACTTTTGGAGTAGGTTTATCATGTTATTTTATTGGTTTAATACCTGGAACGAGAATGGCAGAAGCTGGATTAATGATTCAGTCATTATTCATCTCTAATGATTTTAACTGGAACGGCAACTGGTTTGGTGAAATATTCCTCTCACAATCATTATTTACATATCTCGCGATTATTATCGCTGTTGTTACTGCCGTCTTTATCTCTAGAACAAGAATCGGCCTCAATTTAAGAGCGTGTGGAGAAAATCCTGCCGCTGCTGATGCTGCTGGTATTAATGTCGACCAATATCGTTATGTCGCAACTATTGTTGGCGCGGCGATTGCTGGACTTGGCGGTATGGCTCTTGAAATGGATCTTTATAAAGGGATGTTTAACGCAAAAGATGCGGTTGATAGCTTTGGTTGGTTAGCTCTTTCGTTAGTTATCTTCTCCATGTGGAAACCATCAGTATGTATTTTTGCTTCTCTACTTTTCGGTGCGTTGCAAGTTTTGCCAAATTTCTTATCAATCGGATCTGTGGAAAAACAAATCTTTGCGATGGTGCCATATGTCGCAACAATCTTAGTCTTAGTGTTAACAAGTATATTTAATAAAAAGAATGCTCAACCACCGGCTGGGCTCGGAATCACTTATTTCCGTGAAGATAGGTAATTACTTTCATTAGGAGGATATATATATGTCAGAATTACGCGATCCTAATATGGCGAGAATTAACACGCCAGAATTAGCAAAGGCTTTTATTGATGAACAAGTAAAAGCGATTCGTGAACAAGTTGGCGACAAGAAAGTCTTATTAGCCCTTAGTGGTGGTGTTGACTCTTCTGTCTGTGCTGCTTTATTGATCAAAGCGATTGGTAACAACCTAGTTTGTGTTCACGTCAATCATGGTTTACTACGTAAAGGTGAACCAGAACAAGTCATCAGAGTTTTCAAAGAAGAACTCGGTGCTAATCTCATCTATGTCGATGCAGTCGATAGATTCTTAGATGCTTTAGCAGGTGTTGATGAACCTGAAAGAAAAAGAAAAATCATTGGTAAGATCTTCATCGATGTCTTCGCAGAAGAAGCTAAAAAATTAGATGGTATTTCTTTCTTAGGCCAAGGAACTATCTATCCAGATATCTTAGAAAGCCACGGTATTAAAGCACATCATAATGTTGGCGGATTACCACCAGAACTCAATTTTGAATTAGTAGAACCAGTCAAATTCCTTTATAAAGACGAAGTAAGAGTAGTGGGTGAAGCGCTTGGTTTACCACATAATATGGTTTATAGACAACCATTCCCAGGACCAGGTCTTGGTGTAAGATGTGTCGGCGCGATTACTCGCGATAGACTTGAAGCAGTTAGAGAATCTGATGCAATTTTAAGAGAAGAATTTGCAAAAGAAGGATTAGAAGGTAAAGTATGGCAGTATTTCACCATCATCCCAGATTTTAAATCCACTGGTATCAAAGATAATAAGAGAACTTATGATTGGCCTGTTGTTATTAGAGCGGTTAACTCCATTGATGCCACCAGTGCGTCAATTGAACCACTCGATTACAAATTCTTAGCAAGAGTGACCGATCGTATTTTAAATGAAGTCAAAGGCGTTAATAGAGTTTTATACGATATTTCACCAAAACCAGTCGCTACTATTGAATGGGAATAATAAACCAATAAATTATAAAATACTAGACCCTTATGGGTCTTTTATTTTTGCAAAACAATGTGTTGCAGGTTGTAAAACAATGTGTTACATTTAACGTGAGGACATAAAAATGACAACAAATATAAACATTAGAGTAGATGAAGAAACTAAAAATGTTTTGAAAGGGTATGCAAAGCTAGAAAATAAAACCATTTCAGAAATAGTGCTGGAGGCAATTATGGAAAAAATTGAAAACGATTATGATTACAAAATGGCACTTTTAGCTTCAAAAAGTGTTGATTTAAATGACGACACAACTCTCGAAGATTTATGTAAAGAAGTTGGCATTGATTATGAAGACCTATAAACTTGTTTTTTCTAATGATTTTAAAAAGATAGTAAAAAAACTAGATCCAACAGTTCAAAAATTAGTTTTTACTTATATCAAAAAGTATTTAGAAAACACTGATAATCCGCGACTTCATGGGAAAGCGCTAGTTGGCGATAAAAAAGGTTTTTGGAGGTATCGCATTGCAAATTATAGATTGATCGTAGAAATCATTGACGACAAATTGATTATTGTCGCATTAACATTCGGTCATCGAAAAGATATCTACAAATAAATAATGATGCAATTAAATAACCAAAGAGATTTATCTCTTTTCTTTTTCTTCAATCATAAGTTATTCACATTTTTCAAAAAATATAAATAATTAGTTGACAGCGATCAATTAATTCTCTAAACTAATTACGATCTTTAAGACGATACGAGATATCGACAAGAGCGAAAACATCTATACATTAGTTAAGACTATTACGCCTACTCGATATCACGGGTAGGCGTTTCTTTAGGTCAAATAAACGAAAAGGGAGGAAGATTATGAAACTCGTTTATGGAGTAAGCGACAAACCATCATGGGGTAAAACATTAGTTTTCGCACTTCAACAATTATTAGCGATTATGGCTGCGACAATCGTCGTTCCAGTCATCGTCAATGGTGCGGTTGGCTCAGAATTATCTCAATCTGGTGCTTTATTTGGCGCTGGTGTTGGTACATTAGTTTACTTATTATTCACAAAATTCAAAAGCCCAGTTTTCTTAGGCAGCTCATTCGCCTTCTTAGGTTCAATGATTTCAGCCTTTGCTGGTGCAGCAAGTATGGCAGTTGGTTACTTAGGTTTAATCATCGGTGCTACATTTGCTGGTCTTGTTTACGTCATTATAGCTTTATTAGTTAAGAAATTCGGTGTCGGATGGCTTAATAAATTAATGCCAGCAGTGGTCATTGGTCCAACTGTGGCTATCATCGGTTTATCATTAGCCGGTAACGCCGTCGGAGATACCTTAACTGGTTCTTATTTAGCAGGCTCTGCTGAAGTGAGTGGTGCAACTACTTATGTCGGCTTAACTTGTGGCTTAGTCACTTTATTCACGACTATCGCTTGCTCAGTCTATGGCAAAAAGATGGTCAAAATGATTCCATTCATCATCGGTATCGGTGCTGGTTATGCAGTTGCTTCTATCTTTACAGCCATCAGCTATGCTGGTAATTCACCAGAATTCTTAGCGATGAGAATCATCAACTTTGAAAAATTTGCCCAAGCCGATTGGAGCAAATGGTATCCAGATTTCACATTCATCAAAGCTTTCACAGGTGATTTAAGCGGATTTAATGGTACTTACATTGTGACTTTATTAGCAGCTTATGTTCCAGTGGCATTCGTTGTCTTCGCTGAACATGTCGCAGACCACAAAAACTTATCCTCAATCATCGAACACGACTTACTCGAAGATCCAGGACTTCACAGAACTTTGTTAGGTGATGGTGTTGGTTCTATCGCTGGCGCTTTCTTCGGTGGTGCTTGTAACACTACATACGGTGAATCCGTCGGTTGTGTCGCTATCTCTGGCAATGCTTCTGTAAGAACAATCTTCACAACTGCATTAATGGCCATTGTCTTAAGCTTCATCTTACCATTCTCACTCTTACTCAGCACAATTCCAAGCTGCGTTATGGGTGGTGTCTGTATTGCCCTTTACGGCTTCATCGCTGTCTCCGGCTTAAAGATGATTAAAGAAATCGACCTCGGCGATAACAGAAACTTATTCGTTGTCTCCGTCATCTTAATCTGCGGTGTCGGTGGAATGGCTGTAAGCTTCGGTCTTAACGGTGAAGTTACAATCACATCAGTTGCCTCTTCCTTAATCCTTGGCATTCTCACTAACGTCTTAGTGAACCGTGGCAAAAAGGAAGAAACTCCAGCTGTTGAAAACAAAACTGAAGAATAATAATCTTCCTAACAAATAGATAAATGACCAGCGTATGCTGGTCTTTTATTATAAACAAAATGTACATAGATATTGTAAATAAATGTACAAAATATTAATATATGAATGTACAAAAGAGGATTGCGTTATGTGCTATGTAACTGCTACAGAATTAAAAAATAATTTAAGTCATTATTTAGAATTATCTAAAAAAGAATATGTATATGTCACTAAAAACGGTGAAGTGATAACCGTCTTAACTAATCCAGAAAAACAAAGACTTTTATTAATTGAAGAATTAGCGGGTTCTTTAGGCAAAGTGGATTCTAATATTGATTACGATAAAGTATTAAAGACAGCACTGGAAGAAAAATATGTACATACTCGTTGATACTAATGTATATCTTGATTTTCTACTTGACCGTGGAGAGCAATCAGAAATAGCCAAAAGGTTTTTCATAAATGCCTATATTTCACAATCAAAGGTATTTTTGTCAGCAATGTCTATGAGAGATATTGGCTATATTGCATCAAAACAGTTTCATAGTCAGTCCAAGGGCAAAGAAGCGCAAGCAAAAGCTTATTCATTATGTCAAAAGATGATTGATTTATCGAAAAGCGATGCGATAGAAGCATTATATTCAGATATAAAAGATTATGAAGATGCTTTACTGGTTGAATCGGCAAAAAGAGAATTATTAGATTTAATTGTAACGAACAATATAAAAGATTATGAAAAAGCTGGAATCCCAGTTTGGACGCCCGATTATTTCAATCAAATAATTGAAAATACAGGAAAATTATAATTCATATAAGTCGATGCCGCTATTTCCATCGACTTCTTTAAATTTAACAGCGACAACTTCTTGTTTGCTGGTTGGTATATTCTTCCCAATATAATCTGCGCGTATTGGGAGTTCGCGATGCCCACGGTCTACTAAAACAGCAAATTGGATATTTTTAGGACGGCCGTGTTTCATCACCGCATCAATAGCAGCGCGACATGTTCTTCCAGTATAAACAACATCGTCACAGAGGATGACAATTTTCCCGGTAGTATTAGAAAGAATACTATCTTTATTGAGCATTGGTTCGATATTTAATTCCGATAAATCATCGCGATACAAAGTAATATCAAGTTCTTCTATAGGGACCATGATATTTTCTAAGGCTAATAAATTAGCCTGTAATTGTTTCGCAAAAGGAACCCCTCTAGTTTTAATACCGACTAAGACGATATTATCTACCCCGTTATTATGTTCAATAATTTCATGAGATAGTCTTTTAATCGCACGATTTAGACCAACTTCATCAAGGATTTGTGTTTTGAATTTCATAATACTATTAAAACATAACCATAAATCTTTTTAAATAAATATTATTTATTTGTTTTTACATAAACATTAATAGGTTAAAAAGATAATATAAAGAGAAAAATTAATGAAAATAATTATTTAATAATTAGGGTTTTTTAGATAATATAGTTATCGAGGTATAACATTATGATTGATATTAGCAAATACACAAACTTTCATGAAATTGATCATCCTTTACTCAAACACAAAATTACAAAACTAAGAGAAAAGGATACAAAAACTAATGAATTTCGTCAAATCGTTAAAGAAATCGCCTTCATTGAAGGATATGAAGCTTTAAGAGATTTACCAACTCACTTAAGAGAAATCGAAACTCCAATCGAAAAGACTTGGCAACCAAGCATCTCTAGAAAGAAATTATGCTTCGTCCCAATCTTAAGAGCTGGTCTTGGAATGGAAGATGGTATGCTCGAACTCGTTCCAGGCGCCACATGTGGTCATATCGGTTTATATCGTGATGAAGAAACTAAAAAACCAGTTGAATATTACTGCAAACTCCCAGGAGATATCTGCGATAGACATGTCTATTTAATCGACCCAATGCTCGCGACAGGTGGTTCAGCAATGGGCGCAGTGGAAATCTTAAGAAAACATGGCGCACAAAAGATCACATTTATCTGCATCATCGCTGCACCAGAAGGTGTCAAAGCTTTCTGTGAAGCACATCCAGATGTTGAAGTCTTCTGCGGTGTTGTTGATAGAGAACTCAACGATGACGCTTACATTTGCCCAGGCTTAGGTGACTGTGGTGACCGTACTTTCGGTACTGTAAAATAAATATAAATAAGGGTTTTCCCTTATTTTTACTAAGGAATATCATATATGGCAAAGAATTTAAATAGATTAAAACTTATTTCTCTTAGCGCGAATGAAAAAATGACTAAAGAGATTTCTGAAATCTTAGGAGTGGAAATCCTCCCAAGTCACGTCACTCACTTCGCGGATGGCGAAATGATCTTCGAAGGAGAAAAATCCTTCCGTGGTGATAATATCTATATCATCCAATCAACTTGTTCACCAGTTACTGAAAGACTTATGGAAGTGTTACTTTGCTGCGATGCTTGTAAAAGAGCAAGCGCGAGAAGCATCACTTTGATCATGCCTTATTTCGGTTATGCTAGACAAGATAGAAAAGCGAAAGCAAGACAACCAATTTCTGCTAAATTAGTCGCGGACTTATTAACAACTGCAGGTGCGAATAAAATCATTTGTACTGATTTGCATGCTTCCCAGATTCAAGGTTTCTTCAACATCCCTGTTGATGACGTCTCTGCGATGCCATTATTCTATAATTATTTCTCAAATTTACATTTAGAAAACGTCGTCTGCGTTTCTCCAGACCATGGTGGTGTGACCCGCACATCCCGCTTAGCAGCGAAGATGAATGCGCCTATCGCCATCATCGATAAACGTAGACCAGAACCAAATAAAGCCGAAGTCATCGGTATTGTCGGTGATATCAAAGATAAGACTTGTATCATTGTCGATGATATCGCGGATACTGCTGGCACTTTATGCGCTGCCGCGAATAAACTTAAGGAATTAGGTGCAAAACGCGTCTTCGCGGCCATTACACATGGTATTTTATCTAGAGATGCGGTCACAAAGATTCAATATTCTGCAATTGAAAAATTAGTGATCACTGATTCTATTCCATTACCTTTAGAAAAACAAATCGATAAAATCGAAGTATTACCACTTGCTCCAATGATGGCTAACATCATCAAGGCATTAGAACTTGGTACATCGCTTTCCGAAGCGCATCAAAATTTTGAAAAGCCTCTATTTGAAAGCAACAATAACGACGACGAAGAATAAAATAGGAGCAAAATATGGGAGTGCTGAGACAGGCGTTTGATAACGACAAATATTTAGAAATTCAAAAAAAAGCGATTTTAGATAGAATCGCAATGTATGATAAAAAGCTTTACCTCGAATTCGGTGGTAAACTTTTCGATGACTATCACGCCTCACGTGTTCTCCCAGGATTTGCCCCCAATGCAAAAATTCATTTGCTTCTTTCTTTGAAAGAAAAAGCTGAAATCGTCATCACCGTGAACTGCAAAGATATCGTCTCTAATAAAGTGAGAGGAGATATCGGCATTTCTTATTCCGCGGAAGTGGAAAGGTTGATCACTGCTTTTTTAAGACTCGGTTTAAAAGTCAATTCTGTCGTCGTCTCATTCTATGAGAAGTCTCCCGCTATCGATGAATTTGAAAAGAAACTCAAAAATAGTGGCATCAAGATGTATAAACATTACCAAATCAATGGATATCCACAAAATGTTGACTTAATTCTTTCTAAAGATGGTCTTGGAAGAAATGACTATATTAAAACAACACGTCCTTTAGTGGTCGTGACTGCTCCTGGCCCAGGAAGCGGTAAGATGGCAACTTGTTTATCACAATTATATTTAGATTCTGTAAGAGGAATTAAATCTGGATATGCAAAATATGAAACATTCCCAATTTGGAATATTCCTCTTAAGCATCCGGTTAATCTTGCTTATGAAGCCGCGACAGTGGACCTCGATGATGTCAATATGATCGACCCATATCATTTAGAAGCGTATGGCGAACAAGCTGTTAACTATAACCGCGATGTTGAAACATTCCCACTTTTAAAATCGATATTCAACCAAATCTATGGTTCTTCTCCATATCAATCACCAACTGATATGGGTGTTAATATGGCAGGCTACGCGATCATCGATGATGATGCGGCATGTAATGCCTCTAAAAGAGAGATTGTCCGTCGTTATTACGAGGTGCAAAAGAATGTCTTCTTAGGAAGGTTTAAAGATTCAACAGTCAATAAGATTGAATTATTGATGAATCAAGTTGGTTGCACTCCAATGAATCGTAAGTGTGTCAAAGCAGCTTTAGATAAACACGAAAAGAGTCATGAACCAGCGATGGCGATGGAACTTCCCGATGGAAGAATCATCACCGCGAGAAGAAGTACAATTTTAGGTGCATCTGCCGCTTTATTAATCAACGCTTTAAAAACATTAGGAAATATCGATGACAAATTATTCTTGATTTCTCCAAATGTTATCGAGCCAATCAGCAAACTTAAGACCGAAGGTCTTCATAACAACAACCCAAGACTACACGCGGAAGAAGCTCTTATCGCCTTAGCGATTCAAGCGAACACAAATCCGCTTGCGGAAATCGCTTTAAAGCAGTTGCCAAATTTACGCACTGCACAAGCTCATTCTTCTAACATTCTCTCCGATGTCGACTTAAATACATTTAAGAAACTCGGCGTGGATGTCACAGAAGAACCAATCTCATATATTAAAAATATTTTGCTTGAACACAATCTCTAATTATTGTAAAAATAATATAGTCCGTTGATTAAGAGGAAGTAATCCAGTTCTCAATCACTTAGAGAGTCGATATAGGTGAAAGTTCGACTGATTGAGAGGATGAAGGGTCGCTTAGGAGGATATATCTAATTAAGGGCTAGATATTTATATCTAGAACTAAGGTGGTACCGCGCAAAACAATGCGTCCTTAGAAATAGGACGCTTTTATTTTAGGAGGAAGCTTATGCTAGAAAAAAGATATGACCCAAAGAAAGTCGAAGAAGGAAAATATGACAAGTGGTTAGAAAAAGGATATTTCACCGCTGGTGATACATCTAAAAAACCATATACAATTGTCATTCCTCCTCCAAATGTTACTGGCAAATTACATTTAGGCCATACTTGGGACAACACTCTTCAAGATATCATCGCCAGATATAAAAAGATGTTAGGATATGATGTCTTATATCTTCCTGGAATGGATCACGCGGGTATTGCCACCCAAGCCAAAGTCATGGAGAAACTATATAAAAACGGTGTTGATGTCACTAAAATCTCTAGAGAAGACTTCCTTAAAGCCGCTTGGGGATGGAAAGATGAATATGCCGCTAACATTCATAATCAGTGGCGAACAATGGGCTTAATGCTCGATTATTCACGCGAAAGATTTACTCTTGACGAAGGTCTTAACTATGCAGTAAGAACTGTTTTCGTCAAATTATATAATGAAGGACTCATCTATCAAGGTGAAAGAATCATCAACTGGGATCCAGTCCAACAAACCGCTTTATCAAACGTCGAAGTCATCCATAAAGATGATGAAGGATATATGTATTATTTTAAATATCCTCTCACTGATGGCAGTGGTTATTTAGAAGTGGCGACAACGAGACCGGAAACGATGTTTGGCGATGTCTGTGTCGTCGTCAATCCAAAAGATAAAAGATATATTAATGTCATTGGTAAAAAAGTCATCAACCCTGCTAATGGTGACGAACTTCCAATTATCGGCGATGAATACGTCGATGTAGAATTTGGTACAGGGGCGATGAAATGTACACCTGCCCATGACCCAAATGACTTCATCATCGGTGAAAAATATGGTTTTGAAAAACCAATCATCTTCAATAAAGATGCGACGATGAATGAAAAATGCGGCAAATACCAAGGCTTAGATAGATTCGTCTGTCGTGAAGAATTATTAAAAGATATTGAAAAAGCCGGTAATTTCATTAAAAAAGAAAAAATAGTGCACCCTGTTGGTCACTCAGAAAGAAGTGACGCTGTTGTTGAACCAATGTTATCAAAACAGTGGTTTGTAAAGATGAAGCCACTTGCAGAAGCTTCTTTAAAAAATCAAAAAGGGAAAGATAAAGTGAATTTTGTTCCTTCTCGTTTTGAAAAGACCTTCACAAACTGGATGAACAACATTGAAGACTGGTGTATTTCCCGTCAATTATGGTGGGGTCACCGCATTCCTGCTTATTATAATAAGCATACTGGTGAAGTAGTGGTTTCGATAGATCCTCCAAAAGATATGGAAAACTATGAACAAGAAAACGATGTTTTAGATACATGGTTCTCTTCTGCTTTATGGCCGTTCTCTACTTTAGGCTGGCCAAATCAAACTGAAGATTTCAAACGTTATTTCCCAACCCAGTGCTTAGTGACTGGTTATGATATCATCTTCTTCTGGGTATCTAGAATGATTTTCCAATCATTACATATGAATAATGTTAGACCATTTGAAGACTGCTTAATCCATGGCTTAATCCGTGATGAAAAGGGTAGAAAGATGTCAAAAACCCTTGGTAACGGCGTTGATCCAATGGACGTCATCGCGAAATATGGCGCGGATGCCTTAAGATACTTTATGACGACTAATTCCACACCTGGACAAGATATGCGTTATATCGAATCACGTGTTGAAGCATCTAGTAACTATTTAAATAAAATCTGGAATTCCGCGCGTTATGTTTTAAGCGTTTTACCAGAAGACTTTAAAGAAAAACCACTTAATAAAAAAGAGTTCTCTTTGATTGACCAATGGATTATTAACCGCCTCAATGAAACGATAGAGAAGGTTAAAAGAAATATGGATAAATACGACTTCAATGCCGCCAGTGGTCACCTCTATAATTTCGTCTATGATGATTACTGTGGACAGTATCTAGAGATGAGCAAAGTCTCTCTAAATGGCAATGATGAAAGTAAGAAAGAAGTCACTTATCAAATCTTATTCAAATGTTTAAAAGACATCATCTTACTCATCTATCCATATACTCCATTTATCGGTGAAGAATTATATCAATCTTTGCCAATCCATTTAGAATCGATCATGCTTGAAAGTTATCCAGTCGTGGATAAAAAACTCGTCGATAAGAAAGGTGATAAACAAGTTATCCTTTTATTCGATTTAATTAGAGAAGTGAGAAACTACAAGATTGAAAACAAACTATCTCCATCTTTATCCTTACAAATTAAGATCAATAATCACATTGATTTATTCACTGATTTCGCGACTTATTTCAACCGCTTTACATTCTCTAATGTCGAGTTCTCCAAAGAAGACTTATCTGCCTTAAAAGGTGAATTATTCATCCACGATGATGCAGACATGATCATCCTTTCAAATGAGAACGCTGGCGAAATTATTGAACGTCTTGAAAAAGAACTGCAAAAAGAACTAGAAGAGACAAATCGCTGCGAGAAAATGCTCAATAATCCATCTTTCATAGAAAAAGCGCCTAAAGAAAAGGTAGAACTTGAAAAAAATAAACTTCAAGTCCATCGTGAGAACATTGCTCGTATTGAAGAAAAATTAAAAAAATTAAAATAAAAACCCGAAAATTTTCACTTTTTGCCCTCTTATATATTAGGAGGGTTTTTTATGACCTTAGAAAAAATGAGCATTGAAGAATGCAAAAAAACTTATGTTGGAGAAGCGATTACTCTCTCGGCTGTTCTAGCGATTCTCGCCACGGCAGTAATCGCCGTTCTCGTCTACAAACTCTTCCTTTCATCTAAGGGAGGAGCTTCTATCGGCGACTGGAAATTTTCCTGGGCTTAATATGAAGATAAAGGATATTCCAGAAGTACTTCGCCCAAGAGAAAAAGCGAAATTATACGGAATCGATTCTTTATCTGATGCTGAACTGCTCGCCATTCTCATCAACAATGGATATCAGGGGCAAAACGCCCTTGATATCGCTGATGAGTTATTAAAACTAAGCAACGGCTTATATAATCTCGGCAATATCAATCAAAGAGATCTAAAGAAGATAAAAGGCATCGGTAAAGTGAAATCGACACAGCTACTTTCTCTATTCGCTTTGATGAATCGCATTAAAAACAAAAGAATAGAACTTGATAATCGACCAGTTGACCCAGAATATATCAACGAAAAATATGGTGATTATCTTGCTAGTTTACCAAATGAAACAGTGGTTTTACTTATATTAAATAGAAATAAACGATTAATTTGTGAAAGAACTATTTATAAAGGGAATACCACATTAGTATCCGTTTCGATTAATGAAGTGATTAAAGAGGTCATTCTTCACGATGGATATTATTTCTATTTGGTGCACAATCATCCCAGTGGAAATAGCGACCCATCTCCACAGGACATATTACTCACAATTAGGTTAAATATGGCAATCAAAGGAATGAACATTTTTCTCCTTGATCACATCATCATTCACCATATGGGCTATACATCGATTAAAAGCTATTACAAACACAAGCATAATCTCAACAAATTAATAGAATCCATTGATAGTAATAATGTTAAACGAAATAAAGAGGAAAACATTTAATAATGGCGAGAAGCGAATTTAGATGGAATAAGAAGCGAAGACATTATGCTTATCTACATAAAGATGTTGGTTCAAAACGAAAAAATATATTGATTTCTTCAAAGCCTACTATAAAAAATCGATCAGGTAAATCAATCATAACTAACGTTCCTTTATATCATCATCCAAATGGTAGTAAAGATGGAGAATATTATGTAGTTCCTAGAAATTATTTCGATGATGAATCGTCTTTTGATGAAAAGGTTTATCCATGGAAATGGAATAAAAATGATAAAAGGAAAATCAAACGTATTAAGAAGAATAAATATTATAAGCGTTAGGGCAATAAAAAAGTCGGCTACGAAACTCTATTTCAGTAAATCACCGACTAAACTCATTTAAACAACAATCTAAAAGGAAGTCAATAAAAAGTAAAACAAAATACGTAATTTGCAAAAATGACTATATATGACCAAATGAAACAATAATTACCGATTCCAAAGAATCCCTATTTTTAAAAAATAGTTGAATAGTGAAGATAACTTATGTTATAGTACTGACGTTGTCGCCTCACTAGCTACAACCGCCTAGAGAAGGTCATTAAAAACTTAAGGTTTACCTTAATAGCGAGTACTTAGTGAATTTAAGAAGTAAGGAGGGACATTATGTACGCAATTATCGAAACTGGTGGAAAACAAATCCGTGTTAACGTCGGTGATAAGATTTATGTCGAAAAATTAGAAGCCAATGTTGGTGATAAAGTTACTTTTGACAAAGTTTTATTATTAGGTGATAAAAACGCGAAAGTTGGCACCCCATATGTTTCTGGCGCAAGCGTGGTTGGTAAAGTTGAAAAACAAGGCTTAAGCAAAAAGATCCGTGTTTTCAAATATAAAGCCAAGACTAACGAACACAAAACCATTGGTCACCGTCAACCATATACTTGCTTAGTCATCGAAAGCATTAACGGTTAATCAAATGATTAAGGTTACTATTGTTCGTCACAATAATCTCATTCAATCATTAGAAATAAGTGGACATGCGGATAGTGGTCCAAAAGGTCATGATCTCGTCTGTGCTGCTGTTAGCGCCATCATCACTGGTGGAGCAAATGCCATTCCAAACAAAGCTAATTACAATATCAAGCTTGAAAGTGGATATGCATTAATTGAAATGAAAAATACTGATGAAGAAAGTAACAAAGTATTGAATACTGTTTGGGTTATGCTCAAGACAGTAGAAGAATCCTATCCACAGCATATCAAAATCTTGGATAGAGAAAATTAAGAAAGGAAGAAAAAGTTATGACATACAAACTAGACTTACAACTCTTTGCTTCTAAAAAAGGTGTTGGTTCCACAAAAAATGGTCGTGATTCCGCTGGTCGTAGACTTGGTGCAAAAGTCGCTGATGGTCAATGGTGCCATGCTGGTAGCATTATCTACCGTCAAAGAGGTACTAAGATTTATCCAGGCGAAAATACCAAAAAGGGTGGCGATGATACTATCTTCGCGACTGCTTCCGGAGTTGTGAAATTCGAAAGACTCGGCAGAAGCAAAACTTCTGTGAGAGTGATTCCACAAGAACAACAATAAGCAAAAGATAACAAAAATTGACCTTCGGGTCTTTTTTTGTGCTTTAAATATAATATTTGTATAGTAATAAAGCATTTCTAATTGTATAATTAGGTTATGTTTATAGATAGAGCAATAATTGAAGTAAGAAGCGGCAAAGGTGGCGATGGAATGATCGCTTTTCGTCGTGAAAAATACGTTGCTAAAGGTGGACCTGCTGGTGGTAACGGAGGAAGAGGTGGTTCCGTCATTTTAAAAGCTAATTCTCGCATCAATACTCTATTTAACTTCCGTCATTCAAAAGCCTTCATCGCTAAAGAAGGAGAAAAAGGCGGTATCAAAAATAAGTTCGGTAAATATGCTGAAGATATGATTGTCGAAGTACCAGTTGGCACCGTCGTCTATCTTGAAAGTGATAAATCTTTTATCGGCGACCTCAACGAAGATGGCAAAACATTACTAGTTGCAAAGGGTGGTCGCGGTGGTCGCGGCAATACTGCTTTTAAATCTTCCACGAATAGATGCCCAAGAATTGCTGAAAATGGTGAACCTGGTGAATCAAAACGTTTAATTCTCGAATTAAAATTGCTCGCTGATGTCGGAGTTATCGGTCTACCAAGCGTTGGTAAATCATCTTTCTTATCCGTCGTCAGTTCTGCGCGACCAGAAATCGCTGATTATCCTTTTACAACAATCGTTCCTAATTTAGGAGTGGTAAGTGTTGATGATTCATCATTTGTAATGGCAGACTTACCAGGATTAATTGAAGGTGCGCATCAAGGTAAAGGCTTAGGCTTACAATTCCTTAGACATATTGAAAGATGCCGTGTTTTAATCCATATCATAGATATGTCTAATAATGGTCGCGATGCATATCAAGACTATTTAACAGTGAATAACGAACTTAAAGAATATGGCTTTGGATTAAATAAAAGACCAATTATCTTAGTCGCTGGAAAAATGGATGAAGATGGTGCGGAAGATAAACTCAAATCTTTTAAGAAAAAAGTAAAAGAAAAGATCTATCCGCTTAGCAATATTTCTGAAGAAGGGGTTAAAGAAATCCTTTATGCCTGTAAAGATTTATTAGCGGTCACTCCAAAATTCCCATTATTCGATGAAGAAGAAAGAGAAATCGATTATAAAAAATATAGTATTGAAGAAGAGGAAAAAGAATTTGAAATCGTTCGTCTTAAAGCCCATTTATTCAGAATTACTGGTGATAAAATCATCAAATTCTATAAGATGACCAATATTACGACAGACGAAGGGATGATGAAACTCATGAGCAAACTCCGTTCCTTAAGAGTTGATGATGAACTTGAAAGGATGGGCGCTAGTGATGGTGATACCGTCATATTAGAAGATTTCGAATTTGAATATGTGAGATAATTATGAACTTAAATGAATATTTAAACGTCATCGTAGAATTTTTGAAGAATTATTTACCAGATAATCATCAAGATTGTTATGTTTTAGGGATTTCTGGTGGTGTTGATTCTTCTTTAGTCGCCGCTTTAGCAAAGAAAGCTGTCGGCAAAGACAAACTATTTTGCTATGCAATGCCAATAGATTCATTAATTGATGATGAAAACGATGCGGTGAGACTTGCTAAGCACTTAGATCTCAATTATGAAGTAGTTGATTTGACTAAACCATATCATGAAATGGTAAAAATCTATGAATCGACAGGTGTGAAATTAGATTTATCTACGAAAGGCAATTTAAAAGCTCGTCTTAGAATGGCAACTTTATATGCTTTTGCCCAAAACAAAAGAGGACTAGTCCTCGGCACTGATAATATGGATGAAAGATATACTGGTTATTATACAAAATATGGTGATGGGGGAGTTGATTTATTACCAATTGCCCATTTATTAAAAAGAGAAGTCGTGGAAGCGTGTTTAATCCTCGGCTTACCAGAAGATTTAGCAAGACGTATTCCATCCGCTGGTTTATATCAAGGTCAAACCGATGAATCAGAAATGGGTATTACATATAATGATTTAGATGATTACATATTAGGTAAAAAGATTAACGAAGAAGCGAAGAACAAAATTGAAAGATTACATCGTATCTCCGCGCATAAAAGGAATCCAATTCCCACTCCCGAGGAATATAAACGTGGATGAGAATAAAGGTATTGATAAGGCGGTTATCTCTGCGTTAGCGTCAGTCGTTATAACTTTAGTGATAATCATCTTATTCGTCGCAATATATAAATAGAAAGGAATATAACATGATCTGCTTCTTAAAAGGAAAAGTATTCGATATCAATGACAGTTATCTACAAATCGATGTCAATGGTGTTGGATATGAAGTATTAGTCTCTCACCCCGATGACTTTGTTAAAGGGGATGATATCTTTGTCTATACCTGCCAAATCGATAGAGAAGATGAGCAATATCTCGTCGGTTTCTCTCAAAAAGAAGAACAAAATGTCTTCCTTTCACTCATCAAAGTCAAAGGCTTTGGTCCAAAAACCGCAATCAATGCTTTAAGTGCGACCACGCCAAGTTCTGTCATCAGTGCGATCGCTTCAAATAACGTCGCTTATTTAAAAACATTACCAGGGGTTGGAGCGAAAGCTGCTGCCCAAATCATTCTTGATTTGAAAGGCGAACTCACCGGTACGAAAGGCGACCCAGGTGTCTATGATGATGCTTATGACGCTCTTAAATCACTAGGATTTAAAGGTACAGCAATTGACCGCGTTTTAGCCCAAATCAATGAACCAAATGCGACTAGTGAAGATGTCGTACGAATCGCATTAACATTATTAAGGAAATAGGTATGTCAAGATTATTAGATGCCAGTGCAAATCCAAAAGAAAGCCAAGAAGAATTATCTTTAAGACCAACGAGTCTTGATCAATATGTCGGACAAGGTGAACTTAAAAGTAATTTAAAAGTCTTCATCGGGGCGGCACTTCACCGCGATGAACCTCTTGACCATATGCTTTTTTATGGCCCACCTGGACTTGGTAAAACAACTCTTGCTCATGTCATCGCTAATGAAATGGGCGCGAATATTAAAATTGCTAGTGGTCCTTCCTTTGAAAAAGTAGGAGATTTAGCTGCTTTATTATCAACGATTGAACCAGGAGATGTCGTCTTCATCGATGAAATACACCGCATGCCACGCATCGTTGAAGAAGCGCTTTATTCAGCGATGGAAGATTTCATATTCCATGTCGTCATCAATAGAGATGTCTCTTCCCGTTCATTAGAACTTAAACTTCCACCTTTTACTTTAATCGGTGCAACGACAAGAGCAGGCGACTTATCAGCCCCGCTTAGAGCGAGATTTGGTTTTTCTGAAAAACTCCAATATTATACGATTGAAGAAATTGAACAAATCGTTAAAAGAACTGCCAAAGTTTTTGCGACAACCATCGATGAAGAAGCTGCTCACGAAATTGCTCTACGTAGTAGAGGAACTCCACGTATCGCCAACCGTTTGTTTAGAAGAGTGAGAGACTTTGCTAATTACGAACATAAAGATCATATCGATATCAATGATGCAAAGAAAGCATTAACCGCTTTAAAAGTTGATGAAATCGGTTTAGATGATGTCGATATTAGATATTTAAAAACTCTGATCAACAGATTCCATGGTGGACCGGTGGGATTAGAGACCTTAGCAAGTGCGATTGGAGAAGAAAGCATGAATATCGAAGATGTTTATGAGCCATATCTTCTTCAAATCGGTTTTATCGATCGCACCCCAAGAGGTAGAGTAGCGACCCCAAAAGCTTATAAACACTTAAAAATCACCTATCAAGAGTCATTACTCTAGTAGGTTAACGATTTGTAAGAAAAAACATTAAAAGGGAATAATTCCCTTTTTTATAAAAATAGCTAAACAAGTTAAATATATTTGATATTTAGTATAATTTATTATAAATTATTCAATGACGCATATGTACACGCTACATATATGAGGAGGAAACAATATGAGAAGATTATGGGCACATATCTTGATTGCATTCACTTCTATTTTTATCATGGGAGCCACATTTACTGCGATTTTCAAAAATGTGACAGCTAACCAAGATTTTAACGATGGACGAGAAATCGTCTTCCGTTTAACTGATAAAGAAGATGCTGAACGCGAAGTGGAAGTCGGCGCTAACAAGGTCATTGCGACTAAGATGGCGGAACGTCTTGATAATAGTGGTATTACCGCTTATAAAATTGACGTCGCTGGTGATGATATCATCAAAGTGACATTCTCTGAAAATAATGATGTTAAACGAAATAACTTAGTGTCCTATCTTTCTTTTAACGGTTCTCTTGGCTTATCCAATATGGATGATGATGATAACTACATTCAACTTACTGGCGAAGAATTCCTCCTTGCAGGCAGTAAAGCATATTTAGATAACGTCAATAATTATCCAACTATCGTTATTCCTGTTGATACAAATAACGATAACTTTAAACTCTTACTCGAAAAAACGAGAACACAACACGAAAATGGTGTTGGTGAAACTACAGAAACTGGGGAAACTGATGAAGATGGTAACCAAAAAACTGTAACAACTACTTATTTATACCTTTGGTATGACTTCAACGAAGAAACAGATCGTTATTCAAGAACTGTCCCTGATAGTGAAGACTACGATGAAAATATCGCTAAAAAGATCTTGATGAAATTCAATATCGAAGATTTATGGTATCCAGATAATCAAGAAAACAAATTAGCAGCTTTAATTAACTTAGACACTAATAACGATAAAGTTCTCGATTTCACTGAAGTGAGAAATGGTTATGATAACGCGCGTTATTACGTGAATTTATTAAACTGTGATGCTCTCGATTACGATGTCAAATACATCAACAATCAACACGATGTCGTCATCCCATCATGGGTTGAATCCATCGTCGTCAATGGTGACCCAAATAGAAGTGTCGCTTGGAGCAGAACAATGATCGCTACAATCGTCGCGATTGGTATTATCTCTTTACTCTTAGTCGTCTTCTTTAAATTATCTGCGACTAGCATTATCGTCTCTTCCTTATTATCCCTATATGGTGCTTCAACTTTATTAGTCGCTCTTGGTGGAGAATTCAACATTGCGATTTTAGTCGGATTAGTGCTTGTCGCTATCGCTTCACTTGCTTCTGGCATCATCTATGCTAGCAAACTTAAAGATGAAGCATACAAAGGACGTAGCTTAAGAAAAGCAAATACTGAAGCTGCTAAGAAGAGCTTACTACCAACAATCGATATCAACTTAGTCGTGATTTTAATCGGTGTCTTCGGTTATTTATTCGGCGGTTCCTTACTCCGTTCATTTGCCTTAGTAACTGTATTAGGTGGTATCATCTCTATGCTCGCTAACTTATTAGTGACAAGAGGTCTCATGTGGTTGGCCGCTAATACGACAGCAATAAATAATCGTTATTCTCTCTTTGGTATCGATGAAAATAAAGTTCCTTCTTTGGATAAAGAAGAAAAACAATCTTATTTCTCACCATATCAAGATAAAGATTTAACAAAGAACAGAAAACCATTCTCCATCGTCGCTTTATTATTATGTGTGGCAGGATTAACTGGTTTAGTGCTTACCGCTAATTTCTATAACGGCCAATATTATAAAGATAATATGGGTGCGACATCTACTGAAATCTATTTCTATACCAAAGATGAAGATAGTGTCATCACTACAAATAACTATATTAAAGAAGAAATCTTAGCCCATACTTATCTCTCCTATGAAGGCAAAGATCCAGTTTGTTTAGCCGATAGAGTTAACGATGTCGTCACTTATGCATTTACTGAAACTAAAGATGGTGTCGATGTGACTACTAACTATATCGTCGCCTCTTTCAAAACTGCTTTAACTGGTGAAGAAAACGCTTATTTCGTCAATCCTGATGAAAGCAAGAGTGAAGTAGCTACATTAAACGATATTCTCACTAATGAAGTTGATGGTGCTGATAACTCCGCACATGTGAGCATCAAACCATATGCTGCTTATTCTAAGAGTGTTCCGCATGATTCCGGCATTATGCTCGGCACAGTAGTGGCATCCTTAGTCATCGGTGTCTATCTCTTAATCAGATATCGCTTATCACGTGGTTTTGCTTCTATTATATTAGCATTAGCTAATATGACAGCAATCAGTGGTCTATTTGCCCTCATCTCTTTAACAGGACTTACAATGGGTTCTAACCTCGTCTTAGTGATGCCGTTTATCGCCGGATTCACTTATATCCTAGAAATCATTTGGATGAATAGAGAAAGAGAACTCCTCATCGAAGATAAATCTTATAATGCTTCTTTTGAAAGAAGAGAAGAACTCATGGTCAAATCCACGAGCAGTGCGATTGTCCCAATGGGAATATTAACAATCATCGCTGCCTACTTATTAGTGGATTTCTTCGGATTTGGAGCTTCTGCTTATTCTACAATCTTCGTGGTCTGCTTATTAGGCGCGGCAACTGCTTTATTACTTGCTGTGACTGTCTTTGGTCCACTCGCTCAATTCTTCTATAAGAAACTCTCTGGAGTTAACGTCACTATCAAGCCAAAGAAGAAAAAGAAGAAGAGTGGTAACATCAAACCAAATAGATCCTCTGGTGAACCAGAAGAAGCAATCTTCATCGGCATCAACGATTAATACATTAGGCTACTTATGTAGCCTTTTTAAAACATTATGACATTATTTGACAGTTTATTATCTTATTACAAGATCTCTAAAGAAGAATATGAGAAGCTTATCGCTCCCCATACCCTTTTATCTTTTAATGAAGGTCATGAATTCGTTAATGTTGATGATGCGGTTAATTTAACGAAAAAGATGATGGAAATAAATGCGAAAACCATCATATATGGCGATTATGACTGCGACGGAATTATGGGAGTATCAATCCTTAAAAAGATGTTTGATTATCTTTCTTTTCCCGCTGATTATTATGTTCCAAGTCGTTATTTAGATGGATACGGCATCAATATCAATAAAGCGAAAGAATATGTTGAAAAAGGATATCAATTCGTCGTCACTGTGGATAACGGAGTATGTGCGAATGAAGCGATAGATTATCTAAAAGATAATAATGTCACTGTTTTAGTCATTGATCATCACACTCCTGGAGAAGTATTACCAAACGCTGATGTCATTCTTCACCCCATGCTTTCTAAACTAGGCGAGACGACTTCTAGTGGGGCTTTTTCCGCTTTTATGTTCTCCCGTAAATTACTTAATAGAGTCGATAAATATTTAGCGACTTTGGCGGCGATATCAATCATCTCTGATATGATGCCTTTAAAAGAATATAACCGCAACTTATTAAGAGTGATCATTTCTACTTATCAAAAAGATGAATTCTTACCAATCTCCTTACTAGTAGGTGATAAACCATTTAATGAAACGACAATTGGAATGAATATCTCTCCAAAAATCAATTCCATCGGTAGAATCATTGAAGATACATCGATAAATAACATTGTTAAATATTTTGTTTGTAGTGATAAAAACTATATTTTAAGCTATTACGAATACCTCATCGAAATTGGGGAAAGAAGAAAGCAACTTTCTAATTCTATTGCTGATCAACTTTCTAAAAAAGAATATGGACCCGCAATCGTCGAATATCTCGATATCAAAGAAGGTTTAATGGGCATTGTCGCGAACAATTTACTCGGAAAATATAATAAACCTACAATTATCTTCACTAAAGGTACTGAACCCGGTGTGCTAAAAGGCTCTGCAAGAAGCCAAGAAGGTTTTAATATTTCAGAAGCTTTCCATAAATTAAGCGAATATATGATCAGTGGTGGCGGTCACGCGAACGCTGGTGGATGCGCTATTAAAGAAGAGAATTATGAAATATTTAAACAGAAATTCTATGAATTAGTGGAATCAACTCCCGTTGTTGCAAAAGAGAAAGTAACTATCCCAATGCGCATCATCGATATTTCTAGACAGAACTACAAACTCATTCAGTCTTTTTCACCATTTGGTATTGAATGGCCCACGCCGATATTAACTATTGAGCATATCGACACATCTGCATTATCCTACTCACGTAATAAATTACACATCTTTACTAACATCGGAGGAGGATCTCTTATCCGCGGTTGGAATTTAAGCAAAGATGAAGTTAGCGTCAATCGTTTTATCAATATTTACGGCACATTAACAGAAGATACTTATCGCGACTTAACCAATATCGTTTTTGACGTTAAAAAAATCGAAAAATATTCCTGATTTACATAACTAAAATTAATACAGGTAGTTTAAATCAACGCATTCGTTGATATTTTTTATATAAAAAAATAGTTAATAATGTTATGATATTTAACATGAATAAGAAACCTGCTCCTATCAACGGAGGCTATCCCCTCCATACATTCGAAGAAGTCGAAGACATATATAAAACATATATCTTCAATAAGAAAGATCTCGAAGATATTCGTAAGGCCTATGATTTCATTATCGAGAAACATAAGAACCAATTCCGTAAAAGTGGTGAACCTTATTATCACCATTTAATAGAAGTGGCCTATATCTTAGCATCTTTAAAGACTGGTCCATCCACAATTATTGCTGGATTATTACACGATGTCGTTGAAGATACAGAAACAACTGTCGAAGATATCGAAAAGATTTGGGGTAGTGATATCGCCAAAATCGTCGATTCTTTAACCAAAATCCAAAGATTGAAATTATCAAAGATTGAAAGCGAAGAATTTGAAGCGGAAGATCACCGTAAAATCCTCATTGGTATGGCGAAAGATATCCGCGTCATCCTCGTCAAACTCGCTGATAGACTACATAATTTGAGAACTTTAGGCGCATTATCGCCAGAAAGACAGATCGCTTTATCGCAAGAATCTTTAGATGTTTTCGTTCCAATTGCCCATCGTTTAGGTCTTGATTTAATCAAATCCGAAATGGCAGATATTTGTTTAAAATATCTTAAACCAGAAGAATTCGAGATGATTTCTCGCTTATTAAAGAAGAAAGCGAAGACGATGGATAAATCATTAGATGCCATCAAGAAGAGAATCGCTGATATCATGTTTGAAAACAATATTCCTTTTGAAATATCTGCGAGAGTGAAATCGATCTTCTCCATCTATGAAAAGATGTATGTCAAAGGTCATACATTCGATGAAATATATGATATATTAGCGCTTCGTATCATCACTGATACTGAGATGCACTGTTACCAAGCTCTTGGTTTGATTCATAAAACATATACCCCAGTCGTCGGTAGATTTAAAGATTATATCGCGATGCCAAAACCAAACCTTTATCAATCTTTACATACGACCATCATTTCTGGCGATGGTAACTTCTATGAAGTGCAAATCAGAACTAAAGAGATGGATGATATCGCGGAAACTGGTGTTGCTTCTCACTGGGCATATAAAGAAGGTTCTAACTATAATCCAGAAAAAGAACAAAAGGATATCGAAAATCAATTACACTGGTTCAGAGACTTTGTCTCTATGACTAATGAAGATGAATCCGAAAGCGCGAATGAATACGTGAATCACCTCACTAAAGATATCTTTGAGGCGAATGTTTATGTCTTCACTCCGAAAGGAAAAGTCATTGAATTACCGGCAAATAGCACCCCAATCGATTTCGCTTATCGCATCCATTCAAAAGTGGCAGAAACGATGACGGGCGCGCTTATCAATCATGTTATCGTTCCCCTTAACACTGTCTTAAAGACTGGTGATATGGTGGAGATTAAAACTAGTAAAAATGCTTCTGGTCCAAACGAAGGATGGCTTGATATCGCCGTTACTAGCAGTGCGAGAAGCAATATCCGTAAATTCCTCGCTAAGAAGAATATGGAGATGGCCAGAGAAGAAAGAATTAGCAAAGGCCGTACATCTTGTATCGATGCTTTCAAAGAAAGAAATGTTGATGAAAACGAGATGATGGAAATGCTCTCTGACTGGAAAACTCTTGAAAACTTCAATGTCGCCACAGTCGATGACTTATTTTATGCCGTCGCTGGTAAAAAACCGACGACCAGTGCCATCATCGATTTCCTAAAGATTAAAAAACCAGTGGTGATGCCACAAAATACGAATAAGAAAGTAGTGACCACATCTGGTAAATATCCAATATACTGCAAAGGTGTTTCACGCCTTGCAATCAGCCGTAGCAACTGCTGTAACCCAATTCCTGGTGATGATATCATCGGTTTTATTACCAAAGGTAAAGGAATCAGTGTTCACCGTAAGAATTGTCCAAATGTTGCTAATCGAAACGAAAGATTAGTGGAAGTCTTCTGGAGAACAGATTTAGAATATTCCACTTACCCAGTTGATATCTTAGTCGAAGCGAGCAACCGTCATAACCTCGTCATCTCAATCATGACGGCGATGAATAACAATCACGTCAACGTCTCAAACTTGAATGCCAGATTAGCGGACAATGGGACGAAAGCGATGATCAATATGACCATTCTCGTCTCCGGTTCAAAAAGATTAAACGATATCATCAATATATTATTAAACGTCAGCAGCGTTTATAACGTCACTAGAATCATACACTAAGGAGAAATTATGCAAAACGTCAAAGGTACACACGATTTATTACCAAATGAAGCCGCCGGTTTTGAAAGCATTGAAAATCTTTTAAAAGGGATTGCGACTTATTATGCCTATAAACAAGTGAGAACTCCTGTTATCGAACCAAGCGAACTATTTGTTCGTGGAGTCGGAAATAGCTCCGATGTCGTCAGAAAAGAAATGTATACATTTTTAGATAAAGCGGATAGAAGCATTTCTCTTCGTCCAGAATTCACCGCGGGTATCATCCGTATGCTCGTGAATAACAAAACATATGCGACGGAAGAATTACCTCTTAAATATTTCTATCTCGGTCCTGTTTTTAGATATGATCGACCACAGCTTGGAAGATACCGTCAGTTTAACCAATTCGGCGTTGAATCCGTCGGTAACAATTCCTATTTTAACGATGTGGAAGTGATTATGATGGCTTATTCGATGCTCATCTCATTAGGACTTAATGGTGTAAAACTTAAAATCAATTCCATCGGCGATGATGCTTCTAGAGACGCTTATAGAAAAGCGTTGAAAGATTATTTCGCTCCTCATATTGACCATATGTGTGAAGACTGCAAACAACGTTATGAACTCAATCCTCTTAGAATTCTTGACTGCAAAGTCGAAGAAGATATCAAGATTGCGGAAAATGCACCGATTGTCGGTCAATACCTTTCTAAAGAAAGCGAAGAGAGATTCAATAACATCTTAGCCTTATTAAGCGAATATGAAATCCCATATGAAGTGGATCCGCATTTAGTAAGAGGATTAGATTATTATTCCGAAACTGTCTTTGAATTCCATTACGTCAGTGCGACAGGAAATAACTATGGAGCGATTGGCGGTGGTGGCCATTACCACAAACTCGTCAAAGAACTCGGTGGTCCAGATCTCCCAGGCATCGGTTTCTCCTTTGGAGTTGAAAGATTATATAGCGTTCTTAAAGACGATAATCTCCTTCCCGAAGATGAAGATAAAGTGTTCATCTATATGATGCCAATGGGATTACAGGCGCGTAAAGTCGCTTTAAATCTCGCTTCTGATTTAAGAATGTCAGGATATATCACCGATTATTGTTTCGATGACTGCAAATTATCAGCGATGTTTAAACGCGCGGAGAAAAAGCAAGCCAAATACGCGATTATCATCGGTGAAAACGAAATCAATAATGATAAAGTCGTCATCAAAGACTTAAATAAACAAGAACAAATCGAAGTCCCAACATCAGAAGTTGTCGATTTCTTTGATAAATTAGGAGGAATAGCTGATTAATTATGAAAAGAACTTGTTTTAACACGGATCTAACATTAGATAATGTTGGTCAAGAAGTTGATCTCATCGGTTGGGTGAGCAAGAAAAGAGATTTAGGATCGATTTCCTTCATCGATTTACGCGATCGAAGTGGCATCATTCAAGTCATCTCTGAAGATACTTCTTCTCTTCCAGAAATCCGTAATGAATATGTCATTTCCGTTCACGGAAAAGTAAGAGCGAAAGATAAAGCTAACCCAAATTTGAAAACGGGCAATATCGAAGTCGTGGCTTCAGAAATTAAAGTGATCAACACTGCGAATACGACTCCTCTTATCATCGCGGATAACACGGACGCGCTTGAAGATACGAGACTTAAATATCGCTATCTCGACTTACGTCGTCCATGCATGCAACACTTTTTAGACATCCGTCATCAAATCAAATTAATCACCCATAAATATTTAAGTGAACTCCGTTTCGTAGAAGTGGAAACTCCAATTCTTTGTTTATCCACTCCTGAAGGCGCGAGAGACTATTTAGTCCCATCCCGTGTTCATAATGGTTCTTTTTATGCTTTACCACAATCTCCTCAAATCTATAAACAACTTTTGATGATTGGAGGTATGGAAAGGTATTATCAAATCGCTCGTTGCTTTAGAGATGAAGATTTACGCGCGGATAGACAACCAGACTTCACCCAAATCGATATCGAAACAAGTTTCTTAGACCAAGATCAATTCTTAACGATGATGGAAGGCCTCATTCAAAAGATTTTTAAAGAAACGATCAATTACGATGTCAAATTACCTCTAAGAAGACTTCCTTATTTAGAAGCGATGGATAAATACGGCTCTGATAAACCAGATACGAGATTTGAAATCTATATCAATGATGTTAAAGACATCCTTGGCGAGTTAGAAGTTAACGGCTTTAATAAAGCAGAAGCAATTAGAGCAATCGTTGTTCCTGGAGTAGCCTCTAAAACATCGCGTAAAGTCATCGATGAATTATCATTAGAAGCGAAGAAATTCTCTTTACCTTATATTTTATATATAAAGAAGGAAAACGGCCTCTTATCCGGTTCTTTAACTAAAAATATTGATGAGAGTAAGATTAATGAACTCGTGAACAAACTCAATGTTAGTGAAGGCGATGTGGTAATCCTCGCCTTTGGTAATAAGAATAGAGTTCTTCCTCTTCTCGGTTCATTTAGACTGAGATACGGCAAAGAACTCGGCTTAATCAAACCAAACACTTATGACTTATTATGGGTCGTGGATTTCCCATTATTTGAAAAAACAGATACTGGTTATACTTCTTCCCATCACCCATTCACTCGTCCTAACGACGAATCCTTACCATATTTAAAAGAAGATCCAAGCAAAGTTTTATCCTATGCTTATGACATTGTCATAAATGGATATGAAGCTGGTGGTGGATCTTTAAGAATATATGATCAAAAAATCCAACATCAAATCTTCGAGATTTTGGGACTAAGCGAAGAAGATATCAAACGTAAATTTGGTTTCTTTATCGATGCTTTCCAGTACGGCACCCCTCCACATGCAGGGATGGCCTTTGGTCTAGATAGATTAACGATGATCTTAGGAGGAACAGATAACATCAGAGATGTCATCGCCTTCCCAAAGAACTTATCCGCGGTTGAACCGATGAGCGGATGCCCATCCCCAGTGGATAATGATCAACTCGACGAACTCGGCATCAGATTAAAATAGGAGAAACTTATGTATCAAAAAATCGACGAATTAGCAATTGCGACAATTAGAAGCCTTTGTATTGATATGATTAACAAGGCGAAATCTGGTCACCCAGGTATGGCCCTTGGTAGCGCCCCTATCCTCTATACCTTATTCACTCGTCACTTAGTGAGCTATCCAAAAGATCCAGAATGGATTAACCGTGATCGTTTTGTCCTCTCTGGCGGACATGCTTCTAGCTTGCTATATTCATTACTTCACCTCTCAGGATATGATTTATCTTTAGATGATTTAAAGAATTTTAGACAATTAGGTTCTAAAACTCCTGGCCACCCCGAAGTGGGAGTGACTCCTGGTGTCGATGCTTCTACTGGCCCATTAGGACAAGGCTTAGGCGAAGCGATTGGTCTAGCGATGGCGGAGACGATGCTTCAAAAAATCTATCCAAAGGGAAATAAATTAATCAACCATTACACTTACTGTTTATGTGGAGATGGCTGTTTACAAGAAGGCATTAGCCAAGAAGCAATTACTTTTGCCGGCAGTCAAAAACTCAATAAATTAATCGTTTTCTATGATTCAAATAACGTCACATTAGATGGTCCGCTTTCTCTTTCTGATAACGAAGATGTGAAAGGTAGATTCATCGCTGCAAACTGGAACTTTATCGAAGTGGAAGATGGTAATGACATCGAAGCGATTGATGAAGCGATTAAAGTTGCCAAAAAGAGCAAAGATAAACCAACACTGATCAAAGTTAATACCATTATCGGATATGGTTCTAGTAAGCAAGGGACTAACAAAGTGCACGGGGCACCTTTAGGTGAAGAAGACGGTAAACAAGCAAAAGTCGAATGTTATCATTTCGATCACCCAGATTTCTTCATCCCTGAAGAAGTGAAACAATATTTCGCCGATACCATCTTTAAAAGAGGCGAAAAAGCTTATAAGAAATATAATGAGTTGTTTGAAAAATATACATCTACTTATCCAAGTGAAGCCGAACAATTCATCGATTTTAGAGATAATGACTATAGCTCCTATTTAACTGATGAACTTCCTACTTTTGAAGTCGGCAAAGTGAAAGCGACGCGTAACGCAAGTGGAGAATACCTCAACTATTTAGTGAAGGTACTTCCAAATTTAATCGGTGGCTCAGCGGATGTAGCTTCTTCTGTTCAAACGTTGATTAAAGACGGGAAAATCTATTCCCCAGAGCATAGAGACGGCAAAACTATTTGCTACGGCATTAGAGAAATCGCGATGACGGCGATTGCTAACGGTTTATTGCTCCATAAAGGTATTAGAACTTATGTCGGTAGTTTCTTCGTCTTCTCTGATTATTTAAAACCAGCGATTCGACTTGCCTGTTTACAACAACTTCCAATGATTTATCTCTTCTCCCATGATTCAATCGCGGTTGGAGAAGATGGTCCAACTCATCAACCAGTCGAACAACTCGCGATGCTCCGTTCCTTACCAAACCTCAATGTCATCCGTCCATGTGATGATAAAGAGACTTTTGGAGCTTGGAAGCTCGCCCTTTTTAGCAAAACTACCCCAACAGCAATTCTTCTTTCTAGACAAGGATTACCAACTTTAAAAGATAGCGATCCAACTCTAGTGAGTAAAGGCGCTTATGTTATCAGCGATAGAAAAGGCTTTAAATACATCATCATCGCCACTGGTAGTGAAGTCGATTTAGCTCTTAAAGTACAAGCAAAACTCGATGAAGAAAAGATTCCTGTAAGAGTGGTCTCAATGCCATGTACAGAACTCTTCGACGCGCAAGATGAGAAATATAAGAAAGAAGTTTTACCTTTAGGTAAAGATAAACGCATTTCCTTAGAAATGCTCTCCACATTCGGTTGGGGAAAATACGCTGATCATAACTACGGTATCGATCATTTTGGTGCTTCAGCAAAAGCTGCTGATGTCATTAACGCCAATCATTTCGATGTCGATAGTGTGGTGAGCTTTGTGAAAGGAGTCAAATAATGCCTGAATACATGACCATTGACTGGAACCCAAAAGGAAAATTAGCCCTTTCCGAAGAAATCGTCTACCACCTTGTCGATCAATCTTTAAAGAATTTTAAAGGTATGGCAAGTGGTGAAGAACTTCAAAAAGGGGAATTCGCACGCGTGATTAACAAAACAACCATCACCCAAAATAAAAATGGGATTATGGATGTCAAAGTTTATGTTGCCGTTAGTAAAAGCAAAAACATTCAACGCGCGGCGAATGAAATCAGTAAACACGTGAGCAGTGACTTAACTTTATCGTTAGGTCATATGCCAATTAACGTGAGAGTGAAAGTGGAAGATTTGTTCTAATGATTTCCCGTAACCAATCTCATTACATCATCATGTCGGCAATCTATATCGAACTTGCTGACTTTAACTTTGCAAAAAACGAATTATCGCGTCCTAGTGAAGAAGTGATCGCTGATTTACTTCCAGAAGGAGAAGAAATCACTCCTTTTATCCGCGATAGCGTCAATCTTTCCTTATTTCACTATGGAGAAATAGTGGAAGCTCTCTCTCCTTATCTCATCAACTGGAAATGGGAAAGAATCCCCCTTTTATCGCAGGCAATTTTGTTGATGAGTTACGCGCATTTCTACTATGTAGAAAAAGGTAAAGTTGATAAGAAAGTAATCATCAATACCGGGGTGGAACTCGCTAAAAAATATGTCGAAGAAAAACAAGGCAAATTCATCAATGCCATATTAGAAAAAGTCATTCAATAATGGAAAGAGTCGTTTATTCAGTTAAAGATATCAACACCTATATCAAGGCTTCTTTAACTAATGACGATAATCTCAAATATGTCTATGTCAAAGGCGAAATCTCTAACTGTAAAATCGCCGCGACCGGACATATCTATTTCTCCATTAAGGATGATGATTCAATCATTAGCGCGGTGATGTTTGCTAATTACGCAAGTAAGATTACATTTACTCCTAAAAATGGAGATGAAGTCATCTTGCTCGCTAGTGTTGATGTCTATATTCCGAGAGGTTCATATCAACTATTTGTCTATGATATCTCTTTAGAAGGACAAGGCAATATCCTTCTCGAACTCGAAAAACTCAAAAAGAAACTCGCGAGTGAAGGCCTATTTGATGAATCTAGAAAAAGAAAGATCAATATCTATCCAAAAGCAATTGGAATTATCACCGCGAAGAATTCTGCAGCGATAAGAGACCTAATCTTCAATATTAAAAGAAGATATCCAGTAGCAGAAATATATTTCTTCCCTGCTTCTGTGCAAGGAGAAAACGCTCCTAAAGAATTATTATCCGCTTTTAAAAAGAGCCAAGAATATGATTTAGATACTCTCATCATCGGCAGAGGCGGTGGGGCGAGCGAAGATTTATCCGCCTTTAATGATGAAGCATTAGTAAGAGCGGTCGCGAGTAGCAAAATGCCAGTCATCGCCGCGGTGGGACATGAAATCGATTCGACATTAATCGATTATATCGCTGATAAAAGAGCCTCAACTCCCACAGGTGCAGCAGAACTCGCCACTGTTGATCAAAGAGAAATCCTTCAAAAAATCACCTATGCATTAGAAGATATGAAAGATGGATTAATCTCTAGATTAGAGAGTATGAAAGACATGACTTCTTCTTATAAAGAAGAATTAGTGAATGCTTTAAAGAACAAATTATATAATTACAATCTTCGATTATCCGCTTATCAGAAACAGTTAATTGCCCTTAATCCTAAGGGAGTATTATCAAGAGGATATTCCATCACCCTTGATATTTCTGGTAAACCGATAAAAGATGCTAAACAGGTCAAACCTGGTGAAGAAGTAACAACCTTATTAGAAAAAGGCTCTATTAAGAGCATCGTGGAGGAATAAATATGGAAGAAAAGAAATATGATTTTGAAGCCTCATTAGCAAAACTAGAAGAAATCGTTAGCAAAATTAATGACCAATCTTTAGGTTTAGATGAATCCCTTAAACTCTACGAAGAAGGTAGTAAAATCGTTAAAGAGCTTGAAAAAGCATTGAAAGAAGCAAGTGAAGAAGTTGAAAAAGTAATCGAAGTCAAATAATGAAAAAAGAACCTTTACACATCGATTTATCTAAAATTGAGAATCCTAATTTCTTAAAAGATATCTCTTATAAGAATTTGGATGTTCTTTCTAGTGACATCAAAGACTATTTAGTAGATGTGACTAGTAAAACTGGTGGACACCTCTCTTCTAATTTAGGAGTGATAGATGCGACCATCGCTTTATGTCGCAGTTTTGATTTTTCAAAAGATAAAATCATCTTTGACGTCGGTCATCAATCCTATACATATAAATTATTAACTGGTAGAGACTTATATACCCTTAGACAAAAAGACGGAATAAGTGGGTTCCAGAAAGTTAATGAATCTCCATATGACCATTACGAATGTGGACATTCATCAACTTCTATTTCTGCCGCCTTAGGAATGGCGACTGCTAGAGACTTAAAAAATGAAAATTATGAAGTCATCTCCTTTATCGGCGATTCTTCTATCGTTAATGGTTTAGCCTTTGAAGGGCTTAATAACTGCAGAGACAACAAACATAAAATTATCGTCGTATTAAACGACAATGAGATGTCGATTTCTCGTCCAGTAGGTGGAGTCTCCCATCTCCTTAGAAAATTCCAGTTCAGCAAATTATACGCGCGAAGTAAGAATGTCTTTGTCCGACTTTCTTCCAAAGGAAGAGTTGGTAAAAAAATCTATAATTTCTTCTATAGAATGAAAAACGCAGTGAAGAGAAGATTTTTAACGATGACCATCTTTGATAACCTCGGTTTCTCCGTCATCGGTCCAATCGATGGACATGATATCAAAGGAATGGAAAAAGCATTTGTGAAAGCGAAAAGAAATTCTAAATCGACAATGGTGATTATTAAAACCATCAAAGGTAAGGGATATAAATTCTGTGAAGAAGATAAGACTGGTAAATGGCACGGTGTTTCTCCATTTAATAAAGAAACTGGAGAACCGCTTAATAAACCAGGTATCTCTTGGAGCGAATATTTCTCCGATTTAATCGATAAAAAGATGATGAATGATAAAAGCGTGGTGGCCATTACTCCCGCGACAGGATATGGTAGTGAACTCTCTAAACTCATCAATTATTATCCAACAAGAGTGATCGATGTCGGTATCGCTGAAGAACATGCTTTAACATATGCGAGTGGTTTATCGATAAGCGGCATTCAACCCATCATCTGTATCTATTCCACATTCCTTCAAAGAGGATATGACGAATTATCTCACGATATCGCGCGTATGCATTTAGACGCGACCATCCTCGTCGATAGAGCGGGTTTAGTCGGTAATGATGGGGAAACTCATCAAGGCATCTATGATGAAGCCTTCTTATATTCAATTCCTAATGTCGTAATAACAATGCCCTCTAATACTTTAGAAGCCAATTATTTATTCGACCAATCTTTTGAAGGACACGGTCCGTTCGTGATTCGTTTCCCAAGAGAAGAAGTCAAACAAAACGAACTGATTTATCCATTTACATATGGTAAGGCTATCAAACTTAAGGAAGGCAAAAAAACTGCGGTAGTTTCTCTTGGACCAATCGTTCATGAAATCGTCTCTAGAAGCGAAAAAGAGAATTTAGATATCACAGTTTATAATTCTTTGTTTATCAAACCAATCGACTTATCGATGATTGAAGAATTAACTAGTTATGACAAAGTCATAATCTATGATGTATATGGCACGAAAGAAGGTCTCGCTCTTCACGTTATGGAAGCGCTTAATAATCTCGGCTATAAAGGTGAAATCATCTCCATCTGCGTTCCTGATGCTTTTATTAAACAAGGCAGTATTAAACAGCAAAGAGAGATGCTCCATATCTCTTTAGACGATTTATTTATGGAGATTAATAAATAATGGATATCTCCGATGCGATAGAGATGTATTCGCAGTACATCTTAGTGGAACGTGGCTTATTGCCTTCAACTTTAAATAACTATAAAGAAGATTTATATCATTTCTTTCAGTTTTTCCCTGATAAAAAGACCACTGATGATTTATTCGCGACTGATTTAAAGGATTATTTCCGTCATCAACTGGAAAATGAATTATCAGTCTCAACAGCCTTAAGAAGATTATCTTCGACTAAATCGTTTTATCTCTTCTTATCTAAAGAGGGATATATCAAAGAAGATATCCCTGATTTTGAAACGGTGAAAAAACCTGCTCATCTTCCGGACTGCTTATCTAGCGAAGAAGTGGAGAGGCTATTAGACGCACCAGACTTAGATAAACCAGATGAAATCAGAGACAAAGCGATGCTTGAAACGATGTATTCTTCCGGACTTCGCGTCAGTGAGATTATCAATCTTGAAATCAAAAACGTCAATCTCAATAGAGGAGTGATTCAAGTATTTGGTAAAGGTGCGAAAGAAAGAAAGGTTCCTTTAGGAGATTATGCGATAGAATATATTAATAAATATATTAATGAAGTGAGAAATAAGAATAAGAATAAAAACAGTAAATATCTCTTCTTATCTAAATATGGGGAGCCACTAACGAGACAATACTACTTCAAGATGATTCGTAAATATGCGTTAATCGCGGGTATTGATAGACCGATATCCCCCCATATCTTAAGGCATAGCTTTGCTACTCACCTATTAGAAAATAACGCTGACTTACGCGCGGTGCAAGAGATGCTTGGGCACAGCAATATTGCAACGACGCAGATATATACTCACGTCTCTTCTCGAAGAATGACTTCAATTTACGATCAATATATGAAAGGAAATAAATAATTAATTATGTGGCAACAACCTGTTTCAATCTTAGCTTATCTATTAGTCGCAGCAGTCGTGGTGTTCTTATCAATATTCTTAAGCATATTTGTCGACTTACTCGATAAAAAGACTAATGTCTCAGGAGCGTTTTTAGGCAGTATCTTATTAGCGGCGACGACTTCTTTGCCGGAATTATTCACTTCCTTGACTGCTTCTTTATTAGTGAACAATAACGCGTTAGTGTATGGCGATATCTTAGGCAGTAACTTATTTAACGTGACGTTATTCGCGATTATCTATTTGTTCTTCTTTAAGAAGCTCGCTCAATCCAAATTTAAAAAGAGTCAACATATGTGGACGATGTTATTCATCGGTATCATGTATGTTGGAACATATATCGCCTCCTTTGTTTTTGATTTCAATCACATCTTATGGGGTTGGTTCAATCCGATGAGCATTTTCATCGTCGCCGTTTATGCTTTATATGTGATTAAAACTCCTACGGAAGAAGAAAAAGAAGAGGAAGAAGAATCTCATAGCAGATTCGATAACCTTACTGTTAAACAAATAATTATATTATTTATCATCTTCGCGATTGGTTTAATTGGTGCCTCAATCGGTATGACCTATCTCGCAGATTGGGTCTGTAATGTCTTTAATATGAACGCGACCTTTGGAGGAGCGCTTTTCTTAGGAGTAGCGACATCCTTACCAGAGATGACCGCGACAATTACATTATGTAAGAAGAAGAACTTCAACGCCGCATATGGCAATATTCTCGGCAGTTGCTGTTTCAATTTCATCATCTTAACTCTCGCGGATTTATTATCGTTCAAATGCCCATATACACTTTATTATTTAGACCAAAATGCCTTCTTATTAATGGTTTTAGGTTCCTTAAGCATGATTGCAGTTCTCGTCTCTTTACTCGTCTCTAATAGTAAAAAATTCCAAGACAATTTCCCAAATAGATTTGCGATCTATGCAGTGGGGATTATCGTTATTGGTTCTTATATCGCTTATTTAATTCTTTCTAATATCGATCTAGGTTTGCCGTTCGCCCCATTTATGAGAGGCTAATGATAATCTTATTACCTTTAATATCTTTAGATATTATACCTTTATTAACTAAAGAAGAAATTAACCGAGAAGTCGCTTCTCTAGATAAATATAATTCTTTCGCTAGATAGGCGATGGAATTAATTTTAATATGGTTGTTATTTATTTTTAGATAATAGAACAATCGTTCATCTGCGTTTTTAAAAGACAATATTTTTATCTTATCATTGAGGGTTTTTCCAAAATCAGATTGTAATTTCAAATACTCTAGTAAAAATTCTTGATTGTTACTTATTATGTTAACCAAGATATCTTTCTTGATAATAGCGACCTTACATTTAGTTTTGCAAATTACATTCCCCTTGTAACGAGGTTCGCTAGAGAAAAGAAGATTATTACCAAAGATTTGATTAGGGAGTATCGTATTATAAATCATCTTCATACCTTGGAAAGAATATGATGATATTTCAATAACACCTTCAAGTAAGATGGTGATTTCTTCACATAAATCATCTTCATGAAAAATAACATCATCTTTGTTAAACGATAGTGTTTTGATTTTATTTAATTCCTGTGCGTTTAATTTATCTAATAACATATTCTGTATTGTGCAAAGTAAATCACATGTAATCTTATTATATATTGATTTAGAGCAACGAAACTATTCAAAAATATTTTAATGTATTGTAAGATTAAAATATAATTTGTAGATACTATTTTTAATTCTAATGAAACTTTTTTACTTTTTATTACCTACGTTATGCCTACCGTTGATCGGTTGTTCTAATAACGACAATCCAGTGATCATAAGCAATGTAACTGACTGTTTTAATAATGAGACGATTGAAAAAGAAAATGATGCTTACAAGCTTCGTCCATTTTTTCTCTATAATTTTACTTTCGCGCTTAAAAAAGCTTCTTTCAATAACGAAAAAATAAAAACTGTTCCCAATGATTTGATTCTTAAATACAATACTAACTTAATAATAATGATTCGAAATGATTATTCTTCCTATGAAGATAATGATTATAAATATATCGTTTATCAAATTGAATCTATTTCAAATTTCCAGGAAACAACTTTAGGTATATATAATCCCTATACCAACGAAAAAATGCTTTCATTAAACATTCATTTAGATGAAACAAAAGTTGATATTGGAAAAACATCGATTACTTCATTAGACAATACAGTTTCTGAATATATAGATTCTTTAGATCGTTATCAGTTTATAGAAAAAGAACGACTTAATAATGTCGATAAAGATCTATACGAAATTGATGTTAACAAAGCCTTTCTAGATTCAAATAAACATAGAGAAAAAGCGAAAAGAAATTATTTTGGAAGTAACAATATAGCCATAAATATCAAAACAAATGATGTGACAAGGTTTATTTTTGATCATACTTATGTTCCTCATGATGTCGGTCATGAAAATATTGTATATTATCTCGGTAATTCTATTTTTGCCGAATCAAGTCAAGATATTGGTTTACCACCTATCCAAGCATTATTTTGTTCGGACAATCAAAATGCTTATCCTTACACAAGATACCATAGCGTCAACGATTCTTTTACATTTGATAGCTATCACCAGAAATTTATAATGCTAAAAGCCGATTATTTTGAAACATACGAAAACTCTTTTTATATAACAAAGTTAAATGGACTTAGTTGCTATATATGGAAAAAAGGAGAAATATATCTTCCTTTTGATTATATGAATAATGAAGAAGGATCGATCAACATTGCTTTTTCATATAACAATTATTTATATTTGATTTCAAAAATTGGGAATAAGTAATCTATATACAAGGTATTATTTTTTTACGTGATTTAAATCACATTGTTTTTTGTTTATTATATGTAATAATACTCGAGAGGTAATTTAATTATGAAAAAACAAATCTTATATATCGTGTTAAGCGGATTATTATTAACAGCTTGTGGAACTTCAGGTGCTTCTTCTTCAGTTCCTGTTTCTTCTAGCGATCCTGTTTCTTCTAGCGAAACAAAAGAACCATATGTGGTCTTATTCCAACAAAATCAGATTCCTGATCGCATTTTTAAATATGTATACGGTGATCAATTTAGCAATATCCATTATGTTTCCTCTGCTCAAGATGCCGCGAGAGTGGGATTAACTGGGAAAAACGAAGCGGATAATAACGCGAGTGTGGATTATGTCTTACTCCCTCAACCAGCATTGACTAATGTTTTAGCGAATAGCAAAGCTAATGCGAAGCTCTATAAGAATGTCCAAGATGACTTTATTGCTAAATCTGGAGGACTTGAAATCACTCAAGCATCAATATTTGTAAATACAAATACGAGCAGCTCACTTATCGATACATTCTTAGATACTATCGAAAGAGATATAAAAGCAGCGGTGGAACAGCCAAATCTATTAAAAGATGCTGTCAGCGGTCTTTCCCAAATCGAACTCACGAATAAGTATGGGGTTGGTACGCCAGAGTTATTAGCAAAAATGGTCAAAGATAATGCGATTAGAATCGGTTACAAAGACGCGAAGACTAATAAAGCCGCTGTCGATAACTTCTTAAAAGCACTTAAGTTTACAGCCGCTGATACAGATGCTAGTTTATATTATGAAAAGCGATCTGTTGGGACGCATGCGAGCGATATATCTTCTTTGAAGATCATTTCTCCTTCTGGCGCTCCTGCCTTCTCTTTATATAAAATGTATAGTAGTGAGAATGTTGAAATCAATGCTGACGCTAATAACGTCCTCACATATTTATCTGCCAATAGCGATAAAGATATCGTCATCGCTCCAACAAACGCTTTAACAGCCAAAATTGTTAAAGATGGAATCAGCAATTTCAAAATTGCCGCGAATATTACTTTCGGGAATTTCTATTTAGCCAGTGTTAACCAATAAGAATTACATTCTTTATTCCTTAGGGATTATCTTCGTCTTCATATTATGGGTTATTTTCTCTTCAGCCTTAGGTAGTGGTAATCTCTATTTTCCTTCTCCAATAGCAACTTTTACTAAACTTGGGGAAATACTAAGCGAATCATATATCTATATTTCTATCGGATGGACACTTCTCAGGACTTTAATCGGCTTTGGCAGTGCTTTACTCGTCGCGATGGTTTTAGGCCTCTTAGCAGGCTCTTTTAAAAGCGTTTATGTTTTCCTTAAACCATTAATGATTGTCTTTAAGAGTGTGCCAACTGCCGCGTTAGTGTTTATCTTCCTCGCCTTAAGCGGTTCTAAATACGCGCCTATATACATAGTCTTCTTAATTGCTTTCCCAATATTATATGAATCAATCGTCGGAGGCATTAGAAGTGTACCTCAGGAAATAAACGACGTTTTAAAAATCGATACAGACGGTGGTTTAGTTCCATTATTTAAAATCAGAGTGCCAATTGCTTCTCCATATATCATCGTCGGATTAGCTTCTAGTTTTGCTTTATCCTTGAAGACAACAATCATGGCGGAAATCATCACTGGAGATACAGGGGCGGGACTTGGAAATGCCATCCGGGCATATAGAAGTTTAGACCCATCAGATCTCAGTCCGGTATTCGCGATTTCCTTAATTGCAATCTTCATCGTTTTAATCGTTGATGTAATCGGAATATTCATTAATAAATATATTGAAAATCGTAAATAATATAGGTTAATAAATCATAAGAATAAGCAACTCTAATGGATGAGCACACAGATAAGAGTACTCAAAAATTAGTAGTTTTCTAGTAGTTTTTAAAAATGTACTAGATTGTGGATAACTCAGGTTGGTAACAACAGATTCTTTTGTTAATAATTCAAATTTGTTAATGAGAAATCAAGACTGATTCTTATTATTATTGTATTTGGTTAACATAATGGACATTATGCGAAGTAGTCATATAATCAGAAATTTCTTAATCTCTAGTAATTGTTCACTATCGCGTTCCAGCATCCAGTCATGGTTATTTTAGTTCATTTACACAAAACTAAACAATACACAAATGAAGGTTATATGCTTTAACATTCTGAATCATATAGTTTTTATTGTGCTATAATGATTAAGAACAAAACAATATTTATGATTAAAGTATCAAATGTAACTAAGAAATTTGAAGATGTTACTGCTATCAATAACCTCTCTATTGAAATACGTCCAGGTGTTAATGGGCTGATGGGTGAAAATGGCGCGGGTAAGTCTACTTTATTAAGACTCATATCCGCTATTTATGTTCCTACTGACGGTGAAGTCACTATTGATGAGCACCCAGCAGACTCTTTAGAAGCGAAAAATACACTATTCTTCCTATCTGATAATCCTTATTACCCACGTAACGCGGATATAAAGACCTGCGTTTCCTTGTATGCATCACTATTTCCACTTGATGTCGATAAGGCTTTTGAGTTGATTGACAAGTTCAAGCTTCCAAAAGGACGTCGTGTTAATAATTATTCTAAAGGCATGAGAAGACAGCTATTTATCGCTATTGCTTTAGCAATGGATTGCTCCTATATCCTTTTAGACGAAGCTTTTGATGGTGTTGATCCAATGGCGGTCGAAGTCATAAAACAAGAAATTAAAGAGCAAAGCAAAACTAAAACATTTATCATCGCTTCCCATAGTCTTACTTCTTTAGAGGGTTTATGCGATAACTTCATCCTTCTTCATAAAGGCAAGCTCAGCAAAGAAGGAAATATTGTGGAAGAAGCCACTACTTATCAAAAATATCAAATTTTATTTGATAAAGAGGTAAATGAAAGCGATATTATCTCTAAAGGATATCCACTATCATCATTAACGAGGATTGGTTCTATCTCCCATCTTATCTTCAATGCTGATTTTGATATCGACTCTTTTAAGAAAGATTTCCCTTGTTCGTTATTTGAAAAGATTAATATCGATGACCAAGAAGTATTTAAAGAAAATATGAGAAAGGAGAAGGATAGATGAAACCGTATATAAAATATACTATCAAAAGATATCTTCCTTATTTCCTCACTCTTGGGATCATTTTAGTCGCCTATTTTATGATTTGTATTAATGTATCGAACGCTGTTATTCGTACATCGTCATCATATTATATCTTTAATCGTCCAACGTCTTCGATGCTTGGATTCTTCATCCCGCTTATCATTCTGACAACATTTGCCCCACTATTTGTGAACAGATATCGTTATCATATACAGGATGTTGACTTGTTCTATCAAAACCCAAAAGGACAAAGAAGCATTAGATATGTCAATAACCTCGTCGTGTTAATTGGAAGCGTCATCATCTATACAGGATTATTCCTCTTATCCCTTCTCATCATGTTTTTAACAGAGTTACCCAACGCTGGTAAAGTTGTTACAAGTGGAGATATAACTTATAGTTATTTTGTATTTAATTTTGGTTATTACATTCTCGCATATATCTTAGTTTTACTCGCTGGTTGTTTAAATTATTTCATCGCTTATTTCTTAGTGACACGTAGCAATAGACTCATCAATTCTTTAATCATGCTAGCGTGTGGTTATTTCTTACTCAATAATGCTTTGACCACTCCTCTTTACTATGTCATTCATTACATCAGAGCGTTTTCTAGCACTAGAGGGTATGCATTTAACATCTCTAATTTAAATGTTTTCCACTCGATTACGATGGTTAACCCTTTAGCGATCGTTTATCAAATCTTTAATCCTCTAGTAATCGATATGGAAAGCAGTTACTTTGATTCAAAAGAAGCCTTATTATTGGTCCTCGACTTTGTTTATCTTGGATTATATATCGCTTTAGGCATTATATGCCTACTAGTATTTATCAAAGAAAAAGAGAGCAGCGGAGAATTCGCTGGTAAACCAATGGGAAGAGATTATGGACAGAAAACCATTTTTGAAGCTTTCTTTATCGTATTAGCTTTCATGTTAGGAGCGACAACAAATAATGCTTCTTCAATCCTCGCTTTAGCAATCGTCTTACATGTCGCGGTTATCACTTTCTTATCCGCGGGACATTATATCTTTAACGGCATCATGAATCACCGCTTTTCAATTAAGAAAAAAGACATAATTCCTTATGTCATTATCGTTTCTACTTATCTCGTTTCAGTAGTGTTAACCACTGTCTTAAATGCCGTTCTCAGCAGTATTAAATAGTTATTTAAGATAAAAATCAAAGCACTCTTTGGTGAGAGGGTTCATCGTCATTTTACCATTAGCTTCTAAATATCTTTTGTTTGCTTTAAGGACTTCTTCAAACCCTTTCGCATAGTCGATTTTCATTAACGCGATGAGTTTACTGCTATCATATCCTCTTAATGGGTCGAGTTTATCAGAAGCATAAACAATTCTTTCCATTGGAGACATTTCACTTCTTCCTGTCGCATGGAAACGGATGGAATCGAGGATTTCTTGGTCATTTATACCAAATTGTTGCTCGGCGATGATTGATCCGGCAAACTGATGATATGAGAAAATCGGTAAATTATCGTAATCTGGGTAATTGTATTTGATTAATTCGATTTGTTCTTCTCTACTCATCGATTTAGCGATGTCGTGAAGATAGCCAGCGACGAAATATCGTCCATAATTAAGCGGTTCATTTAATAAACCATTGCTCCTAGCGATTTCACAAGCCAGTTTTGCAACGGAAAGGACATGTTCATAACGCTTTTCGGTATACATCGCCTTTACTCTTGGAACGAAATATAGTTCATGTTCAATTATATAATTGAGGACTTTCGGAGGAAGATTGAGTTTTGATAAATCTCTAATATCAGTAGATGACATATCAAAAGTCTTTCCTTTAATGAATTTCATATGAAAAGTCTTCGCATTCTCTAAAGGAACGGAATAACCACTTCGTGGATAATAGATGATTTGGACGAGTTCAGAGATTTCTTTGGCTTTTATCCAACGATGAAAATTCATCGCTTGATCTTCGCCGATAAGGAAATAGATTTTGTCATTAGGGAATTTCTTTATGAAATATTCCACAGTATCGATGGAATAATTGTTCGTATCTTTACCGCTGTTGAGTTCAAATTCATCAATCTTAAGCTCTGGATAATCTTCAATCGCGAGCTTCAGCATATTGAGTTTATCGTTTTTTGATACGCTTTGGGCCTTCCAGATGCCAATTGGGGAGGGAACTAAATAAACTACCGCGTCATAATCTTTCGCGGCTTTACGGGCCATATTTAAGTGTCCAATATGAATTGGATCGAAGCTGCCTCCAAATATTATGATATTCATTTTACTAATTTGATTTTTGGTTTCTCTTTGTTTTTGCGATATAAAACAACCACTCTTCCAACGACTTGGACGATTTCCGCGTTTAATTTGCTCGATAAATCTAAAGCGAGTTCCATAATTGGAGAAGTATAACCTTTCATCACATCGATTTTGATGAGTTCTTTGGCCACTAAAGCTTTGTCGAGCATATCTAAAAGAGAGGGAGAGATTTCATTCTTTCCAATCTGATACTTTGTATCAAGGGTTGACGCTAATCCTTTAAGCTGTGCTTTTTGATGATTGTTTAACATTATCTAATCTTTCCTGGGCATTCTTTCACTGCCACACCTTTTGGTAAACTGACGAAGAATGTTTGTCCTTTACCGATAAAGGAGAACCATCCTAAACCTTGGATGGAGATATCATGGACCTTTTCATCATCTTCCACCTCAAAAGAGAAGACATCGTAATCAGAGAAGTGTGTGAATCGATCGCTGACTGGACGGATGAAGCGTCTTCTGATATTTTCCGCATTGATTTCATCAATATGGCTGGATTTCGTCTTTTTGATTTCCACATCTTCTGCGGCATAGAATCTCACTGTCGTTTGAACACCTTTTTGTAAAGTGAATGTCGCAAGGTTACCAACCATTAAGGCATCATGTTCATTTAAGAACTTGGTAGTAACGCTGACTTTCTTACGTGGAGTGAGATATTTGGTATTTGATTTCTCAATTTTATTGAGAATGCTATCGTTGTTTTCAAAACCAGGAAGTTCATAGAAGAATGAGGAGTTAGATAATGGGACTGTTAACACCTTCACGTTAGTTCCTGGATATTCATCGATGGTAATATGCCATTTGGATTTGTTTTCAAAATTCTTCATCATTCTATTGATGAGGGAAGTTTTACCACTAGTTAAGGAACCGATGAGATAGACATCATGTCCTTGTCTAGCAATATTAATCGCTTCCATGAGCTGAGGCGCGTTGATTTCATCTTCGTTGCCAAATAATCTCACGGAATATGGTTTAATGCCGGAAGCTTTGAATCTTTCGTTTAAATAACGAATGAATACATCATCATCGATATATTGGGAGAATAAGTCTCTTTTTGTACCCACGACGCTGACTTTAAGATGTTTGACCATCTTGACAACTTCCTTTGGAAGGTTGCCGTTAAACGAGAATAAGTCGACAACCCAAATGATGAATGCGTCAGTTGCATTCGCATCCTTTAAGATATTGATGACTTCGCTTTCAACAGGATTTAAGACTTGGCTAGAATTGTAGTTTCTTAAATCGTTGTAACAATTGTTACAATAAAGCAAGGCATTGTTATCGTACATATTAATAGTCTTTTCGTCGATATAGCCTTTTTCACTCTTATCTATGGTTTGGAGAATCGCTCCACAGTGGAAGCATCTTCTCACTCTGCTAATCTTTGTTGCCATAACAGTCACTCCATTCTCGGATATTTCCGTGTTTATAATGATATTTCTTGATGATGAATTCAAATTTGCGGTTGATATGCGTAGTCCATTGGTCTTCTTTGACTAATTTATTAGTCCAAATGACTCTGATACCAGCGTTATGACCGCACCACACATCAGTGATGAGTTGATCACCAATTAGTATTGTATCATTTTTATCAATACTTTTTGAATTGATAAATGCAAGAATGTTCTTCGCGAAAGGCTTTTTCGCTCCCCAGATGAAGTCAACGCCTAAAGCAGTCGCATAGCTTTTCACTCTTTTCCCCTTGTTATTAGAGATGATGATTGGGGTAATCCCGTTATCTCTAAGATTATTGATAAAATCAATCGCTTTTTGTTTTGGCTTCATCAAGCGATAACTATCAAGAGTGTTATCCAAATCTGTGAGGACATATTTCACGCCGATAGATTTAAAAAAATCGACAGGAAGGTCGTAAATCGAATTAGCGTGAGCAAAGGGAATGAACTTCTTGAACATATGCTAATATCATAAAGCAAAAAGTCATTAAATAATAGACTTTTAAAAAACTGCTCGGCATTACCAAGCAGGCTTTTTAGTTTACTAAACCTTTGTTATAAATACTAAATATCTACTAATTATTTACTAATATTTTAGATTAATACTATGTATTATTAATCGAGGTCATCGAAGATTGACATCTGTTCGATTTGCTCTTTCTCTTCACCCTCTGGTTTTACCTTTTCTTCCGCTATTTGTCCTTCTTCAACAGGCTTTTTAATACGTGGTTCTTTAAGGACAATTGGATGAGAAATCGTGTTTTTATCGATTGTTATTAGTTCTTCAAATGGTAACGCTCTAAGGATTAAAGTCTTCGCTGGAGTAGAAATATTCTTCTTTGCATTCTGTGCTTCAGTAATTCTAAAGTCATCCATTTCATAGATCATTGAAGAGAGATTATTCAAGTGGAGATTTACTCTAAGTAAATCAGCTCTACCAATCTTCACCGCAGAGACGACTTTATGAACATCGTTTTTAAAGGATTGACAGACGATATTCGCTCTCCCTAATCTATTTGTTAAAGGAAGCTTATACGCGTCAAACACACGCACATGTCCTTTATCTGTAAATAAAGCGACTTTCCCTCTTTCGCTTTCTTCAAAAGCTAATAATGCAGTGGCTTGCCCGCCGAGCATATTGCCCATTGCTTTCACACCACCAGCTTTTGCTGAAACGACGGATAATTCGTTTTCATTATAGTAAGAAGCAAAACCATTATTAGTTATAACTAATAAGTTGCTGTTACCGCTCAATAATTCTACGCCCACTACTAAGTCGGAATTAAGAATACGCATCGCTCTTTGAGGACGTGATTTCTTGCTGACATCGATATCAGAAACAGGGAAACGTTTGATTTGTCCAAGTTTGCTTAAAACGGCGAAATAGAGATCATTTCTAAGTTCTTTTATGACGAAAGCTTTAATAAGCTTTTCTCCTTGCCCTAATGTCGTGAAATCATTGATATGAGTTCCTTCATCTTTCCATCTATTCTCTGTTAATTTATGGACTGGAACGACAATATAATTACCTTTGTTTGTAAAACAAACAAGATAATCGATAGTATTCGCCATTCCAATATGGAGAAGAGCGTCAGAATCTTTCACGCCAGGGAGAGATTCACTGCTTTTATATGATTTGATGGAGCTGCGTTTGATATAACCATCATGGGTGACAGCAATCATCACATCTTCTCTAGCGATAAGCTCACGCTTATCAATTGGTTTAGTTTCACCTTTTTCGATGATTTGGGTTCTTCTTTCATCCCCATATTTATCCGCGATTGCTTTTAAATCCTTCACTAAAACGCGATTGAGTTTATTTGGATCAGCGAGGATTTCTTTGAGTTCCGCGATATCATCTTCTAATTGCTTCTTCTCTTTGAGAAGAATCTCTTCATCAGTATGGCTTAATTTATATAAAGGCATCGTCACAATCGCTTCTGCTTGTTCGTTAGAAAAGTCATAGCGATTCATCAAATTGACTTTAGAATCAGCCTTATCTTTACTCTTACGGATGATTTCCACAACTTCATTGATGTTAAGGGAGGCTAAGATTAATCCATCGACGATATGAAGTCTGTTTTCAAATTTATTTAAATCAAACCTTGATTTACGGGTCACAATATCCACTTGGTGAGCGATATAGGCGTCGACAAATTCTAATAAAGAAAGGGTTCTCGGACGACCGTTAACAATCGCGACCATATTCGCGGAATAACTGGTTTGAAGTGATGTTTTGTTTAATAAATAGTTCCAAATGAGGTCAATTTTTGCTTCTTTTTTAACATCGACAACGATTCTAATTCCTTTATAGTCGGATTCATCTCTCACTTCAATGATGCCATCAATAGCTTTGGAATGACGAATCTTGTCTATTTCATAGACAGTATTGATTTTCACCGCTTTATATGGGAGTTCAGTAATGATGATTTGTTGATTATCTTTGTTAGTGACGAATTCCGCTTTAGAAGCAACTTCAATACGTCCTCTACCTGTTTCATAAATCGCATCTAAACCACCACTTTGATAGATAAATCCACCACCTGGGAAGTCTGGACCAAGCACAAACTGTCTTAAATCTTGGGTAGTTGCAGTTTTATGTCCAATGCGATAAATAATCGCCTCAATCACTTCTTTTAGGTTGTGAGGTGGGATTTCTGTTGCTAATGCAACAGCGATACCTTCAGTACCATTCACTAAAAGATTTGGGAATCTCGCTGGTAAAACTGTAGGTTCAAGTTCTGTATCATCGAAGTTAAGCTGCATATCGACAGTGTTCTTTTCGATATCGCGGACTAATTCATTGGATAATTCTGATAAACGGGATTCAGTATAACGATAAGCGGCTGGAGAGTCACCATCGATAGAACCATTATTACCTTGGAAATCTACAAGTGGGTATCTAACTTTCCAATCTTGACTCATTCTTGCTAACGCTTCATAGATGGAAGAATCGCCATGTGGGTGATAAGTACCCATGACCGCCCCAACTGTATGAGCGCATTTCTTCGTTGGTTTATTAAAAGTGTTACCACTTTTATACATCGAGAAAATGATACGTCTTTGCACTGGCTTCATCCCATCTCTAACATCTGGGATAGCACGGTCTTGAATGACGTATTTTGCATATGTCGCATAACGGTCACCCATTACTTCTTCAAGGGGTTCAACAGAGATATTTTCTTGAATTTGTTCAAGTTCTTCTTGGTTAACTTTCTTAGCCATTATTTGACCTCCTTCAAGAATGTATCAACGGTGTTAAAGTCGACATTATCTTCCACCCATTTACGACGTAAAGAAGCATCTCTGCCCATTAAAACATTGATACGTTTCTCTACGAGAAAAGGATCTTCAATATCCACTTTTACAAGAAGTCTAGTTCTTGGATCCATCGTCGTTTCTTTAAGTTGAATGGCGTCCATTTCTCCAAGACCCTTGTATCTGTTAATTTTATAACCCGCGCCGACTTTTTTCTTCGCTATTTCTAGTTCTTCATCACTCCAAGCGTACTGTTGAATCTTTTTATGCCCCTCTTCTTTAAAAACGCGGTACAAAGGTGGGACAGCGATATAGATATGACCAGCAGTCACGAGTTGTTTCATGTATTTATAGAAGAACGTTAATAATAACGTTTGGATATGCGCACCATCGGTATCAGCATCAGTCATAATGATGATTTTGCCGTAATGAATATCGGAAATATCAAATGTTTGACCAAAGCCCGCGCCGATTGTATTAATAAGGGTCGCAAATTCTTCATTTTGAAGTAATCTATCCAATGAAACAGAATCAGTATTAAGTGGTTTACCACGTAGTGGTAATATTGCTTGATGGATTCTATCTCTGCCCTTTTTTGCAGTACCACCAGCGGAATCACCTTCGACGATGAATAATTCGTTTAACATGTACTGTTTGGACTGGGCTGGAGTGAGTTTATCAGAAAGAATCACTTCTTGTTTCGCTTTTTTAGAGCTTCGCGCTTCTTCTTTTGCTTTTCTCGCCGCCATTCTCGCTTGTTGAGAAGCGACACATTTATGAATTAAATCCAATGCGATTTCTTTATTTTCAGTGAGATAATAAGTTAACTTATTATAAATGACATTTTGCACGACAGTAGTCACTACTGGAGTAGTTAATTTTCCTTTGGTTTGGCTTTCGAAAAGAAGGATATCTTCTGGAATTTTAATCGAGATAATCGCAGTAATTCCTTCTCTAATATCCGCGCCTTCAAGCTTTTTGCCTTTTAATAAACCATTGTTTTCCGCGAAATCATTGATTGCTCTAGTAAGACCATTTCTAAAACCAGTTTCATGGCTACCACCATCTCTCGTTCTAATCAAGTTAGCATAGGAGAAAATGGTCTCATCATAGACACCATTACAATATTGTAATGAGATTTCAGTTTCTACTCTGCTATCTTCATCGAATTCATGGAAATGGATGATTGGGGTTAATGGAGATTTTTCCCCATTCATATTCGCGATATATTCTTGTAAACCCTTTTCATAACAGAAGGTTTTGGATTCACCAGTTCTTTCATCGTTAAAGATAAATTTCACTCCACCGATAAGGAAAGCGTTCTCTTGAAGATGATCTTGAATGACATCCGCTTTGAATTCCACAGTCGAGAAAATCTCTGGATCTGGTTTAAATCTCACCAAAGTTCCTCTTTTCTTAGTTGGACCAAGTTTCTCAAGTTTGGTCACTAAGTGACCACCATTTTCGTAGCGGAGATGATAAATCTCACCATCGTTATAAACAGTGACATCTAAATAGACGCTTAAGGCATTAGTAACAGCGGCTCCAACACCGTGAAGTCCACCAGCATTTTTATAGGCTGAGTCTGAGAATTTGCCACCCGCATGGAGTTCGGAGAAAACGAGTTCAACAGCAGGTCTACCCTCTTCTTTATTGATGCCAACTGGAATACCTCTTCCTTCATCGAGAACACCACAACTGCCATCTTTAAAAATCGTCACTGTAATGGTTTTTCCGTATCCGCACATCGCTTCATCGATGGCGTTACCGACGATTTCCCATATCAAATGATGCAGACCAGTCGAATTTGTTGGTCCAATATACATACCAGGACGCTTTCTGACCGCGTCTAAACCATGTAAAACTTGGATACTATCAGCGTTATAAGTGTTATTTGACATTACGTTTCTCCGTTTTTGCAACATAAATTATATTAAATTTAGGTTGAAAATCAAAAGACATTTAGTAGAATGAAATACGTCAATAGGAGGAAAAAAGATGGATATTATTTTATATAATATTTTCGTCCCAATTATTTGTTTAATATTTGGTTATTTATGTGGTTCTTTCTCCTTTTCAATATTTATTGGGAAGGTATTTTTTCACCAAGATCCACGTAATTACGGTTCAAAAAACGCTGGAGGTACTAACGCAGGACGCCTTTGGGGAAAGAAATTTGGTTTATTAGTTATCACTCTCGATATGCTTAAAACCATCTTACCAATGTGGATCTGCTGGGCTATCCTCACTTTTGTGCCATTTGGTGAAAAACCACTTTTAGCAACTACTGCTGTATATTATTCAGCAGAAGCAAGCAACTACATCATTCAATGGCCAGTTTATTATCTCGCCGCATTTGGTTGTTTAGTTGGTCACTGCTGGCCAATCTTCTACGGATTCAAAGGTGGTAAAGGTGCTTCAGCCTATATGGGAACTACCTTAGGAGCGAGCTGGGGGTTAGGTTTTGTCCCTGCTGGTATCTTCTATTTCCCAATTTTAAAGAAAACAAAAATGGTTTCTTTAACAATGATTATCTATTCCGCAATCCAATTAGTCTTCGTCTGGACATGGGCAATACTTCTTTTAGCCAATGTCATTCCACAAGGATGGCAATGGTTCGTGATGTATGGACCAAGCTTAAATCCAACTTGGCATTTCGCTCTCATCGTGACTGCGATGGTCATCATTATGGATGCTAGACACCACGCTAATATCGGTAGAATCATTAGAGGTGAAGAGAGAAAAATCACCTGGATGAAATAGTAATAACATAGTAGAAAGTTAGTAGATATTATATTATTTATAATATAAAGTCGGAGAAGCACTATTCTCCGGCTTTTATTTATCAATAACTAGTTTTCTTTGTTTAAGAAGTAATTTTGAATCGTTTTTAATAAGATATTCCTAAGCAGTTTTCGATCATTCTTAGGAGTCTTCTTCCACTCTTCTGGGATGCGCTTAATAGCGACTTTTAGCAAGCTGATGTTCTCTTCTTTGCCTTTGAATTCATGGATTTCTAGTCTATCGATAAAGCCGAACAATGTATCCGCGAATTCTTTTTTAGTGCCATCATCATATTTCTTTAAGTTTAAATTGAGAGTCTTTGATATCTTGCTTGACTGCTTGCTAAAACCACTTTCGCTGATGATGAGATGATTATCTATGATAATCCATGATGAGATATCGTGCTGACGAATAAGTGAATTATGCGATTTAACAATAATCGGATTCTTTGGCTCGTTGATAAGACGACCAACAATTGAATCTTCCGGAACATAATTATGAATCTTCTTTTCAATCTTTTTATATTCCTTATCATAAAAGCCACTAGAATAATTTGGAGAATCAAAAGTATAGACGTCTCTCAGTATTTCCTTATTCTCTATCGCTTTCGCACTAGAAACGGCTAATCTACCCCCTTTGGAATGTCCGACAAGGATAAGTCTTTTATCCTTATAAAGAGTCTCTATATCTTTGATATACTTAATCGCATCAATCTCAGAAGGAGTAAATGTGAGATATGACATATTTAAGTCTTCTTTTAAACCAATAACCGTATTATCCGTTCCACAATACGAAACGATGACGAATTCATCAAACACAAAAGAAACAGCCTGAAACTGCTCACTGAGTTCTTTATTAATCGAATGGCGATAATGCGTTACTTTAATATTATTAAACCTTATTGAAGAACATACTTTTTCTAATAAAGTGATATTGAGCTTCTTTCTATCTGTTAATGAAGATTGGTCATATTCTTTGATTAGTTCGAGAATATTATTAGCGTCGCATATCTCATTATCTTTGATAATGTCCTGATATTTGGGATAAGACAAAGTGGCAAACAGCAAAGCATCCACTTCATTAAATGGAACTTCGTGTAACGACTTGTCACCGTAATTAGATAAATAAGATAATAAATCGCTTTTCATCATAAACTATTATAGTCTCCTTCTTTTAAAAGGTAATCAAAAAAAGCATCCTTAGGATGCTCATATTAATAATTACAATATAACTATACAATTCTGCACATCAAAATTATATCTCATCAAACAAATATGTCACATTTTTATAAAAATATATAATATTTATTATAATATGCTTTTGTCACATTATTTACATTTCATTGATTGTTTTGTATAATTGAAGCATGAATACAATCGCTTATTTAAAAGAAGTATATGGTTACTCCACTCCTATATTCGTCAAGGATATTAGGATTGGCGGTAAAAGTAAAACCGCCATCAGGAAAGAACTTTCACGTGCCGCCGAAAAAGGAGAAATAGTACGGGATGGTTATGGAGTTTATTATTTCGATTTAAAAGGTGATCTACCAGACGTTTTATCTGCAGAAGACGTTTTTATTCATCGCTATATAAAGAATGATTATGGTATTCCCGGACTTAATTTAGATGTGTATGGTTACTTCACTGGTCTCACATTTCTAAATCAAATTGGAATATCACAGCAAGTCCCAGCCATATATGAAATTAAAACCAACAACACTAGTTCAAAACGTTTAATTCAATATCGCTATGCAAAAGCAATTGTAAGAAAGAGCAAAATCACTATTAACAGATTTAATTACAAAGCTCTTCAGTTTTTCGATATGTTTTATCTAATAACCAAAGACGAAGTTAATGAGAATTATTCTTTACTTGAAAAATATATTCGTGACAATCTTTCAAAAACAGATTTTGAAAACTATATATCACTTTATCCTGTGAAAATAATGAAAAGGATAGTAGAAAGTGGATTAATCAATGCGTTTAGATAATGATTACGACTCCTTTCATACGTTAATAATTGCAACATCAAATCAATTCAATATCACTAACAAATATGTTGAAAAAGATTATTGGCAAACACTTCTTTTAAAACAGATTTTTTCTAAAGAAAAGGGTTACATTTTTAAAGGTGGAACATGTTTATCAAAATGTTATAAACTGATTAATCGTTTTTCAGAAGACCTTGATATTTCTTATAGCGTCCCCTATTCCTCACTTGGTGTTAATGCTAAAAACAGTAAATTTAGAGGCATCTCTAGCTCTATTAAAGAAGTCGGTCTAAATATAACAAATACTGAAAAACTACGTCGCGATCGATATTTCAATCAATTCCATTGCGGGTATAAAAGCATTCTCAATGATAACAATACCGCAATTAATGAAATCATCGTTGAATTAGCTGCACAAACTCCATCTTTTCCAGTTACTTGTAAAAGAATCCAATCTTTTATAGGTGAATATCTTGAAAGTATCAATAGATATGATCTAGTTGAAAAATACGAACTTCAATCATTTGATGTTGTTGTTCAAGATATTAGTAGAACATTCGTCGATAAAACATCAGCGATATGTGATTATTATCTTAGAGATAAATGCGATGGTCATTCTAGACACTTGTATGACCTTTACAAGATTTTGCCACTAGTTTCGTTAAATGACGGTTTAAAACAGCTATTTGAAGAAGTTAATGAATATCGAAAGCAAATCAAAATATGCATCACTGCAAAGCAAGGAATAAAATTATATACAGTATTAGAAAAACTAATCGAAGAAAATTCGTATAAAGATGATTATGCTGATAAGACTTATTTGCTATTGTACGAAAAAGTATCTTACAACGAATGTATAATTGCTCTTAAGGAAATATTAGAATTCTTAAAAGAATATGATATATAAAAAGCATCCATTGCTGGATGCTTTATTATTATATAATAAACTTATTTTTGGCTATTGACGTTTCTCATGATTTCGCGGATTTGTTTTTCGCTTGGAGTTCTACCCATTTGTGCGAACATCACACGAATCATCTTTTCGTTGATTGGAGGATTCTTTTCAAGTTGTTTTTTGAATAAGTATCTTGTGATGAAGAACGCTGCAATTGCACCAACGAGGAATGCGCCAATGATTAAGCCGACTGCAACACCGATTTCCATTATTAGGCTCTCCCGTCGTAATCGCCGTTATCAGTACGGACAAGCACGACTTCACCATTTTCGATAAATAATGGAACTCTGATCTTTAAACCAGTTTCAGTAATCGCATCTTTCATCGCTTTGTTGACTGTATCGCCACGGATAGCTGGTTCGCAGTCAGTGATTTTTAAAGCGACTTTCGCTGGAAGAGTAACACCGAGGATTTCTCCTTCATAAGAAGTGATATCAACGATTTCATCACCTTTTAAGAATTGGATTTCCCACTGTAATCTGTCTTTGCTGATTTCAATTTGGTCATAAGTTTCTTGATCCATGAAGCATAAAGCATCGCCAGTATCGTAGAGATATTGCATTTGTCTTTTGTCGAGGCGGATTGTTTCAATCATATAACCGGAGTTCTTCGCCATTTCAGTGACCGCGCCACTTCTGAGGTTACGGACTTTGACTTTCGCGACCATTTTTCTCATCGCAGTCTTATTTAATAAAATGTCTTGGACTTGGTAAATATTGCCGTCTTCTATGAAATAGTTGCCAGGTCTTAATTCAGTAACATTAACCATATTAATTATTTTCCTTTCTTTCTATAACTTTGTTATTATAACAAATTTTATCTATTAACAAACGGATTTTTGTTTCTTTCTTCTCCAATTATCGTATTTAGGCCGTGTCCAGGGTAGACAACTACATCATCTGGAAGGGTCATAATCTTCTTAATCGACTCTTTAGTTTTGCCCGGAACAGAGGTTTTAAAATCGTTTCTTCCAATGGAGCGATAAAAGAGAGAGTCACCAGAAAAAAGCATCTTATTATTACTAAAGTAATAGCATACACCTCCAGGCGTGTGATATGGGGTATGAATCACTAATGCATTTTCTTCTAATCCTTTGATTTCATCGTAGTCTTTGACCTTGTTAGCTTTAGAAGATAAAACTACTTTCAAACCGTCATCATCAGATAAATTAATTTTTGGATCATATAAGCCATCATAATCATCTTCGTGGATATAAACAGGGATATTAAATGCTTTTACTAAGCGGTCCACCCCTTTGATATGGTCATAATGACAGTGAGTCAATAATATCCCCTGGGGACGAAGCTTATTGTCTTTAATATAATTAATTATTCCATCATAGTTACAAGATGGATCGACGATAAAACATTTCTTATGAGCATCAAAAACAACATAGCAGTTGCTCATTAGTTCAAATCGCGGATCATATCGAAATGCTTTTACGGAAATCATAATAATAAAAAAATAGGTCAACGCCTATTTCTTCTTCTCACGATGGAGAGTTTTCTTTTTGCAGACTGGGCAATATTTTAATTGTTCTAATCTTTCAGGATTATTCTTCTTATTTTTTTGAGTTAAATAATTCTCTTCACCGCAGACAGTGCATTTTAATGTAAGTGAATATCTATCGTCTTTCGCCATTAGTTTTCTCCTTGCAACGTTAAATATATTATCATAGATAAAACTCTTATCAAGAAAAAATGATAAAACTTCACATTAGTTATATAATAAAGGCATGGAAAAAAGAGAATTAACAAGAAAAGTTTTTGTAAAAAATTTACAAATAGGCGGCCAAAATAAAGTCGTCATACAGTCGATGTGCAACATCAAAACTGAAAAAGTTGATGAAGTCGTTGACCAAATCAACCGCTGCGCGAATGCTGGCGCGGAACTCATGCGCGTCTCCGTGATGGATGAAAATGATGCATACGCTATTAAACAAATCAAAGAAAGAACCACTATCCCCATCGTCGCAGATATTCATTTCGATTATCGCCTCGCTTTAATCGCGATGGAAAACGGTGTTGATAAGGTGAGAATCAATCCTGGCAATATCGGTTCTATAGAAAATATCAAAAAAGTCGTCGATATGGCTAAAGAAAAGCATATCCCAATTAGAGTCGGTGTTAACTCTGGCTCGTTAGATAAATCGGTCCACGACTATTCCACCCTTTATAACGCCTCTAAACTCGTTGAAAGCGCGAAGAAACATATCAAAATACTTGAAGACTTAGATTTCCACGATATCGTCATTTCCTTAAAAGGAAGCAATATCAAAGAAACGATAGCGGCTTATCGCTTAGCGAGTGAAACATTCCCTTATCCACTTCACCTCGGTATCACTGAAGCGGGCATAAAAGAAATATCAATCGTTCGTTCTTCTGCTGGTCTTGCTCCACTTTTACTAGAAGGAATTGGGGACACGATTAGAATATCGATCACTGATGATCCAGTTGAAGAAATCAAAGTTTGTAAAAAACTGCTTCATGACTGCGAACTATATCCAAATTATCCAACATTAGTCTCTTGCCCAACATGTGGAAGAACGCAGGTCAATGTCGAATCATTAGCGAGACGTGTCTTAAACTACCTTGAAGAGCATAATAAGATGATTCACGTCGCGATTATGGGCTGTGTCGTCAATGGTCCAGGAGAAGCTAAAAACGCAGATATCGGTATTGCGGGTGGCAAATCCGAATATGTTATCTTTAAAAAAGATAAAGTAATAAAAAATGTTCCCGAATCGGAAGCCTATGATGCATTAATTGCAGAAATTGAAAAGTTTTAAATAAAGTCTCTCCAACTAGGAATAAATTTACCCTCTTTAAGCATTGCTATCTCTGCCTTATAGGGGGCTTTTTCATTGTAATAAGGAGTTTCTAAAATCTTTGGAACATCTTTAAAAGCAGGATGATGGGCGATTTTATTCAATATATCAAAACCAATTTCTCCATATCCGAGGTTTTCATGTCTATCTTTATGCGCGCCTCTGACATTTTTAGAATCATTTAAATGAACGACGAGAATTTTGTCTAGACCAATCACTTCATCAAAATGTTTTAATACATTATCAAAATCGAATAAGTCATATCCCGCATCATGGGTATGGCAAGTATCAAAACAAACGCCGAGCTTACTAGGATATTTGCTATGATCGATAATCGCTTTAATCTCTTCAAAAGTGATGCCCATTTCGCTACCCTTTCCCGCCATAGTTTCTAAAGCGATTTTTACATCGTTATGCGCGCCTTCTAAGGCTAAATCTATTGCATTTGCAATAGCAACGATGCATTGTTCCCTATCTTGACCAACGGAAGCACCAGGATGAAGGACTAACATCTTCGCTCCAAAAGCGGCAGTTCTAACCAGTTCAGAAACTAAAACATCGATTGATAGAGCATATAAATCTGGTTTAGAGAAATTTGCCGGATTGATGATATAAGGACAGTGAACCACTATTTTTGATTCATCGATACCTGCTTGTTTAATAAGTGCTCTACCTTCAGGTATTTTCATATCATCAAGCGATTTACGGTATGTGTTTTGAGGAGCGCCAGTATAAAACATAAAAGTATTCGCTCCATAAGAAAGAGCTTCCTTCACGCTTCCTAAATAATAATCTGGTCCCCCTAAACCAACGTGAGAACCAATCAATAATTCATCTGCCATTTTAATAATTTCCTTTTAAAAGATATTCGCTATATTCATCGCATAAAGCGAAAGCATCTTTATATTCGATGTTTTTATCTCCGATGCGTAGTCCGAGTTCCATAATATAATCTTGATCGGATTGATATTTATGCCAAGTTGGTAAATTAGAGGCGTTATTTGGATTACCCGTTTTCGCAAAATTGCTCCAATAAGAAAGCATCACATAAGATAAATATGTATCACTTCCACTTTGATCATATCGATATGAATGATTATCTTTTTTAACATTGCCATAGGCATATATCATTTCACCAGAGTGATATGTGCCGTGGAAGCCGTTATTCTTGGTGAATTGATATGAATAGACATCTAAGCCATTTTGATAAGCGATATTCATCCAACTATAATGCGGATACATAAACCAATAAACAGAGAATATTTCATTAAAAGCCGCGAAAGCATCTTTATTGATCTTCTCTTGATATAAGTCATAGAATTTTTGACCGTATATATCTCCAAAAGACTTTTTAAGTCTTTCTAAAATATTGTCTTTATTAGTTGGAGATAATAGATAAGTAGGAATGACAAAGGCATCTGCTTCTAAGACGTTATAGCCGTTTAATAATGCTTCTTCGTTATTTTCACCATCGACATATACTTGATATGGGTCTTTTGTTAAAGCATATCCATCAAGGGTCATCGCGGAATTTTCGTATTTTGTGGTAATGAGTTTATCCGCAGGAATCTTCCTTAATTCTTCTATAGAAGAACAGTTAAATTCCTTCATGATATCGTTGCCCATTTTTAAAGCGACATCTTTCTTACGATATGTATGAGGTGGGAGCTTCACGACTAAGGATGAAGATTCACCAATCGCTCTTTTGAATAAGCCTTTGGCTAATGGAGAGGTGCATAAAGCGGAAACAGAGGAACTACCCGCGCTTTCGCCAGCAATCGTGATATTATTAGTGTCTCCTCCAAAATATGAAGCGTTTTCATTGATCCATTTCAAAGCTTGGATTTGGTCTAATAAGCCATAGTTACCAGTTGTGCCATTCGCGGATTCTTTCGCTAAATCTTCGTGAGCGAAATAACCGAATACTCCAAGACGATAAGCAATGGTAATCATGATTACACCAGTTTTAGCCATTTCTTCACCGTTATAATCTTCATATGCAGAAGACCCACTAGTAAGAGAACCACCATGGATATAAACAAGAATTGGAACAGGAGCTTCTATATTAGCTGGTCGCCAAATATTGAGGTATAAGCAATCTTCACTCATCTCTTGTCTAGGATGCATATTATAATCAGGATGCCAGGATTTCTCTGCATACATATCTACTAAAGTAGATATAACAGGGGATTGGTCACTTTGCATTGCTCTTGGAGCAAAATATGAGCAGTCCTTAACACCATTCCAATCTTCAACTGGTTGGGGTTCTTTCCATCTCAAATCTCCAATCGGAGCTTTCGCATAAGGAACTCCTGCATATATCTCTACTTTTTTATCTTGGTTATAAACGCCTTGTACTTTTCCATTTTTTAAAGTTAATACTTCAGTCGCGACCGGATTAGAATAATAAGCCGCGGATTTTCTTTCTATAGATGGACGAGCAAAACCAATCGTTAAAGCGGTTATTACCACAATCGATAATGTTGGAATCATTCTAAAGACGAATTTTTGATGTCTTAAAACAATTCTAGAAACAATAAATAGACCTAAGCAAACGCATTCGATGATAAATAGATAAAGCGGACCATTTGCTAAATCGAAATAGAAAATGATAATTCCACTAAAAATAAGGGTGAGAATTGGGAATAATATCCAGAATGCAATAGAGCCACCTTTTTTCATACTTTAATATTTTATATTATTATTCCATTTATTTTAAGTGATATGTAAAATAATAATAGTTATGGAAATCACAGTTATCGAACCAAAATCCTACTGTGCTGGTGTGACTAATGCGATCAACATTGCTTTAAAAGCGAAAGAAGATTACCCAAATCGTGATATTTTCGTTTTAGGTAAACTCGTTCATAATCAACTCGTCATCAACTTTTTAAATGAACACGGGATTAAAACTTTATATCAACCACAAAAGACATATGAGCAATTAATCAATACCGTTCCATCACAATCGATATTAATATTTACTGCTCACGGACACGATAAGAAGCTTGAAGAATATGCGCTTCAACGTTCTATCATGATCCTTGATACCACTTGTCCAAAGGTTAAACATAATTTAGATTTAATAGAACAAGAACTCCGAAATGGTCATCAAGTCATCTATATCGGTCATAAATCACATCCGGAAACAGAAGCGGCTTTATCTTTGGGAGATAATGTCATTCTCTATGATGTCAAGTTTGGCATCAATTATTCCAAAGTGACTGACGATTCTCCACTTGTCATCAACCAAACCACTCTTAATATCATCGATATACAAAATAATTTTGAAGATATTAAAACTCATGTTCCTAATGCGCGTATTATAGAAGAGATATGCAATACGACAAGATTACGTCAAGAAGCGGTCATCGCTTTACCTGATGATGTCGATTTAATCATCGTCGTCGGTGACATCTATTCTTCTAATACAAAAAGACTTCATGAAATCGCGACGATGAGCCATCCCGACACATTATCAGTGATGGTCTCTGAACTTCATGAACTCAATTTTGAAATGTTAAAAGACAAAAAACATATCGCGATAGCTTCAGGAGCGTCCACTCCGATATTCGCGATTGAAGAAATTGTTAATTATTTACACCGAATTAAAGAACAGTAGGCTCTTTTTCGTGATCAACGCATAATATATCGAGATTTGGCTCGATAGATAAGAGGATTTTCTTCATTTGATAGATGAAGATTTTTTCTATTTCATGCGGTAAATCTAAATAATTGAATTTTAAAGAGATTATCTCTCTTCTGACGTGATGAGACATATCTCCAGAAACATAGATATCGGCATTTTCTTCTATCGCGTGAGGATATTCATTAGCCCCACCTCCACCGATAATAGCGACTTTTCTAATGTTTCTTTTTCCAGCGTTAACTAATAGTCCGTAGTTAACCTTCAAACACTTCTTCGCGTATCTAACAAAATCTTCGATATCCATCTCGCTAGATAAATAGCCCACTCGCATCATAGGATAGTTAGAGGCACAGTAGACATCTTTTAGATTTAAAGCCTCTACTAACGCATCATTCATCCCGTCTTTGCATTCATCAAAATTCGTATGCATAGAAAAGATATTTATACCTTCTTTATTAATCTCTTCATATAAATCTTTTTTAAAAGAATAATTTTCTAGTACCCACTTTTTATCTCCATAGAAATATGGATGATGGGTGAGCACTAAATCGGGTTTATATTTCTTCGCGATTTCATGAACTTCTTCATCGTAATCTAGACAAAGCAAAATCTTATTGACTTCACCAGGAATCTTGCCGGTCATTAATCCGACATAGTCATGATATTTTATAGCGATTCTTTTTGGGAACTTCTTCCCTAATATCGATATTAATTTATAACCATTCATAAGACGTTTTCGATTCGTGTTCTTTCATTGATTAAAGAGGTAACTTTTTCTTTAGGTAGAGACTTATTTTCTAATAAATGATTGATTTGATCAATACGAGAAGAGTATTTTTCTTTGAAAGCCGCGCATTTTTCACTTCTGAGAAGCGGGCCAAATTCAATATCTTTATCAGATAGATAAGCGACATCACCTTTGATGAATTTGATGATTTCATAATAGATATCATCTTCTTTTACCATCTTCTCTTCGGCAATCACAAAACCAATCGAGGTGATATATTCTCTCACTTCTGGGATTTGATTATGGGGATCGACGATAATGGTATCGACATATTTAAGCTTTTCAGGATGCGCTTTTAAGATATCGATGATAAGTCCACCACCCATACCCGCAATAATAAGGGTAGATACTGTGTTTGGAATATCAGATATACCGTTACTAAATAGAGGAATGATATCTTCTTCTAAATTGCGATCTTGAAGAGCTTTTAATAAGCGATTATAAGGTCCTTTTTTATTTTCAACTGCATAGCCATGAGAGATTTTATTGTTCTCAAATAAGGAGATGATAAGCTTTCCATGGTCCGCGCCGATATCAGCAGCCACGGAGAAAGGAACCATATCGTATATGGCGAGCAGTCTCTTAGATAAATTAACCTTCTTATTTATAGTAGTAGTCTCCTAATTTCTTAAGTCTATTTGGATGTTTTAATTTTTGAAGAGCTTTTGCTTCGATTTGACGAATTCTTTCTCTAGTAACACCAAAATATTGTCCCACTTCTTCTAAAGTACGTGGATGGTTATCATCGAGTCCGTATCTCATACGAATGACTTTTTCTTCTCTTTCATTTAAATCCGCGAGGATGGCTGAAAGCTGTTCTTTAAGCAATTCTTTAGAAGTATATTCGCTTGGAGAAAGAGATTCTTTATCTTCGATAAAATCACCGAGATGGGAATCATCTTCTTCACCGATTGGAGTTTCAAGAGAAACTGGTTCTAAAGCGATGCGTTGAATTTCTCTAATTCTTTTTGGAGTGAGCTCTCCGCCCATCACTTCAGAGATTTCTTCCGCTGTTGGTTCTCTACCGAGTTCTTGAATGAGTTGTCTTTGGGTGCGCGTCATCTTATTGATTGTTTCCACCATATGGACTGGAATACGAATAGTACGGGCTTGGTCAGCGATTGCTCTAGTGATCGCTTGACGAATCCACCAAGTCGCATATGTGGAGAATTTAAATCCTTTTGTGTAATCGAATTTTTCCACCGCTTTCATTAAGCCAAGGTTACCTTCTTGGATTAAATCGAGGAAAAGCATGCCTCTACCGACATAGTGTTTGGCGATATTGACGACTAAACGAAGGTTCGCGTTGATGAGTTTTTGCTTGGCTTCTTCATCACCTTCTTCAATCTTTTTCGCGAGGATTGGTTCTTCTTCAGGTTTTAATAAAGGATATTTACCGATTTCTTTAAGATAAATCTTAACAGAGTCGTTGATTTTGACTTCGCCACCTAATGTTGCTTCGAGTTTATCTAAATCGATTTCTTCATCAAGTCCTTCACCGTCATTATCATCGAAATCATCTGGGTTTTCACTTAAATCGATATCGGAATCATCGAGTTCATCTAAATCGATATCAGTTTCACTTTCTTCATCAGTGACTAATACACCATTATCTTTAAAATAAGTCATTAAGGATTCAAGTGTTTCATCATCGAGTTCGTATTCTTCGAATTCGTCGTAGATTTCACTTTCCTCTAACTTGCCTTCTTCAGAAGCTTTCGCTCTTTTTAAGAGTTCTTTTTTCTTCTGTTCGATGGTTGGTAATTCTCCAGCGAAGTCCTCTTTCTTTTTGCTTGCTAATTTGGCCATTGTTTTCCCTCCTTTAAGAAACCTTTTTGGCTTTACGGGCATTGTAGTCCGCAAGGATACGCGCTTGTTCATGTGGACTCTTCCCTTTTAAAAGCTGATTTATAATATCTTGTTCATTGATTTTTTCTTTTTCAGAATTGATGGATTCGAGTAATGAATTGAGCAACTTATCATCGCAGACATCTGGATGTAAGGTCTCACTAGCAATCGCGGTTAATTCATTGATGAGTTCTTCAGCATTAGGGGCATCATTCATCTCAATCTCAAAGATGATATCCGCGACATTGATCTCGTCATGAGTTTTCGCAAATTCAACGATGTAGTTAGCGATTTGTCGATATGTATCATCGAAGAATCCATCTATATTATTTTCATAGAAAATAATTGCGTTTTTATTTCCCGTCATTTGATATAAAACTTCTCTTTCAGCGAGTTCTAGTTTCTTGAGTATTCTTTTCTCTGGAGAATATTCGACCACCTTTTTAGAAGTCATCGTTCCCCCACGACGATATTCACCGACGAGCTTTTTAATCGATTCAACATCATAACCAGTAATCGTCGATAACTTACGACAATATGTATCGTATTCAAGGACATTATTCATCTTCGCTAAAATGGGGATGAACTGTTGGACTAAGGAACGCTTTTGCTGACTATTTTTAAGGGGATTAGTGTTCAAGAAATAATTTAAAGCAAAATCATTACGGGAGATGAGATTATTTAAATAACTTCTTAAAGCATTCGGTCCATCTTCATTTAGTATTTCATCAGGGTCACGGGGATTATTTTGATTATCGACAATCGAGAAATTGATACCAGCTTGTTCTAATGATTTCGAAGCTTTCATCGCATTCATTTGTCCTGGAACATCACCGTCTAAACATAATCTCACTTCGACATTGAGCTGTCTTAATAATTTGATATGTTCTTCTGTTAAAGCCGTTCCCATAATCGCGACTGCTGAATCAATTCCGATTCTTGCTAAAGCAAAGACATCCATAAATCCTTCTAAGACATAGACGAAACCATCGATATGGGCTTTTTGCTTAGCGATATGATAGTTATATAAAACATTGCTCTTATGGAATAAGACTGTCTCTTGAGTGTTGATATATTTCGCGTCGCTTTCTCCTAATGCACGAGCAGAATAAGCGATGACATTCCCGTCTTTATCGCATAACGGGAAAATCACTCTACCGCTATTTTTATCGTAATATGTACCGTTAGAGATAGTTGCAATCCCCACTTCTTCAATCGTTTTTAATGAGTGACCTTTAGACTGGAGATAAGCAATTGTATTTTTGCCCTCTTTAAGAGCGTACCCTAGTTGATATTTCTTAATCATCGCATCATCGAGATGTCTTTGATTAGAGAGATATTCATAGCCAACTTTACCTTCAACGCTAGTTAAAGCATATTGGTAATATAAAGTTAAATCCGCTAAGCATTTCAATCTTTTCGCTTTTAATTCATCGACAGGTTTAACAAATTGTTTTTCTTCTAATCTTGGGTCAGAATATCCAGATAAGTCAGAGACTTTCTTCATCGCTTCAAATAAAGAGATATTTTCTCTTTTTCTAACATAAGAAACCGCATCTCCGCCAGTTCCACAGACGAAGCATTTAAAAATGCGACGAGAAGGTGATACCGACATTGAAGGATGAGAGTCGTCATGAAAAGGACATAGACCAACGAAGTCTTTGCCTTTTCCTTCTAACGCTTGATATGAAGAGATGACCTTTACAATATCCGCGTGTTTTTTGACTTGTTCGAGTAAATCTGGATCTACTGCCATATTATCCTTTAATTTGTTGTTTTAAATAATTGACGAGTTCAGAGATTGGAAGACGCACTTGCTGCATCGAATCTCTTTCTCTAATGGTGACGGACTCATCGTTTTCCGTGTCGAAATCAATGGTGACACAGAAAGGAGTACCAATCGCATCTTGACGACGATATCTTTTACCGATGGAGCCTGTGTCGTCATAGACCACCATCATCTCTTTGCTTAATAAAGCAAATACTTCTTTAGCTTTTTCTTCTAACTTCTTGCTAAGTGGGAAAATCGCAGCCTTATATGGAGCGATGGATTTCGCTAAATGCATAACGATACGAGTATCGTTCTCATTGACCACTTCTTCATCATAAGCATCGCATAATGTCATTAGCACTAATCTATCTAAACCAACAGAAGGTTCAATGCAGTATGGGACGTATTTTTCATTAGTTTCTGGATCTAAATATTCTAAGGATTGGAAAGAATGTTCCATATGACGTTTGAGGTCATAATCAGTTCTATCCGCGATACCCCAGATTTCACCCCAACCAAATGGGAAGAGATATTCGATATCAGTAGTCGCATTAGAATAGAATGCTAATTCTTCTTTTTCATGGTCTCTATATCTAAGTTTATTTGGAGTGATTCCTAATAGTTTGATGAAATCTAAACAGTACTGTTTCCAATAAGAATGCCATTTGAGGTCTTCGCCTGGTTTACAGAAGAATTCCATTTCCATTTGTTCGAATTCTCTAGTTCTAAATGTCATATTGCCAGGAGTGATTTCATTACGGAAGGCTTTACCAACATTACAAATACCGATTGGAAGTTTGTGTCTAGTCGTTCTCATGACGTTTTTAAAGTTCACGAAGACACCTTGAGCGGTTTCTGGTCTAAGATAGACTTCAGATTTGCTATCTTCAGTGACACCGATATGAGTTTTAAACATCATATTGAATTGACGGATATCAGTGAAATTTGTTTGCCCACAGTTTGGACATTTGACTTGATGCTCTTTGATGAAGTCCATCATTTCGGCGTTAGTCATCTTATTGACATTGACATCTGGGAATTCGCTTTCGATGAGTTGATCCGCTCTAAAGCGTTGATGACAGTGTTTGCAGTCGATAAGTGGATCATTAAATGTTTTGACGTGACCGGTAGCTTCCCACACTTTTGGGTTCATCAATATCGCCGCATCAATACCAACATTAGTAGGAGATTCTTGGACGAATTTTTGCCACCATAATTTTCTGATGTTCATCTTGATTTCACTACCAAGAGGACCGTAGTCCCAGGTATTAGATAAACCACCATATATTTCGCTGCCTTGGTAATAATAACCAGAGGTTATTAAATGCGTTGTAATTTGTTCGTATGTAAATTCTTTCATAAGTGTACCTCAAAAAACGTTCTAATATAAAATATATTAAAGAACAATGCGTGTCAACCTATTATCAGTGTTATTATAAATTATTTATATCTTTGATTTGATATCCTAATGCATCATAGATAAAGATATTAATCTTTTTAAGTAAAGAGATGATGACTTTTTGATCGTATTTGTCGTTATTAAAATCATATCCGTCGTGAATATAGACGTTTCTTAATAATTTCATCTCGCTAACTTCGAGGTCATTTTTATCTTCATTAGTAAAGCAGTTCTTACAGATGAATCCCCCTTCTAAAAAGGAGAAAGCGACGATATCTTTTTTCCCACCACACCTAATGCAACTATTAACGTTGAGTTCGTATCCAGTGAGATTCATTAAGGCGATTAAATATTTTAAAGCGATTAAATATGGATTGATTTTATTCTTTAAAGCTAATAAAGCATTGAATAAATCATGATAGAGAAGATATCTCTCTTCATCCTCGATGAGTTTATTAGTGGCTTGTAACAATATGGAGATGCCGCTCACGTAATTGAAATCGAGTTGTCCCGACATCGGGGAGAAAAGTAGACTAGCTTCACTAAGGGTGTAATGCTTAGTGGTCTTGCTCTCGCTTAAAACCGGTTCGATGACTGTAAGTGGATTATTGATGGAAGCAAATTTACTCTTCGGGGAATATAATCCTGGGACGCGAAAAGTATATAATCCATCTTCACTGATGCCGCTTACTAGGGCATCTTTTTCTTTGTATGCAACGATACTTGTAATGATTAATTTCATTTTTATTCTTTTTTAGTTTTATATCCTAAAGTTGATAATAAGGAGTCTTTGTTTCGCCAATCCTCGTTCACTTTCACCGTTAAAGAGAGGAAAACGTGCTTATGAAGCAAAGCTTCAATAGGTTGACGGGCTTTTTGACCGATATTCTTAAGCCGTTGACCGTTTTTACCGATAACAATCCCTTTTTGAGAATCTTTTTCAACGATGATATCCGCATAAATCGGTAAAGGATTTTCATCCCAATTGATCTCTTTCATATAGATTGCTAAAGAATGTGGGACTTCATCTTTTAATATATTAAGTGCTTTTTCTCTGATGATTTCTTTGATTTGGAAGATGACATCGATATCGCTCACCGTATCCTTGTCATAATACTGTGGTCCTTCGGGAAGGATACCTTTAATCGTTTTGATTAGTTCCTCGACATTAAATCCTTCTTTCGCGACCATTTCAATAATTGGTCCGTCGTTAATAGAAGCAATCTCTTCTTTGAGTTTGAGCGACCTATCAATTTTAATCAAATCAATTTTATTGATAACTGTAACAATCGGAATATGTTTCTTGTTGACTCTTTGATAAATCTTTTTAACTTCATCATCAATATCGTGTGAGGCATCGATGACGATGACCACTACTTCGGAATCATTGATGCTATTAAGCGCCATATTATTCATCTCTTCACCGAGTTTTTGTCTCGCTTTATGAATGCCAGGCGTGTCTATAAAGACGATTTGGCTATCGTCGTCGTTATATATTCCCTTAATCGCATTACGGGTCGTTTGTTGTTTATCAGTGACGATTGAGATTTTTTGATGAAGAATCGCATTTAATAATGTCGATTTACCGACGTTTGATTTCCCTAATATTGAAACAAAGCCTGATTTCATAACGCTAAAATCTCCTCTTGAAGAGGAAACATGATTTCCTCATCTTCCTTTTTCATATGGTCATAACCGAGCAAGTGAAGTAAGCCGTGAACGAATAAGAATTTCATCTCTCGATCAATCCCGTGCCCATATTCTGATGCTTGTCTTTCCGCTTGGGGAAAGCAGATATAAATATCACCTAAGACGACCATTTGATGGCTATGATAGAGCTTCTCGCGGTCTTCCCCATCGTTAAAAGCAAAGCTGATGACGTCTGTTACTCTATCGATATGACGATATTCATTATTGATTTGATGAATCATTTCTTCATCGACAATAGAGACAGAAATAATCGGATCAAAATCTAAAGATAAATGCTTTATTGCTTTATTAGCGATATCTGTATAGATTTCTTCATAATTAGTTAGTTCTTGATATTCACTATTGAAGTCGATTTCCATAAAAGAAATTTTATCATAGATAAAGCCTACATGTCGACTAAATTAATTTGATGAACGATGCTTTGTCGATGTTTCTTAATCTTTTCATCAATCGATAACAAAGAGACCATATTCTTATAAAAGAAGAGATTGATGCATAAATAGAAGATGATATATGGAATTGATATCACCCCCGATAGAGCCATGATGAGAACGATACCTAATAATGTCATCCCGAAACACGTATAACGATATAACAAAGTTATTCTTCCATATTTATATGCTTTTACATGGGCTAATCTAATCAAGCCTAAATCATCTTCCCCGATGCGCGATTCGAGTTCCATAATCTCGATATTCTTCCTTTTTAAATATGGATTGATGAACACTACTTCAATAAAGGCAAATAATAATCCGAATAATAAATAATATAAGGAATAACCACCAGTGATATAGATGAAGATGCTCACGACGATAATCGACATCACCGCATAGATGCTATCGAGATTAATCCCCACTTCATAACGCTTATTGTTTTCTAAAGTCGTATAAAATTCTTTCATCTTCCCCTCTTTTACCTTTAAAGAGGAAGAATTATAGATGCGGTCATCAATCTTCTTATAAACTCTTAAGCAGTAACTGCGAAGAAGAATCTCAAGTATTCCAAAACAGGCAAACAAAATGATCGATAGATAAAATGGATATTTCTCGTTGATGAAGAATAATCCCGCGGTCAAAGATAGACAGGCAATAATCTCTAAAAAATCCATCATAAATTCTTCAAAATTTGTTAATAAATTCTTCTTTTTAAATGGGCATTTTTTCTTTTTAAAATCATCAATTTTTAAAACCTTCCCATCCCATAAAGAAATGAATATATCTTTCTTCATCTTCTTTTTGCCAACTGCGGGATCGAGATAATAGACATACTTCTTATTCACCTTATATAGAAGAAGCATATGAACTTTCCCTTCTTTAAATGCGCTGACCATGATCGGTTCATTTTTAGCTAAAGATAGATTCTCTTTATCTTTGACGAAATAGGAAGACAAAGTGAATCCAAGTTTCTCCGCATATTCCATAAGTTCATAAAAGGAATACGCTTCTTTTTCTACCTTCGGATTTGGTAGATATAGATAATTATGGTCGTGATTTAAGCTCGCTAAAAGGCTCTTAAGACAGGCAAAACCACAGTCGTAATTATCATCTTGTAAGACATAAAACATAAAAACCCTCCTAATATATAAGAGGGGAAAAAGTGAAAATTTTCGGATTTTATTTTCCGCAATTTTTACAAATAAAAGAAAAGACCCTTGAGGGTCTTATTTTTTGAAGTTTTTCATGAATTTTGCGAAGAATGAGTCATTCGCATTCGATGTGTTCTTATATTCTTCAAGAATTCGCTTTTGATCGCGAGTGACACTTGTCGGCATTTTGATATTCAAATGGACGTATTGATCACCAGGTTTACCGGTTCTAAAATCTTTAACACCGTGTCCCTTCATTCTTAAGATCTGATTTGGCTGAGTACCAGCAGGAATCGCTAAGGATTTATCGCCATAAACAGTTGGAATATCAATCGTCGTACCGAGAATCGCATCGACGAAATCAAGAGGGATTTCAATATGGATATCATTGCCTTCACGTTTGAAATATGGATGCGGTTTAACATATATTTCAAAGTACATATCGCCAGGTTGGCCACCTCTTTGTCCCGCTTCACCATATCCTGGTTGACGGAGCTGTTGACCAGTATTGATACCTGGACGAATATTGAGATTGATGGTCTTCTTTTTACGGTTATAACCCTTGCCACCACAGGATGGACATTTATCGGTAATTATTTTTCCCGCGCCACCGCACTGTGGACAGGCGGTTTCTTCTTGCATCACTCCGAATAAGGATTGATGCTGTCTAATCACTCGTCCTGAACCGTGACAAGTTGGACAAGTCTTAATCGCATCTGGAGATTTCGCTCCACTGCCATGACATGCTTCACAAGTTTCATCGTGGTTAATAGTTACTGGTACAACTTTACCATTGATTGCATCCATGAACTCCACTTGCACTTGCATCGCTAAGTCGCGACCTCTAATCGGTCCTGTAGAAGCTCTTGCTCTACTACGCGCACCACCACCGAAGAATTGGCCGAAGATATCACCTAGATTGATATCTCCCATATCTTGGAAGCCGCCAAAGCCACCACCAAATGGGTTACCGCCCGCTCCTCCGCCAGCACCTTGTTCAAAGGCTGCGTGACCAAATTGATCGTACAAGCTTCTTTTCTTGTCGTCATAAAGAACATCATAGGCTTCTTGTATTTCTTTAAATTTGTCGGCGTTGCCGGTTTCTTTATTATCTGGGTGATATTGTTTTGCTAATTTACGGTATGCAGATTTGATCTCATCCTTAGTCGCGTTTTTCTTAATCCCCAAAGATTCATAATAATCTCTTTTTTCGGCCATAAATGCTCCTTTCTATAATGCTCTAAAAGGGGCAATAAGCCCCCTTTATTAATATTAATAATGATTAGGCTTTGTTATCATCGACAACTTCGGCATCGACAACATCATCGTTACCGCCTGTAGAACCTGTACCTGGGTTAGCACCCGCGCCAGCACCTGGGTTAGCGCCTTGTTGTTGAGCCATAAATGCTGCAGCTTGTTCAAGTTCGTTCAAACGATTCTTTAAAGTTTCGATATCGTTATTATCTAAAGCTGTTTTGAGTTCATCTCTGAGCTTTTGAGTTTGTTCTTTTTGAGCAGGATCCATGCCTTCACCTTTTTCTTGTAAAGCGAGGTCGATATCATTGATTAAGCTTTCAGCTTTGTTTTTGACTTCAGTCTCTTCTTTACGCTTCTTATCAGCTTCCGCGTTTTCTTCTGCTTCTCTCACCATTCTATCGATATCTTCTTTAGAAAGACCGTTGCTACCAGAGATGGTGATATCTTGACTCTTTTGAGTGTCTAAGTCTTTCGCAGTAACTTTAACGATACCGTTAACGTCGATTTCGAATGTGACTTCGATTCTTGGTTCGCCACGTCTCGCTGGTTTAATACCAGTTAATTGGAAGTGACCTAAGAGTTTGTTATCGTGAGCCATTGGTCTTTCACCTTGGTAGACCATGATATCAACAGCAGGTTGATTATCCGCAGCTGTAGAGAAGATTTGGCTCTTCGTCGTTGGGATAGTTGTATTTCTTTCGATAAGTGGAGTCATCACACCACCTAAAGTTTCAATACCTAATGTTAATGGAGTAACGTCGAGAAGGACGACATCTTTAACATCACCAGAGACGACACCACCTTGATAAGCCGCACCGATAGAGACCGCTTCATCTGGGTTAACAGAGAGGTTTGGAGTCTTACCAGTTAATTGCTTGACGAGGTCTTGCACCGCTGGCATACGGATAGAACCACCGATTAACAAGACTTGGTTGAGTTCACTTGCGGACATCTTCGCATCGCTTAATGCACGTCTCACTGGTTCTTCACATCTCTTTAAGAGATGGAGAGTTAATTGTTGGAATTTCGCTCTTGTAAGAGTTGTTTCAAAGTTAACTGGTCCAGCAGCAGTCATGCTAATGAATGGTAAGGAGATGACTGTTTCAAGAGAAGATGATAATTCAATCTTCGCTTTTTCAGCAGCTTCCTTAATTCTTTGTAAGGATGCTTTATCTGTGATATCCACGTTATTGTTGATTTTGATTTGGGCTTTGATCCAGTCTGCAACAACAGCATCCCAGTCATCACCACCGAGTTTGTTATCACCAGCTGTGGAGATAACTTCGAATGTACCGTCCCCGATATCGAGGATGGAGACATCGAATGTGCCACCACCAAGGTCGAAGACTAAGACTTTTTCACTCTTATCTTGTTCTAAGCCATAGGCTAAAGCCGCAGCTGTTGGTTCGTTGATGATACGGACGACATCAAGACCGGCGATTTGACCAGCATCTTTAGTCGCTTGTCTTTGCGCATCGTTGAAGTAAGCTGGGACAGTGATAACGGCTTTGCTCACTTTGTGACCGATGTTATCTTCGGCATATTTTTTCATATATGCGAGAACTTTTGCACTGATTTCTTGTGGAGTGAAATCTTTGTTAACGCAGTTGATGTGGACTTTTTCAGCACTGCCCATTTTTCTTTTAATAGAAGAGACAGTGTCTGGATTAGTGACCGCTTGTCTTTTCGCCGCGTTACCGACGATTTCTTCACCATTTGCCTTAAAGGCAACCACTGATGGAGTAGTCATTGTTCCTTCTGGATTAGGAATAACTTTAACAGTTCCATCTGCTTGTAAATAGGAAACAACAGAGTTAGTTGTACCTAAGTCGATTCCAATAATAATTTCTTTTGCCATAATTTATATCCTCCTTATTATTTTATGCATCGAGATTTTCTTCCGGCTTATTTTCTTTTTCTTCTTTCTTAATCACGCTGACCTGCACTCTTGCCGGACGGATGAGGTGGTCATGCAGTTTATATCCACTCGCGTATACTTTCGTGATGATATTTTCTTTTTCCCCTTCAATAGTATCAATAGCGTCCATTGTGGAGGCATCGAATTTATCATCGACTTTTGGAATGAAGGTTTTCACTCCTTCGTTTTCAAGTACCGCAAGAAGGTTTTTATAGACATACTGGAAGCCAATTAAGTAATTCTTTAAATTTGGATCTTCCACTTCTTGTTTAAGAACGCTTTCGAAGCTATCTAATATCGGTAATAGTTCATCGACGAACCCTTCAACACGATATTTGACAGATTCTTTATAATCTTTTTCAAGCTTGTTTCTGAGGTTTTTGGTATCTGCATAAGCGCGGTAATACTCGTTTTTCCAATGTTCGACATCCGCATTTGCTTTAGCAAGTTTTTCTAAAACCTCATCTAATTTCTTTTTGGCTTTCTTTTCGCCTTTATCTTTTATTTCTTCTTCGTTTAATTCTTCATCTTCAATTTTGATTTCATCACGCATCATTATGGCCTCCTTTATCTTCATCACTATCTTCACCCTGGAAGTATTTGTCTAATAATTCCTGGAGATATTCAAGGGCGCTAAGCGCTTCGTCGTAGTCCATTCTTTTCGGTCCCACTAAGCAGATGCTTGTTTCACCATTACCTAGGTTGATTTTCGTGGAGACCACTCCAACATCTGGATCACCGACATCTTCACCGATTTTGAATAATGGTTCTTTGCTCTCTTCACAACCCTTTTCCACTTCTTTAAAGACGGAAGCATTATTGAGCATCTTCATCACTTTCATGAGCTTTTCAGTATCGTTTTTGAATTCTGGATGGGAGAATAACTCTCCTTCTCCATATAATGAGAGACGATCTGAAGCAAAACGCATGAATGTTTCAAGCAAAGCTTGGTAGATTAAGTCATGACTGACGACATAGTCGGATAATATCGGTTTTAAGATTTCAATCTTATCGACGAGTTCACCAACTGGGGTGCCAACGAGTCTCTCATTTAAGAGTTTGACACAGTTGACCACTTCATCGGTATCAATGTTATCAGGAACGATGAATGTTTTGTTTTCCACATAGCCTTTATCGGTGACAAAGATCGCTGTTAAGGATTTATCAGAGATTTTCACCATTTGGACAGAGGCGAGTTTCTCACTCTTTTCATCTGGTCCCATCACCACCGAGACTAATGAAGTCATGTGGGAGAGAATCTCACAGCTCTCTTTTAATACTTCTTCAACGGATTGAATCTTCTTATTGAGAACTGTTTGAAGTTGATTCTTGAGTTCATCAGAGACGCTTTTATCGCGTAGGTGTTCACAGTAATATTTATATCCTTTAGTGGATGGAACACGTCCGCTTGAAGTGTGTGGTTTTTCAATATAGCCCATCTTTTCAAGCGCGTACATTTCATTACGGATTGTCGCAGAAGAATAATTCAAATGATATTCTTCAATGAGGGTATGAGATCCCACAGGTTGAGCATGTTTGATAAAATATTCCACAATATACTTTAGTATCGTATCACTTCTATTAAGCATATCCGATCCCCCTTTGGCACTTTTCTTACCCAAGTGCTAATTACATTATAGGCAGTTCGTTAGCACTGTCAAGCAAAAAGTGCTAAATATCCATAAATAATAATATTATAAGGATTTATATAAGAGGTCAGTTTTTCATATAGTTACTCTTTTAAAAAAGATTAAAGGTGCTAACATATAACTATGAAAACACAGAAGCTATTATTTTTAATGACTAGTGTCTCGTCGTTACTATTTTCTTGTACGACATCCTCATCTAGTTCTAATCAATCAAACCCCGATTCATCAAAAGGTGAATCTACATCTCAAGAATCAAGAAGCGGTCAATCATCCCTTCCAAATTTTAAAGATCTCGATCACGTCAAAGTCTTCGTCAGCAAAGACACGAACCTCGTTATATACGATCATATCTATGCTTGGGGAAGTGATAACCAACCTATCATCGGTCAATGGCCAGGCATAGCTCTTACCAGTTATGACGAAGATTGGCTTTCCTATGATTTTAATAAATCATATACGAATTTCTCAATCATCTTAAATACTGGCGATAAAGGTCAACAAACGAGCCATTCCGGCATGTCAATCAATGGTATCGGTGCCTACTGGTACTATAACGATTCTTTACAAAAGAATGACACGATGCCAGACCTCCATCCAGGTGGAGGCGAATCTAGCAGTAGCCAATATGATCCACCATCTCCAGCTCCAAGCAATAACGAATACGGAAATATCTTCCACGCTTTTGACTGGAATTTGAACACTATTAAGAATAATTTAAGTGAAATATCTAAGGCGGGATATACCGCCATTCAAACTTCGCCACTCCAAAGACCAAAAGAATATAATGGTGACTGGGATACTTCTAACTGGTGGAGACTATATCAACCATGGTCCTTTGATGTTCCTAATGACAACACATATTTAGGCACTAGTAATGATTTGAAATCATTAACTGCAGCTGCTCATAAGCTCAATCTCAAAATCATCGTCGATGTCGTCGCTAACCATATGGGCGGAAACGGCAACGAACTCGACTATGGTGTTGCCGAAACTGCGATTAAAAATAATAAGAACGAAACTATCCGTACAGTTAACCAATGTTCGAACTGGAATAATCGTTATGATGTGACCCATTACCGTTTAGGTGGATACCCAGAATTAAACACTGGTAATAAGATTGTCCAAGATACAGTCTATAAATATTTAAAATCCTTAGTTGATTACGGCGTTGATGGCTTTAGATTTGACGCCGCTAAGCATATCGAAACACCTTATGATGATAGTAATATCAAGAGTGATTTCTGGACTAACACAGCTACTCATGCCTACACATACGCGAAAGAAACATATGATAAGAAGTTATATATGTATGGAGAAATCCTCGATAACTGCGCAGGGGTTCCATTTGATTATTATACGAATATCTTAGATGCGATTACCGATAACAGAACCGGCAATAATATCCTTTCTGCAGTCAGAAGCGGTAACTCAAATGGGGCAGGTAATTCCCACTATGAAACTAACATATCTCCAGATAAACTAGTTTTATGGGGAGAATCACACGATACATATATGAACACTCCTGAATACGGTGGAATATCGCGTGATGCCAACCAAAAAGATGTTGATAAAGCTTATGCTTTAGTGGCTTCTAGAAAAGGCGCAAGAGGCTTATACTTCTGCCGTCCAAATTGGAGTTCTAAACTCAATAATAGCCAACCACAAAGCGATAGCTATAAGAATAAACTTATCTCCTCTGTTAATAAATTAAAAAATGATATGGGGAGCAATAATGATACTGTCGGTTCAAGCGATTCTCTCGCCTATGTCGCGCGTCATGGGGATAACGGATATGGCGCCACTATCATCAACGTAAACGGAAGCGGCAGAGCCACTTTATCAATCTCTAATTTAGCTAACGGCACTTATAAAGATCTCATCAGCGGAGAGACATATACGATGAAAAATGGTAGCATCACCGTTAACATCTCTAGCGAATACGGCGCGACCGTCATCGAATTAGTGAAATAAGTCGCTAACCAAAATTTCTTAAGACCCTTTGGGTCTTTTCTTTTCGTTTGTAAAAATTGCGGAAAATAAAATCCGAAAAAATCGCATTTTTCGCGTCTATATATAGTAAGGGGGTTTCTTTAAATGAGAAATTCCTCACTCCCTTGCTTTTGGTCTAGGTATAGAAAGGAGAGTAATTCTTGCGATGGATTATTCTGTCGTGACGTCCTTGATCATCCTGGTCATCCTTCTGTTGTTTATGGGTAATAAAAAAGATCCTCGTTAGGAGAGGATCCCCATCTACAATATCATAATACCTTATAATCGCCCCAAGAGCAAGGGGGCCCATGTAGGGATAGCATATGTTAATTACGATAATCGTAGCGAATGAAATTTGCTAGAATTCTTCGCTAAAATGTTTCTTTTTCTTATATTTTTTTAATATTTTTTAGTAATTTTTAACCATTAATACTTTGTATTAAATATTTTTAGCAAACTACTTGACAGAGTGCTAATAGGTGATACAATATAGTTGTTAGCAATCAAACGTAATGAGTGCTAAATACAATCGGAGGTATTACTTATGAAAAACTCAATTACAACATTCAATCCATTATTCGACTTCTTCCTTTCTAGCGATAAAAAACAGTATCCACATACGATGGATACCGATATCATCGAATATAATGACCGTTATGAAATGAAGATTAATCTTCCTAATGTCGAAAAAGATCATATCAAACTCTCATTAGAAGATGGCTATCTCAAAGTTGAAGCTTCTTTTGAAGAAGAAACTGACGAAGAGAAGAAATACATCTATAGAGAAAGAAAATATGGTTCATTCGGTAGAAGCTATTATGTCGGCGAAGAAGTCAAATATGAAGATATTGCCGCAAAGCTTGATAAAGGTGTTCTAACTCTCACTATTAAAAAGGCTGAGCCAGTTAAACAAGAACCACATTACATCAATATTGACTAATTTGCAGTCCCCTTTCGAAGAACCCGTAAGGGTTCTTTTTTTTATAGTAATGCGAGGATTATTTGGTCTAATACCATCATCCCGTGATAAGTCGGAATGATTTTATAATTATTGATTTCAATTAATTTATTCCCGATTAATTCAGCAATCTCTTTCCCTTTAATAGCAAGCAAATCTTCATTAAACAAAGTGCGATACTTAGCTAAATCAAGACCCAATATCGTTCTTAAATTAGTCATCAGCATATATGTTTTTAAAGAAGCGATGTCCACGACTTCCTCGTTTCTATCTAAATCGCCGTAATTATATTTATTAATACTTCTCGTATTCGTATATCTGATATTACCGATATATCCAGAAGCGCCTAAGCCCACTCCATAATATTGTTCATTTTTCCAGTAAGTGAGATTGTGCTCACTCATATATCCTTCTTTTGCCCAGTTTGATACTTCGTAATGGATAAAACCTTTATCTAAAAGATAATAATGAACAAAATCATAATATTCTCGCATCAAATCATCTTCTTGTGGGCTAACTCCATTTATATAAAAAGCAGTATGGGGAGAAACAGTCAAAGAATAGCAGCTAATATGTTTTATCGGAAGAGTGATAATATTGTCTAAATCAGCCTTTAAATCGCTTATTTTCATATTTGGTAGGCCAAGGATTAAATCGACATTGATATTATTTATTCCTTCATCGATTAAATCATTGATGACTTTCCTAACATCAAAAAATGAATGATGACGGTTCATCAGCTTTAAATATTTCTCTTGGGTGGACTCTACTCCTAAAGAAATGCGGTTCACCCCAAATGATTTTAGTAGTTTGATTTTATCTAAAGATAATGATTCAGGATTAGCTTCAAAAGTATATTCTTTGACATCTTTTGAATATGGTTTAATCATTTCTAATAATGTTTTAAGTTCATCAAGTGGCAACGCACTTGGAGTGCCACCACCTACATAGATAGTCTTTAAAGGATGATTAATATGATAAGAATCAAGTTCTTCCTTTAATCTCTTCAAATAGATATTTGAAAAAGTAGAAAAATACTGCAATTTAGGAAAATCGCAGTAAGAACAGATATGTTCGCAGAATGGAATATGAATATATAAAGAAAGAGGTTTATTCATCCTTGTCTTGATATTGTTCAACTTCTTTCGCTACTTCGTCATCATCGATTGGTTTTAAGATACGGTTAAGTTCCTCATCGACAATCTGAGATTCTTCTGGTTTATCATCTTGTTTTAATTTTGGATGAGAAATGCGATAGATAATAAAGGCTGTTAAAGCGATGACCACCATCACGCCTAAAATGATTCCAAGAATCATGAATGCTTGTCCAGCATAGCTCGCGAATATCATAATAATTACCTCCTTGGGATCGGCGTGTAGATGAATTTGTTCTTAATCGCGCCTTTACGATAATAACCTAATTCTACTAGATGATCCATTCCAGTTCTAGCAGTTTCATACGCACAGTTATTAGTTTTCTTAAATTGTTGGATTGTATAGTTTCTTCCAAGCACGCAGTGGCGCGCATAGAATTTCGCCTCCCCTTTACGTAATAAGGGGTCAGTTTCTAAGAGTTGTTTCTCAAGTTTTTTCGCCTCGTTTTCATCGAGTTCGGGAGTGACCACATTTATTGCTATTCCAGTAAATGTAGGTTGCAACTCTTCATTGACAGGCTTAACTTTCTTTTCCTTTTTAACCACTGGCTCAACAGGTTTAACTTCTTCAACTTTCGGAGTTTCAACAACCTTTTCTTCTGGGACGAGTTCAATAGTTTCAACCTTTTCCTCATGGAGAAGATCATCTTGAAGAACCTCATCTTCTTGATATGATTCTTCTCTCATCACGCTGCCCTTAAATAAAGCGAGATAATCGCTGATCTCTTCGCAGGCAAGCGAGAAAGAATGGATGGAATGATATAAGAAATAAGTGACATCTGAATATCTTTGAGAGTCATTTAGCATTTTGCTAAGTTCGTCACTTGGGCGGTTAAGCACCTTCTCTAAAGGAACGATTTTAATAAGTGGGCCAACTCCTTCATTCATCAAAATCGCTTTTAATAATAGTAAAGAAACTTCTTCATTATAATCGCTAAATGGTTTAATCAAATTGAGATAATAGCAAGCGATAATCCCTTTATAAACGAATGGGAGTTCACTGTTATTAATAAAATTAATAAGTTGATTGATGAAAAGCGGAATATAACTCGCTTTTGCGGAGCTATATAATCTATCGATTAAAACGCGGTTAGTCAAAGAATTATCATCGTTACGACGATATCCATCATTACGACCAGAGACGAGATTATGGAGCCTGAGGATGAATTCTTCGTTGATATCATCATTATTCAAGTTATCCAAAGCATTCTTATATCTAAGAAGGAACATATCGATATCATTATTGGGTTTTAATGTTCCTTGAACGAGCCCACGTGATAAAGCTTCACTTTTCTCTTGTTTATGGAAACTTGATAAATAGGAGATGACATTCGCATTGCAGTTGATCTTAAACTGTTCAAATAATCTTTCATCATCGCTGAATAATTCGCATTCGGAAATATAATGAGAAAGCTTTTCTTCAAACGAAGAAACGAGATTTTCAATTCCTGTTCCTTTATATAAGACCAAATCGCTAGAATCGAGGCATTTTAAAGTCGTCTTAATATATTTGCTACGACGATATGCCAAGATATTGGACCAGATATTGTCGACTAAGGAAGTGCCGAGTTCTTTCATCACTTCGCTTTTAGACGCATATTTTTCGTCTGTGAAACGAGCAGTTAAATCACTTATTGCCATATAATCACCTCTTTTTCAGTTTATATCAAAAGATTGTTTAAAACAATTATTTACTAAAAAATTACTAATTTTATACTAATCTTCTGTATCTTCTATAGAGAGGACTGACATGAATGCTTCTTGTGGAACTTCTACTGATCCGACTTTCTTCATACGCTTCTTGCCTTCCTTTTGCTTCTCTAAGAGCTTTTTCTTACGAGAGATATCACCGCCATAGCACTTCGCTAAGACATCTTTACGAACGGCTTTAACATCTACTCTCGCGATGACTTTGTTACCAATCGCGGCTTGAATTGGGATTTCGAATTGTTGACGTGGTATCACTTCTTTAATTCTACGAATTATTCCTAATCCTCTGTGGTATGCATCTGGTTTATAAACAATTGAACTAAGGGCATCCACGACTTGTCCGTTTAAAAGGATATCAAGTTTTTGAAGTTGGCTAACCTTATAATCAGAGAAGTCATAATCGAAAGAAGCATAACCTTTCGTGCAGCTCTTTAGTCTATCAAAGAAATTATAAACAATTTCGCTTAACGGCAGTTCATAACGAAGAATCATTCTCGTATCATCAAAATATTCTAAATCGAGATAAATGCCTCTTCTTTCTTGGCATAGCTGCATGATCGCGCCGACATATTCTTTAGGAGTCATAATCTCCGCTTTCACATACGGTTCTTCAATAGAAGAAATACGCGTCGCATCTGGAAGTTTAGATGGGTTATCGATATTGACAGTCGTCCCATCTGTTAAATTGACATGATAGATGACGCTTGGGGCGGTAAGAATTAATCCAAGTCCAAACTCTCTTTCAATTCTTTCTTGGATGATATCCATATGTAAAAGGCCCAAAAAGCCGCATCTAAAGCCAAAACCAAGGGCTTGGCTAGTCTCAGCTTGGTATTGAAGGGAAGCGTCGTTTAAACATAGTTTTTCTAACGCATCTTTTAAATCGTTATAATCATCGCTATCAACGGGATAAAGCCCACAGTAGACCATCGGGTTTATCAATCGATATCCAGGAAGAGCTTCTTTGCATGGCTCATCGGTGTGAGTCACCGTATCACCAGGACGCACATCTTTGATGTCCTTTATCTGTGCGCATATATAACCAACTTGTCCAGTTGTTAATTCTTTAACAGGGATTTCTTGTATCGTTCTAATGCCGAGTTCAGTAACGACGTACTGTTTATTCGCTTGCATCAAAGAGATTTTATCGCCAACGTTGATTTTACCTTCTTTGATACGAACGAGCATCACTACTCCACGATATGAATCGTAATATGAATCAAAGATTAAAGCCTTTAAAGGGGCATTAACATCTCCACTTGGCGCAGGAATATATTTCACGATTGCTTCTAATAGTTCATCAATCCCTAAGCCAGTCTTTGCAGAGACTAGTAAGGAATTATCCGCGGGAACACCGATACGCTTTTCGATTTCCGCTTTCACTCTTTCTGGCTCTGCACTTGGTAAATCAACTTTGTTGATAACTGGGAGAATCTCTAAGTCGTTATCGACAGCTAAATAGCAGTTTGCTAAAGTTTGGGCTTCCACACCTTGAGAAGCATCCACTACTAAAATCGCTCCTTCGCATGCCGCTAATGAACGCGATACTTCATAAGAGAAGTCGACGTGCCCAGGAGTGTCTATCAAATTGAAAATATACTCTTCACCATCTTTAGCCTTGTAGGATAATGTTACCGAGTTGAGTTTGATGGTAATTCCTCTTTCTCTCTCTAGTTCCATAGAGTCGAGAATTTGGTCTTTCATCTCTCTAGCGGTCACTACTCCTGTTCTTTCTAAAATGCGGTCAGCTAAAGTAGATTTGCCGTGATCGATATGGGCAATGATGGAGAAATTTCGTATTTTATTTTGTTTGATTTCCATAATTAACTATTATTTTATATCATTTTTCTTCATAGAAATCTTGTAAAGATTGTTTTAATTCATTAGAAGAGAAAATCATCTCGTATTCATTCCACTCTTTTCTGAACAAATCGCGATATTCATTTAAGCCGTATCTTTCATCGATGAGGATGACCGCTCCACGGTCTTTTTCATCTCTGATAACTCTACCAATCGCCTGCATCACTTTATTCATTCCTGGATAAACATATGCATAGTTATATCCATCTAAATCGTTTTTACTATAATATTCTTTAATATTATCGGATAAGAAGTTGATACGCGGCATGCCGATACCCACTATTCCCACGCCAATTAATCTATCGCTCACTAAGTCAATACCTTCTCCAAATGCTCCCCCTAAAACAGCAAAGCCCACAGTTGTCTTACTAGGATTATCGACGAAATGGGACAAAAATTCTTCTTTTTCAAGCTCATTCATCTCTCTACTTTGATAATAACAATCATAGTTAAGAGGCATATTCATAACCTTTTTAAGGTTATCAAGATATTCATAGCTCGGTAAATAAATCAAGTAGTTGCCAACTTTTCCATCGATAAAAGTTTTTAAATAATCGCTGACAGATTGATATGTTTGTTCTCTATTTTTATATTTCACTGAGACTTTTGGACAGATATAAATCTTAAGATTCTCTTTTGGGAACGGGGAAGGAAGGAATAAGACTGGTTCTAAATGTCTTTCTCCTCCTAAAGTTTGTACATAATAATCAATTGGAGATAAAGTCGCAGAGAAATATGTCACCGCTTTTACTGAATTAGCAATACCTTTTAAGAATTTAGAAGCATCTAAACAAGAGATGTTAATCGTCAGTTTATCGTTGATATTTTCTATATAGAAAAGGAAAGCATCATTTGCTAGATCATAGATTTTTAAAAAACGTGAAACATTAAAGAAGAAATCTTGTAGTTCCGGAGTAATCTCTTTACTCTCCGCCTTATTGATTTCGTTCATGATATCTAAAAAGCGATTTAAGATGCGGTAAGTCATATCATCAATCTCGTCGATGATGTTATATTCATTTTTATATTCGCTTTTCAATGTGTTGAAACGCTTAGAAAGTTTTGCAAAATTAGCTTTTAATCGCTTCAAAGGTTTCTTTCTAAGCGATTTTTTAACTTTGTTAAAATCTTCTTCTTTTAACGATTCGCTATACATGCTACGCGATCTATCGACTAAGTTATGCGCTTCATCGATTAATAATAGATAATGACTTCTTTCTTCATCCATATATCTTTTTAAATAGGATATAGGGTCAAAGATATAGTTATAGTCACAGATGATAACATCGATATAGTTGGATAAGTCGAGTTCGAGTTCAAAAGGACAAACGACGAATTCTTCTGCGATATTTAATATCGTCCGATAATCGAATTTATGATAAGTAATTAAAGAATATTTGATGACGTTAGCAATCTTAGAATAATACCCTTTCGTATATGGACATTCATCGGGATTACAGGCTTTACCTTTGCATAAACAAATCTTTTCTTTCGCGGTGATGTTTAAATAGGATATATTCCCTTTATTATCATTGATAATATCCATGCATTTCATTGCTGCTTCTTTACCAGAATTCTTCGCGGTTAAATAGAATATTTTTCCTTCATCATCGACATTAAGAGCTTTGACATATGGGAATAATGTTGAAACCGTTTTCCCAATCCCCGTTGGAGCTTCCACGAACAATTTCCCACCTTTAATCGCGATTCCATAACTATATTTTGATAATCTTTGTTGTCCTTTTCGCGTTTTTTCAAATGGAAAAGATAAATCTTTTAAATAAGCATTTCTTCTCTCTCTTAAAGAGACAATTAATCTATTAAATTCTAAATATTCACTGACTAAATCGATGACGAATTGTTCAAGTTCTAAGTAGGAATAGGAGAAATCATAAATTTTCTTTTCGCTTTCTTCCCCTTGTTTGATATATGTTAGGCGAATCCCAATAGAAGAAAAATGCTGTTCTTTTAAAAACATATATCCATAGACTTTCGCCTGTCCTAAATGCCATCCCTTATTCCCTTCATAAAATTCTTCTAAAGGAATAACAGTAGATTTGATTTCATCGATAGTATAATCTTCTGGTCCATTTTTAATAATGCCATCAGCGCGTCCTTCAATAGTGACTTCCACATCTTCAACCACTAGTGTGGTTTTTAAAGGATATTCTGAAAGATACGCGCTTGATTGAGCGGCTTGATAACGAGAATGAACTTCTGTTCCCTCACTCATCGTCGCACGAGAAAAAATACGAGAATCGATATCGCCTTCTCGTAATAAGAAATCCACTAATTGATGAACGCTGAGGGATAATTTCATCGGAGAATTCTATCTTTAAGGGCCATATTGCCATTTGCAAAATCTTTATAGCCCATTTTCTTTTTCCCTTGTCTTTGCAGTTCTTCTAAGAAAAGGATGCCGTCTTTACACTGAAGAAGGATGCCGTTTTTATCGATTTGGATAATCTTTCCCACTTCCGCTTTTACTTCGCGAGAATAAATCTTAGCTTTAAAAATCTTAATCGGTTCATTATCTAAATATAGATAACCACCTGGTTCATCGCTTAACGCGCGAATATAACCGTATATTCTATCGATTGAATCATTAAGATTCAGTTTCTCTTCTTCTTTACTGATTGGAGGAGCATAACTCACTAGAGCAGGGTCTTGCTCTTCTCCAGGAAGTTCGCCGTTAATATATTTAGCTAAACAATCGTTGACGAGTTCAAAGGCTGCTTCCCCCATCTTAATAAACAAAGATGTAGAGTTATCTTCTTCTAAAATATCGATGATATTAGAGGCATAGACCTTTCCTTCATCCATTCTTTCATTCATTTCCATTAAGGACATGCCAGTGATTTGATCGTTATTAATGAGCGCATATTGAATAGGCGCGGCCCCGCGATATTTAGGTAAAAGTGAACCATGAAGGTTCAAACAACCATATTTAGGGATATCTAACACTCCTTTTGGAACGATTTGACCATATGCGAGAGTCAATATCAAATCAGGATTAATTTCTTTAATAAAATCGTAGTCTTTTCTAATCTTTTCCACTTGATAGCAAGGGATATTATATTTAAGGGCAACTTCTTTAGTAGGTGTTGGAAGCAATAACTTCTTTCTTCCCACAGGACGATCAGGTTGAGAGATAACTCCCACGATGTTATAACCACATAAAATGAGCTTCTCAAGTACGGAAGCAGCGATTATAGGAGTGCCCATAAATAAGATTTTTATTTGTTTAACGTCATTCATCGTAGTTATTTTACAAAAATAAGCATAAAAAATCATCACTATTTAAATCAATAATTGAAAATATGTACTTTTTTCTTTTATCATTATTATGATATGAGAATTTTACTAGTATCTGATAGCCATGGTAATAATGAAGCCCTTGATGAATTAATCGCCAAGTGGCCAAATATCGATTTATATCTCCACGCGGGAGATTCAGAATCTCATCCAAGAGGCATTTATCCTTTCCGCAGTGTGAGAGGTAACTGTGACTATTCTTTTGATATGCAAGAGGAATTATTAATTCCTACTCCATTTGGTAATATTCTTATGCGTCATAAAAAAGAAGTATCAACAAAGAAACTTGATGACTTCGCTGTCAAAGTGTTCATATATGGTCATACCCACGTTCCTGAATGCGTGAAAAGAAAAGGGGTTGCTTTTATCAATCCTGGTTCTATCTCTTATCCACGTAGTGAATTTGGTTCAACTTATATGGTTCTCGACCTAGGCAAAAATGTCATCGACGTCAAATTATATAGTTTAGAAAACGACAAAATTCTAAAGCGATATCGCGTCTCGTTAGTAGAAGCTCAAAAAGAAGAGCAAGAAAAAGATCAAGAAATCCCACCGAAAGACGAGGTTGAGGAGCTCGAAAGACAGCTTGCGGTCATCGAACAAGAATTAACGGAAATAAGGAGCAAGAAGAAAAAATGAATATCGAGAAAAAACATAAACTCGCGAAAGAATATCTCTCAAGTGCGAACGATTTATTAAAAACATCTTTAAAGATGGAAGATATTTTTAACTATTCGATGAAAAAGAATTTGCACTCTGTCGCGATGGAATACACTAATGATAACGGTAAAATCAGACATTATCGTTATTCTAAATATCGTAAGCACTGCTATGAATTCGCCAGTGCGATTTCTTCCTTATTATATCAACAGCCAAAAAATCGCGTCATCGCTTTAAAAGTGGCCAACTGCCCAAGATGGTGTGAAATGTTCTGGGCAATCCTCATGTCAGGATATAAACCACTATTAATCGATGCCAAAACTAGTAAAGAAGGCACGGAAAACCTTTTAAAACAAACTAATGCTATCGCTATCGTAACAGACGATATGTATTTATATAACACGACGAAACTTTCAATCTATGATATCGTCGAAGAAAATCATAACTATTCCTTCACTCCAACTTGGGAGAATGAAGTGATCTTCTGTTCCAGTGGTACGACTGGAGACGTTAAGCTCATGGTCTATAACGGGGAAAACCTCGTCAACCAAATCGCTGAATCATTAGAAATGGGTGATTCCACTATCGATTTGATGTATCCAAAGAAACTCGGTAAGCTCAAAATCCTCGCGATGATTCCACTTCATCACATCTTTGGTTTCGTCGCTGTCTTCTTATGGTTTACATTCTATGGCAAGACTTTAGTCTTCCCAGCCTCTAATAGCAGCAAAGATTTATTATCCTTATGCGCGAAGAGCAAAGTGACTCACGTCTTCTCTGTCCCACTTTTCTGGGATGGCATCACCACTGCTTTAGAAAGAAAGAAAGCGATGATGGATCCAAAGAAACAACAGCTCATGGATAAGATGATCGGTTTCCATACTGGTAAATTATCTAAAGATGAAGCGGGGTTTGCAGCGAGCAGAATCGCTATGAAGAAAGTCCAAAAGAATTTGCTTGGTAGCCATGTTAGATACTGCATTTCTGGAGGCGGTTATCTCAATAACCATACAGCCACCATCATCAATGGCTTAGGCTATAACCTATATAACGGATATGGCATGACTGAAATCGGTGTTACTTCCGTTGAACTTTCACCAAACGTCGACGAAAGATTAAAATGCTCTATTGGTAAACCACTTCACGGAGTGGAATATAAGATTAATCCTGATGATTCTGGCACTGGTAAAGGTGAACTTCTTGTGAGAAGTAAAGCTGTTCATATCAGAGAAATTATCGGCGGTAAAGAGTCTAAATCTTCTATCGATAGTGAAGGTTATTTCCATACCGGCGATATCGCGGAAGTTGACGCCGCTGGTAGATACTATATCAGAGGTCGTATGAAAGACGTCATCGTCAATGCGAATGGGGAAAACATCTTCCCTGATGAATTGGAAATTTATTTCCAAAACCTCGATAGAGTCAATAAGATTTGTATCTTTGGTAAACAAAAAGAAGGTTCCACTGATGAAGCGATTGTCCTCGTTTTAGAAGTTGATAATCACATCAAAGAAGATGAGATTAAAGCCTTAAAAGAAAAGGTTAAGAAAATCGAAGAAGATTTACCGCACGGTGTCAAGATCGATGAACTATATTTCGCGCGTAACAAACTTCCACTTGCTAACTCTATGAAAGTTAAACGTTATCAAGTCAAGAAAGCCATTGAAGCGGGTAGTAAAGACTACATCTCATTAGATGGTAACATGCAAAAGAAGATTTCTAAAAAGATTCCACAAGAAGTTTTAGATAAATATCTCGACGACGTAAGAGCGATTTTCTCCGAAGTCCTCATTCTTCCATTATTTAAAATTGAAAACGACGCGCATTGGATCAACGACTTAGGTGGCGATTCGATGAACTATGTCGAACTCATTCAAAAAGTTAATGAGAAATTCAAAGTGAATATTCCAGAAAATAAATATGGCAAACTCACTTGTGTTCTCGACTTCGTTGAAGAAATTGATGCTTTAAAGAGCAAAAAGCATAAAGACTAATGTAAATATTATTTGCATTATGTTTCATTTATGGTAATATAACAAGCGACGCTTAAAAAAGAGGTAGAAAAATGGCAAATATTAAAAGTCAAATCAAACGCAACAAAACAAACGAAAAAGCACGTCTTAGAAACAAATCCGCCAAGAGTGCTATCAGATCCGAAATCAAAAAGGTCAGATTAGCAGTCGAAGCGAAAGATGCCGCTAAAGCAAAAGAAGCTTCTCTCAAAGCTTATTCTTTAATCGACAAGAGTGTTTCCGATGGTATTCAACACGCGAATACTGCCGCCAGACAAAAGAGCACAGTTGCGAAATTGCTTAACTCATTAGAATAATTATTATCGTACTTTAAAATTTGCTAAGAATAATTCAAAAGCATAGAAGCGGTCTACTTGGCCGCTTTTGATTTGGAAATCTAAATTATATAATTCGTCAAAAGTTCTTTTAATCGCGTTTTCTTTCATATTATAGACTTGTCGAGAAAGAATTTTCGCGCGTATTTCATTGATATTAAGTTCTTCACTTATCGCTTTAACCGTGTAATTATTTCTCACTAGATAAGAAACCATAGAGAAGGTGCGAAGCTGATTTGCTAGGGTGGTAATTAAACTAACTGGTTCAATCGCTTTCACTCTTAAATCGCGGTAGATGCGTAAAGCTGCTCCATTTTTTCCTTCTAATAAAGCGTTAAAGATTTGGAAAACGTTTTCTTCAAGAGGACGTTCCACCATTTTTATAACATCTTGATGAGTGATATGGTCGGTATATAAGGCTAATTTCTTCGCGTTATTTTGAAGTAGACCAACATCTCTATATGTGCGGTTAGCAAATTCGATTAACGCATCTCTATCGATAACAACATTGAGTTTCTCTTTAAAATATCTAGCGACGATATCTTTCCATTCAATTTCATTTGGAATTGGGTAAGTGATAATGCTTTTATCGCTATAATCTTTGATGATCTTAAATATCTCGCCTTTTTCATCGATTTTATCTTCATATAAAGCGAGGATGAGAATCGTATCTTCATTTGGTGATTTTAAATAATTGATAAGCGCTTTATAAGCGTCGGAATCTTTGGCTTTCTTATCCACTTTTCCTAATAAGGAAAAATCTTCATAGACCACGACTTTTTTCTCATACCCTAATGGAATATAACTACATTCATCAAGCACTTCAAAAATACCAGTATCATTATAGGTGAAACGGACGTAATTCATGTCATCGATTTCCCCTATTGCTTCTTTACAGATTTTCTTGATGCGGTTACGAAGAGTAGCCGACTGACTTCCATAAGCGAGGTATAACATATCTTTATTATTATAAATAAACTAATTGTTCATTTCTTTAATTATTTCTCTTTCTTCGTTATCGATTTCTCTAATTACCTTACAGGGATTTCCAGCAGCGAGGACATTAGATGGGATATCGTGAGTGACAACTGAACCTGCCCCAATTACGGAACCAGAACCGATTTTTACTCCTCCAACAACAGTAACATTAGAGCAAATCCAGCAGTTATCACCAATGGTGATAGGCGCGCCGTATTCTTTGTTTAATAAGCGATTTTTCTCTTTATCGAAATAGATATTTCTCTCTTTGTAACGCATTGGATGAAGAGGGGTAACTAAGCTCACTCCTGTTCCAATAAAGACATCATGACCGATATTAACTGGGCAGACATCGAGTATTGTCAAATTGAAATTAGCATATGTATTTTTCCCAATCTTTGTAAAACACCCATAATCGAAATAGATTGGGCCTTGAAGATAAATGCTTTCATCAAAACCAAATTCTTTTAAAATCTCTTTTCTTCTTTTATTAGTTTCCTCTAAGCAGTTATATTCTTGGCATAATTTATGGCACTTATTTCTCAAAGCGACAAGTTCTGGATCAGAACTATCATAAAGCATACCTTTTAACATCTTGTCTTTCTCGTTCATAATTTATTACCTTCTATTAATTTAACAATGCTTTCTTTAATTTCTTTAAATGCTAAATCGAAATCATGCGTGTACCATGGATCTGAAATTTCATATGGCTCATTTAATAAATGAATCTTATTATGGTCCTCATTAGGAAATATTCTTTTAAGAATATAGATATTGCTATTATCCATCACATAGATGCGACTAGCCTCTTTATAATCTTTTAGCTGTATTCTTTTCGCGGGATGATAGGCGTATGGAATATGATTCTTATCAAGCTGTGCTTTCGCGCGGTAATCGATATCATTACCTTCTTCTTCATAAGACACTGCAAAAGAAGAGACATCATATTTATCAGCTAATCCCCTTTTATTAATCTCATTTAAAAATATGAAATGCGCCATTGGAGAACGGCAAATACTGCCGTGGCAGATGAATATAATCTTTTCTTTGCTCATGAATAAATTATAGAGCAAAAGGATAATGTTTATAAGAATTACTGCTTCAATCTACTAATACACTTAGTAATTGCATCAAATGCTTCTTTAGGATCTACATCATTCCAATTAGATTTTGTGTCTTTTTTAATATTCTTTAAAAAGAAGGGGTTATGGAATATTTTTGATAATCTAAGCAGAATGTCACCAATATCATTTTCCAACATTGTTTCATCTTCAAGAATATATGTTTTTATACATATATTAAGTTTTGAAAGACTGATATCGTTTGATAAGTAATACATATCAAAAACATCTTTTAATCGACCTGAAAAAATACCAAATTTTAATAGTGCTCTTAGTTTCTCAGTAAATATTTGTTCCTTGGTATTAGCGAATAAGGAAATCTTCTCTTCATCATGATATATATTAAAGCAATATTCTTGTTGCTCAATTTGAATATTTTTATGTACCCCAATATCAACTTTGGTTTTTATGCTATTCCCTGTGTTATCTTTAACGATAACCCATGCTCTTTTTCCACGATATTCTTGCTCAGATAACTCTTCTATGTCTCCCACTATTCGGATTGTAATTCCATCAAGACAGTTGAGTTTTTCAAAGAAATCTCTAATGGATTCATGGTTTATAGGGTATTTGATAAAATCAAAATCAATATCTCTAGTAGCACGACGAACGTCGTTTGTAATACTTTGCATTACAACACCACCTTTGATAGTAACATTTTTGCTAAAAACGCTTTTTGATATTGCTTTCAATATAATATCTTGACAAACTTTCGATTCCGCTAATAACTCGCTATATCCTATTTTTGTATATTGCGATATCATCGCTTGAATATTTGTCATTAAAAAACCTCCATACGCAGAGTGTTGATAATTCTATCGCTTTTTGGCACAGCCTCTGCGTATTGATTTATTAGTTCAATGTTTAACTGCGGCAATATTTTACGATAATTTCTAATATTCTCTTTATAGTAATTAAAAGGCAATTTGTTTTTATATCTGATTAATTCAATTAACAATCTTTCTTTTGAATAGATGAAAATCTTATAGCCTTTATACATATGTTCTACTTTGCCTAAATCGAGAATGTTTTTAGGCACAAATATTTGTTTAATACGCTTATCGATAATCGGAGCGCTCTCTCTTTTTGTTGCCATATAGCAATAATCTGGTATCTCATCAGAAAGACCATAAATATATAAAGCGGTTTCTAAAGTAATGACTGCATTTTGATATTTAAAAGAAAGCAATGCAACTTCAGGAACATTTATATCGTCCGAAAATACTCCTCTATCAATTCGATAAAGCTCTCCTTTAGCGATTTTTTGATTAATTAGATAATCGCTTCCATATTCTTTGATGCATTGTTCTCTTGTTTTTAGCATAATTTATATTTTAACTTTTCTATGCATTTCTCTGTGTTTTGCATAGGTTTATCTAAATTGTAGCATAAACAACATAACAGTCAATCTATATGATTGTTAGTTAGGAAAAGCTAATGAAGAATATGTAATGCTTCCTTCTAACAAAGTTGATCTAATTTTCACATTATTCTTTTTTAAAATATCCAAAACCGATTTATGTGGATGACCGTAATAATTTCTCCCGACGGAGATAATTGCCTCTTTAGGAGAAACAAATTTCACGAATTCATCACATGTTGATGTGTTGCTGCCGTGATGTCCGGCTTTTAGAATGTCACAGGGAATAGATTTATAATTCTTAATCATTTCCTTTTCTACTTTAATTGGCGCGTCTCCCATTATTAAAAAGTCAGTGTTAAATAAATTGAAGCCGATTACTAATGACTTATCATTGTCATCATTCGTAGAAGAATAATAATTATTATAATTAGTAAAACTAATTCCGTTATAGTTAAAAGGGAACTTGCTCGCCTCTTTAATATAATCTTTCACGACAAAGTTCTCTTTTAATGAGGCTAATGCACCCATATGGTCATAATCATCGTGGGTAGTTATCACTAAATCGATATCATATATTCTTCGCGACTTAAAATAAGGGATCAAACATTCTTTACCAATATCGGTATATATAGAGCCACCTGTATCGATGAGAACACTCGTATATTTATGGGTAATCAAACAGCAGTCTCCTTGACCTACATTTATGAAAGTGACACTATCGCTTAATCCGTTATTAATCGGGGCAATATAACATAAGGAAAATGTTGATATCATTAGTATTAGATACTTATAGATCAAGCGATAATGGATTGAAACGTAGTAACAACTAATAAAATATAAACTGTAATAAATTAGTGAGATATATTCATTCATCGCTGGTAAATAAATCGCAAATTTCATTTTCACTAATATTGAAGAAATGCTTGTTATTATTCTTGCAATCAGTTCAATAAATGGGTATATCGGTAACCCATAACTAGCGAGTATTCCGTTTATTCCAAATAACGTAAATAAAGGAGTTAATAATATCTGCATTGGATATGATAAAGGATATAATTCATGATGGAATTTGATATCAAAAGGAATGAAGAATATCAAAACTAAAATATAGACCAATATTCTCTTCTTAATGAAGTGATTAATAGAAAAAGAATGCGAGATAAACTGTACTAATATTGGTATAGAAAATCCTAAGATAAATGAATCGCTATAAACGAGGTGATAATCTATTAATATAAAAGCGATACCAAATAGAGGATAGTAAGTAAGAAAACTAACCTTCTTTTTCAAATGATTATCATTGATATATCTAAATATAGCGAGTACATAAAATCTCAATATTGAAAATCTTGGGAATAAAGAGATGACATATGGAGTTAGTAAGACTAAACCTAATAATTTCGCCCACCGCTTCTTAAAGAAAAATGAAAATAAGAAAGTGAAGAATGAGAGATACATCGCATAATATATTCCACTCGCATTGATTAACCTATTTAAATGCAAACTATCGAGGTTATCTTTGCTAGTAAAATCTTCATTTCTCGCGAATAATATTGAGCCCACTATCCCTCTAGTGTCTTCATTAAAATATGATAATACCTTGTCTTGATATGCTTTAAACCTTAACGGATTAGAGAAGATATATTGTTCTTTACTAACCTTAAATTCGTAGTTAACGCCTTTTTTATTTAGATAATCTTTAAAATCAAATCCGCTTTCTAATTTATAGAAATATAGTTCTTCTTTCTTTCCTTCAATATGGATGATATCCCCCACTTCTTTATGGTGATTCTTCTGATAGATATATAGCCTTTCAAATTTACTAGAAAGAATATAATAATTATCTTTTACCTCCATCACCACCCCATCATAAGCATTTTGGTCATAGTTAAAAGAGATATAGCTCATCCCAATTCCTAATCCTAAAGAAGATATGCATATTAATAGATGTATTTTCTTTCTATTTTTAAATAAAGCGAGCAAAAGAATAGATATTGATAGGACAATACATATGATGAGGTGATAACGGAAATATAATCCGATTATTAAAGCGATGAAGGCAAATAGATAGATCACTCGTGAAGATAGACGTAACTTCTTACTTTGCGGTATGTCGCATTACCAATGCCGTATACGTTAAGCAAATCTTCAATCGTGTTGAATTGACCTTTCTCTCCGCGATAAGAGATGATGCTATTAGCGACGCTTGTAGTAAAACCGCTGACGGCTAAAAGCTGTTCGGAGTTACTGGTATTGATATTGACCTTTTTAAGTTCCACTAAAGAACAGATATTGCCGGATTCATATTTTGATGAGATGAAATATGTCTTACCATTTTCTAATTCCACATCTTCAAAATAGCAACGTTCATCCGCGGCAGTTGTTAATCCTCCTGCGGCTTCAATGAGCTCTCCCATCGTTGGAAGTTCATCGAATCCATAGCTTCCTTCTTTAGAGACTTCTCCCTCAATGCTTACCACAAAAGAGGCTGTCGATAATGAATTGCTCGCATCGTTCATTATGTCCATACTTGTGGTATTTGACGTATCATTAGTCCTCACCAAATTGATGTTTGGATCGATGACCATGAAGACGGTAATCGCGATGACTGCCACCACGACTACACCGATGATGATTTTAAACATAAAATAAAACCCTCCTAATATATAAGAGGGCAAAAATCGGAAATTTTCGGGAAAAAATTTTTTATTTTGTTAATTTTATAATCTTCACTTGATATGGCTTATTGCCTTTGACATCTATGATGTCACCTTCTTTTTTGCCAATTAAGGCTGATCCGAGGGGACAGTCATTAGAGATCTTACCTTGGAATGGATCAGACTCAACGGAACCGACAATTGTGTATGTTCCTTTCTTGCCGATTTCAAGATATTCAACTTCCACTGTGGAACCTAAACCGACTTTCTTGGAATCACCTTTCTTTTCTTCGATGATTTCCGCGTTCGCTAAGATATTTTCAATCTCAGTAATGCGGCCTTCAACTTCTGCTTGTCTTGCTCTTGCAGCATCGTAGTCAGCGTTTTCAGATAAGTCGCCTTGCGCACGTGCTTCTTTTAATTGAGCTTTGACTTCTTCTCTATCGATATCGATTAAATGACGGAGTTCAGCTTCAAGTTTTGCTTTACCTTCTTTTGTTAATTTAGTTTTATCTGCCATGGTTAATACCTCTTTTTGCGATTGTTATTATAACAATATTATTTCCTATTGCCTAATGATTTCTCTTTTTTTAGTAAAAAAGAAACTTAAAAGCGATAAATCTTGGAATATTTCTCGTTTAAATACGCTAAAAATGCTTTTGGAGAAAGCGACTCACCAGTCAGTTCTTTAATCCACTCTTTTGGGGTTAATACATTTGCATGAACGAAGACATTTTCCTTCATCCATTTATTGATAGAAGCGAAATCTCCTCTTAAAATTAACTCTTCAAAATTGAGTTCATTTTTTAACCTATTTAGATACATTGCGTTGTAGCAATTTCCAATCGCATAACTCGGGAAATAGCCAAACCCACTTGTCCAGTGCACATCTTGAAGAACACCTTCACTATCATTAGGAACATCAACCCCTAAATACTGTTTATAAAGTTCATTCCATTTATGAGGAATCTCTTCGATTGATATCTTATTATTAACGATGAGCTTTTCCATTTCATATCTAACGATGATATGTAAGCCGTATGTCACCTCATCTGCTTCTGTTCTTATTAAGGAAGGTTTAACAATATTGACAGCTTCATATAATTCTTCTTCACTGACATCTTTGAATTCTTCAAATGTTTCAATGAGTTTTGGATAGATGAGATGAATATATTCTTTACTTCTTCCAACAATATTCTCATAGAAACGGGAAACCGATTCATGCATCCCGTTAGTGATGTGATCGTTGATGAAATGGTCATGGTCGATATCTCTTTCATTTTGCATGAATATCGCGTGACCACCTTCATGAATGATAGAGAAGATATTAGATAAAAACATATCTTCATAATAATGAGTGGTCACTCTCGCATCATTACGGGCAACGTTAGAAGTAAATGGATGCTCTGTAGTAGAAAGCACACCTTTAGAAAAATCATAACCATTTAGTTCTAATAAATATTTAGAAAATGCTTCTTGCTTATAAATCGGAACATTTCTAGAGAGGAAATCATCTCTAATGACATGTTTAGAAGCTTTGATTTTAGAAAGTAGTTCTAATAATCCTTCCTTAAGTTCGTTGAAGAATGGATCTAAATCTTCTTGAATAAGACCTTTTTCACAGTCGCTTAGCATTTCATCGTAGATGTTTGGTAAGCGGTTATCTCTAAGTTCAATCGCTTGTTTAGAAATATCAATAACGTCTTTAAAGACTGGCATAAAGATTTTATAATCTTTCTTTTCTTTCGCTTCTAGCCAAGTGTTATAAGAACGGGAAAAGATATTCGACATCTTCAAATCGAATTCAGGAGTGATATTCTTGTTCTTTTCATATGATTCATAAAGGTATTCAACAAGCTTTTTATCGAGTTCATCATCAAGCTTTTCTTTGTGGTTATATAGATCAATGACGAGTTCATCCATTTCTTTGTTATGAGATAATTTGAATAATTCATTAGAGAAATAATCTAAAACATCGGCTTCTTCTTCCCTTGCTTTAACAGGGACAATTGTTTCAAAATCAAAATACATGATTCCAATAGCGTGGTTATATTTTCTGATTAATTTCAGTTTTTCTTTTAAAATATCGATCTTCTTTTCCATATTTTTGCTCCATTAATAAAGTAACTTTATCATATATGATATGACAAAACACCATATATTATGTAAAATAACAAGGATGAATGAATTAAAAAGCTGCCTATTATTAATGCTCACTTTCGCGAAGATTGGTTTATTTACTTTTGGAGGCGGTTATGCGATGATTCCTCTCATCCATAAAGAGGCTGTTGAAAAAAGAAAATGGGTCAGCGATACCGAAATGCTAGAAATCATTGGCATCGCTGAATCTACTCCTGGTCCTGTCGCGGTGAACACTGCCACATATGTTGGATATAAACAAGCTGGCATCTGGGGAGCGATACTCGCGACTCTTGGATTAGCGATCCCAAGCTTTGTCGTCATCTATTTAATTTCGTTAATCTATGACCAATTTATGACCTGGTCATGGGTAATTGCGATGTTTAAAGGCATAAAAGTTGCAGTTATTTTACTTTTATTAAACGCTGTTATTAAATTATTTAAAAATGTCGATAAAACCCCTATTTCATTAATCGTTTTTATCATTTCATTAATTACGATGGTCACTTTATCGATATTTAATATCTCTATTCCATTTATCAGCATCGGTCTCATTTTAATCGGCGCGTTAGTAGGTGTTATCACCGTCAAAGTGAAAGGAGAGAAACAATGATATTCTTTGAACTCTTCTACACTTTCTTCTTAATCGGATTATTCACTTTTGGGGGCGGATATGCGATGATCCCTCTCATCCAAAATATGGTCATCTCTAAAGGATGGATAACTGAAGACGCTTTAACTAATTTCATCGCCATAAGCGAATCTACTCCTGGTCCATTTGCCATTAACATCTCTACTTTTATCGGTAGTCATGTCGGGGGAATATTCGGTTCGATATGCGCGACTATCGGAGTGATTCTCCCAAGTTTAATCATCATTATCATCGTCGCGATGATTTTAAATAAACTTCTTAAAAACAAATATGTAAAAGGCGGTCTTAACGGCATTATCCCAGTAGCGATATCTTTGATATTGTCTACAACTATTATGCTGTTCATCAAATTGATGTTCTTTAACGGCAACTCCCTTACTAGTGAATTTAACTTCGATAGAAAAGCCTTCGCCTTATTCCTAATATTAGGAAGTGGGATGTTCATCTATAAAAAGGTCAACAAAAAAGCGGTCAATCCCATCTTATTAATTGTGATCGCCGCGATATTTGGTTTATTAATATATTATTAATTTTCTTTTAGATTCTGAATTTCTGGATCTTCATTATATGCGTTGAAGACTTCTTCTACTTCTTCATATTCTTCATCATCTTCAATTTCAAAAAGTTCACCAGTCTCTTCGTCATAAGACATCGCTAAAACGTTTTCTTCATCATTTGGGTCATAGAAGAAGACGTATTTTTTATTTCTTTCTTCGTTTTCGTAAGTGAATAAGATTTCCATGACGAGCTCTTCACCGTTATCATCGGTGATGACGATTTGATTTTCTTTGATTTCTGCCATAATTATTACCTCCTTATTTATACTGTTTACTACGGATATATGATTCTAAGATTTCTTGGGCCGCTAAAGCATCGACATTATCTTTTCTTTTTTGATGGCTGACATCTAAAAATGACAATGTGTTATTCGCCTGGACAGAGGTTAATCTTTCATCGATTAATTCTATCTTAAAGTTAGGGTTAGATTCCTCGAGCATCTTTTTGAAATTAAGAACGTTTTCACTCATCTCAGAAGGTTTGCCGTTAAGGTGAAGAGGATACCCCAAAGCGATGTTAGTAATTCCTTTTTCTTTACTCACTTCATTAACTCTATTAACCGCGAGTTCAAATTGAAAGGCGGGAAAACGGAATGTTTCTAAAGGATGGGCAAAGCCCAAAGCGTCACTTGTCGCGATGCCCAAAGTCTTTTTTCCTAAATCTAATCCAATCGCTTTTTCCATATTATTTAACAGCCTTTAAAGCCTGCTCAATCTTGCTAGGATCTTTACCAGCGCCATTGGCGAATTCATCTCTACCACCACCAGAGCCGCCTAAGATGGAACTAATTTCTTTTACAAGTTTACCCGCGTGGTATTTACCTTTCGCATTGCCGCCGACCATCGCTAAAATTGGTAGGTTATTTTCACCGATTAAAACGATGACGTAATCTTCATGAATTACTTTTAGTTTATCGGCCATAGAAACTAAGGCTTCTCTAGAAGCACCTTTAATATATTCTGCTAAGACATAGATGCCGTCTTTATTAACAAAGGCTTCATTGAGTTTATTCGCGGATGCATTCGCGAGTTTATCTTTTGCGATTTCAAGCTCTTTCTTTAAAGCGTTCTTTTCATTTAATAATGCTTTTAATCTCGTATTCACTTCAAATAATGATGAAGCGCCTAATAAATCACGCGCATAAGCGAGTTGGGCTTCTCTTTTCTTAAGAAGTTCATAAGCTTTAATTGAGGTTCTCGCCGTGATACGTCTCACTCCACTAGCGACACTTTCTTCGCTTTCAATGACGAATAAACCGATATCTCTCGTATTAGAGACATGCGTGCCACCACAGAATTCTTTACTGACTTCACCAAATGTGACTACTCTTACCACATCGCCGTATTTATCATTGAATAAGGCTTTCGCACCGAGTTTTTTCGCTTCTTCAATTGGAAGAACTTTTGTCTCTTCTTTTATACCGTCAGAGATATATTGATTGACGAGTCTTTCCACTTCTTTAAGTTGTTCGTCTTTGACTTTTTCCATATGGTTGAAGTCGAAATGAGAATATTCATCGGAGACATAACTACCGTGTTGGGCGATTTGATCACCTAATACCTCAGTTAAAGCCGCTTGGAGAAGGTGCACGCTTGAATGGTTACGCATGATGAGTTGACGACGCTTCTTATCGATTTTTAAAGTAAATGTATCGCCGAGATGAACTTCACCATAACTGACATCCACAAAATGGAGGTACTGTTTATTTGGAGCTTTTAAGACATTGTTTACTTTTAAAGAAGTCGATTCGTTTTCAATGACCCCTGTATCGGCGATTTGTCCACCGCTTTCCGCATAGAAATTAGTCTTATCAAAGATGATTTCTCCACTTTCAGTAAGGACATCCACTTTTTCGCCGTTAAGGAATAAGCCGATGACCTTCGCCTCTATATCATTATCATCATATGTGAATTCACTATTAAGTTTGAATTCCATCAAATCTTTGGACTGTTTATTCATCGACTGGAGATCGCCACGAGCATCTCTTGCTCTTTGTCTTTGTTCTTTCATCAGTTCGTTGAATCTATCGATATCATAGCTCACGTGATGTTCATCACAGATTTCCATTGTTAATTCTTTTGGGAATCCAAATGTATCATAGAGAAGGAACATATCTTCTCCGCTTAAAGAAGAACTGCCTTCAATCTTTTTAAGGAGGATTTCTTCTCCATTATTTAAAGTTCTTAAGAACTTTTCTTCTTCCGCTTTAATCGATTTCTTTACAAAATCAGCTTTAGATAATAAATAAGGATAATATCCTTTCATGATTTCGATAACTGTATCGACAAGTTCATATAAGAAAGGCTTATTAATACCTAATACTTTTCCATATCGAGAAGCTCTTCTAAGAAGTCTTCTTAAAACATATCCTCTGCCTTCGTTAGAGAAATTCGCTCCATCGCTTAAAGCAAATGTACATGTTCTCATATGGTCAGCGATGACTCTAAAGGCACGATTGTTATAATCATATTTCTTGCCACATATCTTTTCGGTATGTTCGATGATTGGCCAGAATAAATCTGTTTCATAAACTGTATCAGTTTCTTGGAGGACGACTGCAAATCTTTCTAAGCCCGCGCCTGTATCGATATTCTTGCTAGGAAGTTCTTTGTATTCACTTCTCTTTTTACCAGGTTCACTATTGAACTGAGAGAAGACGATATTCCATATCTCCACGAAACGGAAGTTTGGTAAATCTTCTTCAAGTAGTCTTAACCCAATATGTTCTGGGTCATATTTTTCCCCTCTATCGAAATGGACTTCTGTATCTGGACCACATGGACCTTCGCCAATTTCCCAGAAATTATCTTCTTTGGTGATTAAATGACTTTCTTCAATACCAGCATCCATCCAACATTTCTTCGTTTCTAAATCATCTGGGTGGTATGTGACATAGATTCTTTCCTTTGGAAAGTTGAACCACTCAGGGGAGAAAAGCATTTCCACTGCCCAAGGTATAACTTCCTTACGGAAATAATCACCGATAGAGAAATTTCCTAACATTTCAAAGAATGTTAAGTGAGTGGCATCACCCACGTTTTCAATATCATTAGTTCTGATGGATTTCTGAGCATTTGTGATTCTTCTACAAACTGGGATTTCACTGCCATCAAAATATTTCTTAAGAGCGGCGACACCGGCATTGATCCAAAGCAATGTTGGGTCATTAACTGGGACCAAAGAGGCGCTTGGTTCGATATGGTGTCCTTTAGACTCAAAGAACTTAAGCCAAGTATTTCTGATTTCTTCACTAGTCATCTTACGCATAAAGATTCCTCCAAAAAATAAAAAACGTTCTTGTTAGGAACGACATTTGCCGCGATACCATCCTATTTCCAATAATATAATTATTGACACTCAATTATGCTATCTCGTCAGCATTAACGGCGGGTATTAATCGCTTCAAGAGAGTGGCGTCCATCTACCTAGTCATGCCCTTTTCACCAACCGGCACTCGCTACTACATCAGTAGATGATGGGTTCTCTTATCGAACATAGATATCATACAAATTATCTTTGATAAAAACTAGTCTTAACGAAAAAATTTTAAAAATATTTCCCGAAAAAATCCGACTTTTTGGGTATATATAAATAGGAGGAGATTCCAAAACCACTTCATTTATTGTTATTTGGCATAGTTATGATAATATTATGATAGTTAAAGGAATTAAAATATTATGTTAGACATCAGACCAATTTCAGATTTAAGAAACAAATTTACCGATATCGAAAATGCCGTTTTAAATAAAGGACCGGTCATTTTAACTAAAAACGGATATGGCTCAATGGTCGTCATGTCTATACAAGAATATGAACGTCTTACTAGTAATATAGAAAACGCTTTAGATGAAGCCGAAAAACAAGCAAGCGAATCCGATAAACGTTTATCACATGAAGAGGTTTTTGGACATTTTAATAAAAGATGACCAAAATCCAATATCTACCATTATTCTTTGAAGATCTTCAAGACATATATAATTACATCAATAATGTTCTAACAAACGAATCTGCTGCAAAATCATTTATTGACGACGTTGAGCAAGCAATTATTTCTCGTAGCTATTTTCCAAAAGCCTACGAACCATATAAATCTAAAAAGCAAAGAGAAAGCCCTTATTATCGTATATACGTAGGTAACTACACTGTTTTCTACATCGTCAAAGAAGAAGACGAACTAATAATGGAAGTACGTCGCATTATTTATTCACTTGGAAATATTGAAAAAATTATAAAAATATAAAAATGTTTCCCGAAAAAATGCGACCTTTTGGGTATATATAAATAGGAGGTGTTTTATGGCACATACAATTTCGCACGATTTATTGGAAAATCGTACGCTTTATCCTATAATAAAAGCAGATAAGGATAAACCAATGACTATTACTGCTACAGAATTCAAAAAGAATCTCGGAAAGTATCTCGAACTCGCTTCAAAGGAAGACATTTTAATCACAAAAAACGGCAAAACTATCGCCGTATTAAAAGCACCCGAAGATATTGCAGCCAAACTCGCATGGTTAGATTCTATTGTGGGAAAAGCAAATCCAGAGGGAAAAGAAATAACTGATGAAGATCTTAAAAAATGGCGAGACGAAAGGATTTGTAAGTAATATGACTGTACTAGTTGATACGAATATTCTCATCGATATCTACGCCAATAGAAAAGACTTTATCGAGAATTCTTTAAACGCATTAAAACTTGCAATATCGCAATATGCAAGATTATATATTTCGTGTTCTTCAATCACTGATTTTCATTATAATTTATCAAAAAGTTTACATAGTAAAGAAAAAGCAAAAGAATTAGTTATCGATTTACTAAAATGGGTTAGATTAGCAAAAGTAGATGATAACTGCATATATTCAGCAATTAGTTCAAATATGAACGATTTTGAAGATGCAGTCATCGATGCTGTCGCCACTAACGTCGGTGCTGATTTTATTCTCACAAGAAATAAAAAAGACTTTATTAACGCAAATAACAAAGTCTTATCTCCCGAAGAATATTTACAGCAATATTAGCTATTCTTCACCATTTTTGTGGTGAGCATCATATTTCTTTCTTTCGGAAGTATTTAATATTTTCTTTCTCATTCTGAATGTCGATGGAGTGATTTCCACGAGTTCATCAGAATTGATATAATCAAAACACGCTTCTAATGACATCTTACGTGGTGACTTAAGCACGACTGTATTATCTTTATTAGAACTTCTCACATTTGTGAGGTTCTTTTTCATAACGACGTTGACCGCTAAATCGAAGTTGTAGCGATGTTCTCCCACGATCATCCCTTCGTATACTTCAGTACCAGGAGCGATGAATAATGTTCCTCTATCTTCGACGTGTTCAATCGCATATGGAGTAGCGTTACCACTTTCAGTCGCAACCAAAACACCAATTTGTCTTTCTCCTAGATCAGTAGAAACAACAGGACGATATTCTTTATATGTATGGGATAATATTCCAAAGCCTTTAGTTAAAGTCAAGAAATTACCGACAAAGCCTAATAAACCTCTAGAGGCGATGACATAACGAAGAATAGTAACCGCTTCTCGTACATCCATATGGACGAGTTCTGCTCCTCTATCCCCCATCTGTACCATCACATCCCCAACATATTCATCTGGGACATCGATGATTACATCTTCATATGGTTCACATTTAACGCCGTTTATTTCTTTGATGATGACTTGTGGTTTACCAACTTCGAGTTCAAAACCTTCTCTTCTCATATTTTCTATTAAAATAGAAAGATGGAGTTCACCTCTACCAGAAACAATCCAAGATTCAGTGTTGACCACTCTTTGTACTCTTAAAGCAACATCTCTTTGCACTTCTCTAAATAATCTCTCTTCAATTTTACGAGCAGTTAAGAATTTACCTTCTTTACCACAAAGTGGAGATGAGTTAGTGGCAAATGTCATCTGTAAAGTTGGTTCATCAAGTCTAATTAATGGTAATGGGTCTAAATGATTTGGTAAATTGATCGTTTCGCCGACGTTGATATCAGTAAGACCTGCCACTGCCACCATATCGCCAGCAGAAGCTGATTCGATTTCAAGTCGATGAATTCCTTGGAAACCAAATAATTTCAATACTTTAAAGTTTTTAGTAGAGCCATCTAAGCGGGAAACAGTGACCATATCACCGACTTTAATCGTTCCTTTTTTAATCGTTCCGATACCGATACGACCGACGAAATCGTTATAGTCTAATAACGCGATTTGAAGTTGTAATGGTTGATTGATATCGACATCTGGTTCTGGAATATGCTCTAAAATCATATCTAAAACCGCATCCATACCCGGATTTTGATCCGCAGGATTTGGGGATAAAGAACTAGTGCCTTTTAAAGCAGATGTATAGACGACTGGAAATTCTAAATATTCTTCAGGGGCATCTAACTCAATGAATAAATCTAATACTTCATCTAATGTTTGATTGATATTGATGTTCGCTCTATCAACTTTGTTGATAACAACGATTGGTTTGACATGGGCTTGTAGGGCTTTCTTAAGGACGAATCTCGTCTGTGGCATCGTGCCTTCAAAAGCATCAACTAAAAGAAGGCAGCCGTCCACCATGTTCATGATTCTTTCCACTTCTCCACCGAAATCCGCGTGGCCTGGAGTGTCTAAGATATTAATCTTGGTGTCTTTATAAATAATGGAAGTAGTCTTCGCTAAGATGGTGATTCCTCTTTCTCTTTCGATATCATTAGAGTCCATCACTCTATTCGCAACTTCTTCGTTTTCTCTAAAAGCACCGGAGCTTTTTAATAATTGGTCTAATAATGTGGTTTTGCCGTGATCGACGTGGGCAATAATTGCAATGTTTCTAGTTTTCATAACTTAAATACTATACGAGTATTTTATTTATAAGTAAATAATTTTCACAAAAAAGGCGTTTAATAACGCCCTAATTGTTATTTTTGACTTTGTCTTCTAATGCGAAGTTTCTTTTTAAGATGTTTGCTTAATAAGTAATATGTTAAGCCAACTGCCATCAAGCTTAAGGTGACGATAAGAATCACGACCGCCCACACTGGAAGAGCGTTTGATTTAAATGATTCCCACATCTTAAGAACTTTGATGTTTTGTTTATCGCCATAATCATCCATGACCGCACATCTCGTAATCACTTCTTCAGAAGGATATTGAACGAAGAAAGAACTACCAACTGCCCCATTTTCTTCACAGTAATAATCGACATAGAATGTCATATCATCATATTCTTCTAATGTTTCGTTAAAGAAATATGTGAGATCGACTTCTTGCCATTCTGGATCGATGACAAGTCTATCATTATAATAAACTTGTTTATTATCAATCTTGAAATCTACTGGTTCACCTTCAAAATTATTATTTGGGTAATAATATAAACCAACTCCGTCATATGCTTCATCTGCGTCGGCTTCAAAATGGCAATCTTCATACCAAACTTCAACTTCTTCATCAGTTTCTGGATCAGTGTAGAAGAGAGATAGATAACGGTCATCATCAGTCTCATATTCCCCTTCTTCATCATAGAAGTAGATGAGGTCAGTACGGGCATCATACCAGTCGCGGACTTGGTCTAAAATGATATCACCACCGATATAAGGGGTATAACCAGTGTAATCCATGTTCTTCGCCGCATATTCTGGATCAGAGATGAAATCGAGAAATAAATGCGCCGCTTTGAACTGTTCTTCACTACGTGAATCATCTTTTGGAATGCACCAACCATCAAACCAGATGTTAGAACCATTAGTAGGAACGGAATATAGGAGTTCGCTATCTTCTAATTCGGCTTCCGCGAGTTCAATGGAATAAACCGCATCACCAGAATAAGCTAAGTTAACACCAATTTTGCCAGTGACGATATCTTGCTTACCGCTATCAACTTCAAGACCGAAGATGTTTCCTTTGAGTTCTTCTAACGAAGAAGCCACTAATTTTAATGTATCATCATCCGTGCGGTTAAACACTATCGAGACTTTTTCGTTATATTCTTTATCAGTATTTCCGATGAGTTCGTTATATTCTTCCTCACTGATGCTACCTTCTTCATATTGAGTTTTGATGCGGTTAAGCTTAATTTCATAAGCTTCTTTTAATTCCGCGAGTTCATCATCATAAGTATGCATTAAGGCAGCCGCGAAAGTATCGCGCATACTATCTTTAATAGAAATTGTATTGTTATAATTCTTATCCCAGAAAACATTCCATGAAGCCATATCTTCTAATGGATTTGCTTCGCTAGAGAAATCTTTATAATTTGGGTTAAAGAGGATGCCTAATGTTCCCCACATATAACCTACACAGTAATCACCTAAGTACTGTTTACTACCATCAGGCATATCGACATCGATTTCATCTAAACGCGCTTTGATAGTTGGAGAAGCATAGGTGTGATAATTGGTTAACCAATCGTCTTCTTCGTTCTTATGAAGTTTAGTGATCAAACCTTCTCTAACAAACTTTTGAAGCATGTAGTCAGAAGTACAAACTAAGTCATATTTAGTACGACCAGTTAATAAATCGTTATAGATAGATTCGTTAGTATCGCTAGTTTCATAGATGACTTGAATGTCTTTGCCAAATGTTTCTTTATAATACTGTTCAAATTGTACAGTCATATCATCTTCATCATAGCCATTATCTGGATCATTGAGATAGATATAGTCTTCAAGATTGAGGATTCTAATAGTTAAGGAACCACTATTATTTGATGAACTTCCACAGGAAGTTAAGCCAGTAGCCAAGATGAATAAAGAGGCTAATAATATATTCTTTTTCATCGCATATACCTCCTTCTACCATGTGGTTGTTTTTTGCTCACATAATATCTTCTTACAGAGATTAAAATAACGACGAGAATCACCACTAAGAAGATGATTGTTGTTAATGCTCTCATCTCCACAGGGATTGGGCCTTTTTTAATTTTCGCTTGCACTAAAGTGGATAAAGTTTCAATTTGACTATCTCCACTTAATAAACCAGCCCCTCTAGTAAATCTAGTGACGATGAAGTCATCAAGAGATAAAGTGATGGAAAGTAAGAAACCACTTAAGATACCTGGTAAGACTTCGGGGATGATGACTTTACCAAGCGCTTGACGAGGAGTTGCGCCTAAATCAATTGCTGCTTCATATAAAGAAGGATCCATTTGCTCTAATTTTGGTTTAACAGAGATATAAACAAATGGTAATGATAAGACGACATGACCGATTAATAGTGTCCAGAAAGACATAAGTTGTGTTTTAAAGACATAAGTAGAAAGGAAGACGAACATGACTGTTAAAGATAAAGCCATGACGATTTCCGCATTGACGATTGGGATTTGAGTGACCATATCAATCGCTTTTCTCATTCTTCTTTTGCTATAGAAAGCGCCGATTGCTCCAAAAGTACCAAGCACAACAGAAACTACTGCAGAAGTAAAAGCAAGAATAAGAGTATTCCCTAACGCGGTCATAATCTGCGCGTCTTGGAATAAACGTGGATATAAGTTCCAGGAGAATCCGGTCCAAGTGCCAACGTTAGTCGCTTCTGTAAATGAGAAGACGATGAGCACTAAGACTGGTAAATACATCAAGATTAAGATGAGCCAGATGTAAGTTTGGCCGAATATTTTCTTTACCATAAACCTTCACCTCTTGCATCTTTCTTATCGACATTTCTCGTTAAGAACATCGAGATACCGATGATTAGTAACATGATCACTGCCATGAAGGAACCGTCGTTCCAAAGTCTAGAAGTGAAGTCGAGATAAATGTAGTTACCGAATAAAGTAATCTTTCCTTCGGAAAGAGTATCAGAGATAACATAGCTGGACATCGTTGGCATAAATGTCATCATTGTCGCGCTGACAATGCCCGGAACTGATTGTTGTAAGATGTTTTTGAAGAAGACTTGTCTTGGGTTAGCACCTAAGTCAGTTGCTGCTTCAATTTGGCTCTTATCGAGTTTTAAGAATGTCGTATAAAGTGGAAGAATGACAAATGGTAAATAGTTTTGCACCATACCGATAAGAGTTGCTAAATAAGGATGTGTACCACCGTTGATCCCCATCCAAGTTAATAAGTCTCTAGTCGCACCAGTACGCAAGACGAAGTTGATCCACATTGGAGCGACGAACAATGTGACAAGTACAGCATTTTTATTCACTTTTTTATCCGCTAAGAAATAAGCAAGTGGATAGCCGATAAGTAGGCAAATTAGTGTCGTCATTAATGCCACAAATAAAGAGACAATTAAAACATTGATTTTGCTCCAACTAGTGAAAAAATCCACTAATGAATTCCAGCTTGGCATCCCATTAGAATCAGTAAAGGCATACCAAACGATAATGAGAATTGGAACAATGATAAATAGGATGAGGAAAAGTGAGTATGGAATACACAAATATTTTCTTTGAAAATATAAGCCTTTTCTCTTATGCGATTTCATATTTAGAAATATCACCCTTCAATGTTAATTTAATCGCTTCGCGAGGGATTGATACAGAGACCAAATCGCCTTCGTTAAACGTATATGGGGAGTCACAGATGAAGTCTTCCTCTTCTTCTGTTCTGACGATAATTTGATAGTGATCGCCTTTATAAACTGTAGAGATGACAACCCCATTAGATTGACCGTTATCATGACCATCAGCAATTTGGACTTCAGTAATTGGAACTTCGACGATGACATCCGCATCGTTGAGGTCATATTTCTTGCCTTCTTTGGAGACTAAATATCCTTCTTCATCAACAGATGAACCAGGTAAGAGTTGAGTGAGGTTAGCTTCATATGGATCTTCAGAAATCATCACTTCGTTATTCTTATTGATCCACGCATCACCATAGATGTTGCTCACAAGGTCTTTCTTCATAATTTGAATGTCTTGCGCGCGGAAAGTCAGCGAGACAACGTCATCGACATTGAATTCTCTTGTATTTTGAGCGATGAGTTCATTACGCCCAACCATGATGACGTATTGATAATGCATCCCTTTGAAGAGTTTGGAGACGATTTTGCCAGAGAGTTCGTTGACTTCACTACCATCAGCGACTTTCATCTTCACATCTTCAGGACGGACGACCACTTCCACTTTTTCATTTAATGGGAAGTCGTCAACACAGTCGAATGTATGGTTGAGGAATTTAACCTTCAATTTGCCAACCATTGTCGCGTTATAAATATTGGATTCGCCGATGAAAGAAGCGACGAATGCGTTTTGAGGTTCATTATATATATCCGTTGGATTACCGATTTGTTGGATTTCACCAGCTTTCATGACGACGATTTTATCAGACATCGTTAAAGCTTCTTCTTGGTCGTGAGTGACATAGATGAACGTGATGCCGAGTTTCTTATGCATTTCTTTAAGTTCGATTTGCATATCTTTTCTCATCTTTAAGTCAAGCGCGCCTAAAGGTTCATCTAAAAGTAAGATTTCTGGTTCATTAACAATCGCACGCGCAATCGCGACTCTTTGTTGTTGACCACCAGAAAGTGTGGAGATATCTCTGTTTTCGAGCTCTTCTAAGTCCACTACTCTAAGGGCTTTTAGAACCTTTTGGTCGATCACTTCACGAGAGAGATGTTTCATCTTAGTGACAACTTGCCCATTTTTCTTAGTGATTTGCACCGGCACTTTCTTAAGTTTTAAACCAAATGCTACATTGTCATAGACATCGAGATATGGGAACAAAGCATATCTTTGGAAGACCGTGTTAATTGGTCTTTTATATGGAGGAATCTTGACGATATCTTCTCCATTGAGTTTGATAGAACCAGATGATGGGGTCTCTAAACCAGCGATCATCCTTAATGTTGTGGATTTACCACATCCAGAAGGTCCAAGGAAAGTGACGAATTCACCTTTGTTAATCGTCAAATTGAAGTTATCGACAACTGTCGTTCCTCCGAATTCTTTACTTACGCCTTCAAGTGAGATAATAACTTTATCTTCCATTTACTACCCAACCTTTCTAAAAACGGGACTATTTTTGTTAAAAAAATTAACGGAAAAAATATATAAAAAATTACCCCCGATTTCAAATGTTTTTTTTTACTATTTTTTTTCGACTCGTTTTTCAAACTAAAAATTATTAGACTCAGTCTAGCAAAACCCCAAAATATTTTTTTCAAAAAAATGAAGAAAAAATCGCTTGAAAAATCGACGTGGTTTTCCCGCTATAAAAATTCACCACTTTTGATACGAATTATGATGCACTTTTTTTATAGTTTGTTAGAATAGATAACACATATGAAAAAAATTGGACTTTTATTTACATTATTAATGGCCGCTCCTAGTATGATTGGCTGCGATTCTAAGACATTAGACCGCATCACATATGGGACTTTATATCATGAGACGTCTGTCGAAATTGATAACGATACTTTATATAGTAAAAAGGATAATGAAAACTTCCTCTTAGCAACATATGGAGATACTTCCTGTGGATGTTGGGGATATTTCGCTTCTGTTCTCGATGTATTAAGCAAATATCAACACATTTTGACTTATAAGATATCGGATACAGAAATCGATGAAAGATTAAATGCTTTCGGCATCAAAAACAGTGTGAACCCTGCTTTTTATATCATCGCGAACGGGAAAGTTATCAGAAGAGTATTCTATACCGACAATAGTTCCTACTTCACCGATGAAAATAAATTATTAGAGCTCATCAAAAACACTGTGGAACTTCCATATATGTACTTCATTAATGAAGAACAAATTAAAAGTGAGGTCATTGATAATGACGGCATCATCTATTACACCCGCTTATCTTGTCCAGACTGCAACTACTGCACTCCTAATGTTTTAATGCCGAGATTTAAATATTGGCAAACTAATAGCAAAATCTATGTATTTGATATGGATCCGATTAGAAGTGAAGAGCCTGATCGATATCAACAGTTTAAAGATGACCACTTCTTATCCGATAAATATAACAAAGAATTCGGTTATAAAACCGGTTTTGTCCCGACTTTCCAATATTATAAAGATGGGGAATTATATGATATGGCTGTTTATTTCAACGATGAAATCACCGATGGAGTTATCACCGACTCATATTATAGCGAAGAAAGAAATAAACATATCCATTACACGGCCAATTTAATAAGAAAAGTGCTCGTCGGCACTCGTCTTAGTGAATATGAATTAAACGCTTCTGGAAATTGGAAAGACCAAGCGAGTCACAGCCTATATTACGAACCGTTCGTCGATGCTTTCTTCGATTTCTATTTTATATAATAGAATTATAAAAATACTCAAATTGGGCGACTAACTTATTGATGAGTTGCCCTTTTTCTTTAACTCGCAAGAATGAAGCTTGCACAGCTTTTGATAAATATTCATAAACATCTTCTTTTCTAAAGTTCTGATGTTTAATCATATGTATATATTCCTTATTAATATTAGTGTTGCTAATCGTTTGGTTACCAGAACAGATGGTCGCTAATACGCCCGCGCGGGAAATCTTTCTAATTGGGCAAGATTCATAATCTGGAAGAACCTTGGTATCGATATTTTGAGTAGGACATAGTTCAAAAGTGACATTATGAGATGAGAGATAATAATTCATCTTTGGGGTGAAATCGACACTTAAGCCATGGCTGATACGAGAAGCACCGAGTTCCACTGCGTCAATCACTTCTTTTTCATCGCGAGTTTCTCCCGCGTGAATCACAAATGGAAGATTATGTTTCTTCGCTAAAAGGAAGACGTCTTTGAAATAGGAACAAGGTTTCACTTTTTCGTTTCCTGCTAAATCAATACCGACAATCTTATTATCCTTACTATAATTAATCGCATGCTTGCACGTAATCATATTGGTTTCGATGCCAAATTCTCTCATGCAGACGAGAATCAAGTTCGCATCAAAACCTGGATTCTCATATAATCCTTTATATAATCCGCGTAAAGCGGCTTTAATCACTCTTTCTTGAGTGAGATAATTTTTGATATGAAGAGCGGGAGCAAATCTAATCTCCGCATATAATAACCCTTGTTTAGCGAGACGCGATGTTAACGAATACATCGCATATTCAATCGCATCGACATTTTGGAGTAATGAAAGAGGGAAATCAAAATATTTGAGATATTCTCTAATGTTCTTACATTTGTCTTTCGCGCATAATAAATCTTCAAAATTTTCAGGAAGTTCTTTCCTTTGCATATCAGCAAGATAAATAATATCTTCCTTGGTTAATGAACCATCTAAGTGTACTTGTAAATCAATCATGATTATATTTTATTCTATAAATATGTTTTTTGTTAACAAAAATCTCTTTCAATACTAAAATGAATTAAAAAGGAGGAAACAAAATGTTAGGAAAACCTAAAAAAGGAAAAGGATTATTCTTCGAATTTAAGAAATTTATTACTCGCGGTAACATCATCGATTTAGCAGTTGGTGTGATTATTGGTGGAGCCTTCTCAGCTATTGTCACTGCTCTTACTAATAAAATCATCATGCCTCTTATCAACCTCATCATCCACACAGCAACAGGTGGTAAGGGCATCAATTTGATCACAATTCTTAACGGTGAACCACAATTCGTCACCCAAGATGGCGCGGAAGTGGCAAATGCGAAATGTATTTTCATCGATTGGGGCGCTTTTATCGAAGCAGTTATTAACTTTTTATTAATCGCAATGGTTTTATTTGCCATCATCAAAATCTTTAATGCTATTCACGATAAGAAGGAAAAACTTGATGCAAAAGCTCTTGAAGCATATTATCAAAAGCATCCAGAAGAAAGACCTGTTGAACCAGTTCCAGAAGAACCAAAACCAACAGAACTCGATGTTCTCAATGAAATTCGCGATTTGCTAAAAGAGACAAAAGAAAATAAGAAAGAAAAATAAGAGAATTAGCCACAATTAACGTTGTGGTTTTTTCTTGCTCAATAATGTAGTTTAATCCCTTTTTTGCTAGCGATTTTGCTAATTAGACAGTGTCAAAAAAAATATGTTTTTATTAGTTGATTTAAGGCGGTATTTTGTTTAGTATAATTCTACCTTGATATAAGTGGGTGCTGACACTTAGATCATTGCAAACATTCTATAATTTGAGTAAGTCTATGAAGAGGAGGACCAATTTTATGCTCAACGTTAAAAAAAGAGATGGATCGATTGTTCCATTCGAATTATCAAAGATAAGCAACGCGATCACCAAAGCATTCGTTGCTGAACACAAAGTATTCACAGATGAGATTATTGAGAAGTTAGCCTTAAGAACTACTGCTGATTTCTCCAAGAAAGTTAGAGATGACCTCATTTCCGTCGAAGATATTCAAGATTCCGTCGAAAATGTTTTAGTTGCGACTGGTTATACCGATGTTGCAAAGGCCTACATCTTCTATCGTCGCCAACACGAGAGTCTTCGTGAAATGGCTTCCACTGAACTCGACTATAAGAAAACTGTCGATAACTATTTAAAAATCGCTGACTGGCGTGTCAAAGAGAATTCCACTGTTACTTACAGTGTCGGTGGGTTAATTCTCAGTAACTCCGGTGCAATTACAGCCAACTATTGGTTAAGTGAAGTATATGATAAAGAAATTGCAGATGCGCACCGCAATGCGGAAATCCACATCCACGATTTAAGCATGCTCACTGGCTACTGTGCTGGTTGGTCACTCAAACAATTAATCCAAGAAGGATTAGGCGGTGTTGTTGGCAAAATTACTTCTGCTCCTGCTAGCCACCTCTCTACATTATGTAACCAAATGGTCAACTTCCTTGGTATCATGCAAAATGAATGGGCTGGCGCGCAAGCATTCTCCTCTTTCGATACATATTTAGCACCATTCGTCAAAGCTGACGGTTTAACTTATAAAGAAGTCAAACAATGCATTCAATCCTTCATCTATGGTGTCAACACACCATCTAGATGGGGTACACAAGCACCATTTACTAACGTCACTTTAGACTGGACTGTACCAAACGACTTAGCGGAATTAAACGCGATCGTCGGTGGTAAAGAAATGCCATTTAAATATAAAGACTGCAAGAAAGAAATGGATATGGTCAACAAAGCCTTTATCGAGATCATGATTGAAGGCGATGCTAATGGCCGTGGTTTCCAATACCCAATCCCAACTTATTCCATCACTCGTGACTTCGACTGGTCTGAAACAGAAAATAATAAATTATTATTCGAAATGACTGCCAAATACGGCACTCCATATTTCTCCAACTATATCAACTCTGATATGGAACCAAGCGATGTCCGTTCTATGTGCTGCCGTTTAAGACTTGACTTAAGAGAATTAAGAAAGAAATCTGGTGGCTTCTTCGGCTCTGGTGAATCCACTGGTTCCGTTGGTGTTGTCACTATCAACATGCCACGTATCGCTTATTTAGCGACAGATGAAAAAGATTTCTATGCAAGATTATCTAGATTAATGGATATCTCCGCGAGAAGCTTAAAGACAAAACGTACTGTCATCACTAAACTCCTCGAAGCTGGTTTATATCCATATACTAAGAGATATTTAGGCACATTTAATAACCACTTCTCCACTATTGGCTTAGTCGGTATGAATGAAGCTTGCTTAAATGCGAGATGGTTAAAGAAAGATTTAACTGATCCAGTTGCACAACAATTCACCCAAGATGTTCTCAACTTCATGAGAAATAAACTCTCTGATTACCAAGAACAATATGGTGACTTATATAACCTTGAAGCAACACCAGCAGAATCCACTGCTTATCGTTTAGCGAAGCACGACAAAGAAAGATTCCCAGATATCATTACTGCCAGCGATAATGATGAAGCACCATATTACACTAACTCTTCTCACTTACCAGTTGGTTATACAGATGATATCTTCTCTGCTCTTGATGTCCAAGACAATTTACAAACTTTATACACTTCTGGTACTGTCTTCCATGCATTCTTAGGACAAAAATTGCCAGATTGGCAGTCCTGTATGAATCTTGTGAGAAAAATCGCAGAGAATTACCGTCTCCCATATTACACGATGTCCCCAACTTATTCCGTTTGTAAGAATGATGGCTATATCGTCGGCGAAGTCTACCGCTGTCCAAAATGTGGGGAAGTCACTGAAGTCTATTCTCGTATTACTGGTTACTATCGTCCAATTCAAAACTGGAACGTTGGTAAACTTGAAGAATTCAAGAACAGACAAACATATAACATCGCTAACTCTGTGATGCATAAACAAGCAGTTGAACACAATGTCCCAGTTGATGTCCAAGCCGCTACTGAACAATTAGAAGGCTTAATCTTATTCACTACTAAGACTTGCCCTAACTGCAAAATGGCAAAGATGCTTCTTGCTAAACACAATGTCGAAGTCAATATCATCGATGCCGAAGAAGATGTCGAATTAACTAATAAATTCGGCGTTAAGAAAGCCCCAACTTTATTCGTCCCAAACGGTAAAGGTGGCTATGACGTCTATGACAACGTCAGCAAAATCAAAGGATATTTAGAAGGACAAGCTGATGCCTAATATCTACGATAGTATCATCATTGGAGGTGGTCCGGCGGGAATGACTGCTGCCCTTAATATATTAAGAGGTGGCAAATCCGTTCTTCTCATTGAAAGAGAAGCATTCGGTGGACAAATCGCTACTTCTCCACGCGTAGAAAATATCCCTTCTATCAAGGAGATAAGCGGAGAACAATTCTCTTCTAATTTATTCGATCAAATCTCTGATTTAGGCGTTGAATTTGAACTTGAAGAAGTTGAATCAATTTCTAAAGATAACAATATCTTTACGGTCAAAACCAATTACGGTGAGCACCAAGGTAAAACAGTGATCATTGCAACTGGTGTTGTTCATAACCATATCGGGGTAGAAAGAGAAGAAGAATTAATCGGTAAAGGCGTGAGCTACTGTGCGACTTGTGACGGTGCCTTCTTTAAAGGAGAAGATGTCGTTGTTATTGGAGACGCGAATACCGCTGCTCAATACGCCTTACTTCTCACCAACTACTGTAACCACGTTACTATGGCGTTATTATTCGATAAATTCTTCGCGGATAAGATTCTTGTCGACCGCATCGAAGCTAATCCTAAGCTGAGTGTCATCAAGCAAATCGCTTTACAAGAATTCTTAGGCAAAGACGAACTTGAAGGACTTCGCTTCAAGCACACCCAAACGGGTGAAGAAGTCGTTATTCCTTGTAAAGGTGTCTTCATCTGCATCGGTCAAAAAGCCGATAATAAGAGATTTGAAAACCTCGTTGAATTAAACGAAAGAGGCTTCATCATTGTCGACAGCAAGATGAAAACCAAAACTGAAGGATTATATGCCATCGGAGACTGCACAAAAAAAGACCTTCGTCAGGTCCAAACTGCATGTAACGATGGAGCGATAGCCGCCTTCAACGTCCTCCGTTCACTTGATTAATAATTATTCGTAACTTCTAAGAGCCACATCATCAATGTGGCTTTTTAATATCTCCATATATTTCTTTGCGACTTCTAATGGCACTTCATGGAAGCCATGAGAAATGCAGCCTTCTCTATCGATATATTTTTGTAGACGAAATCTCTTCGCATTACCGACGAGTTCCGCCATTTGACGGATATCTTCTTCATCATGAAATTCATCGATCAATGTCGTTCTAAATTCATAATCGATTCCACATGACTTAATATAATTAATCGATTCCACGATTTTATCGGTATTCACTCGCGCATTTGTGATTAATGGATATGTTTCTAAAGAAGATTTTACATCCATCGCAATATAATCGATGAGATGAGATTCGACGAGATCTTTGATAACTTCTGGTCTAGTTCCATTGCTATCGAGTTTAATAAGATATCCTAAATCTTTAATCGCTTCAATTTTTTCTTTTAAATCTGGCATTAAGGTTGGTTCCCCACCAGAGATGACAACCGCGTCCAACACCCCTTGTCTCTTCTTTAAGAAAGATAATATTTCTTCAAAAGGAATAAATTGATTGTCAACGCCTGGAATTACAAGAGGACCATTATGACAAAATGGACAGGCGAAATTACAGCCGCGTGTAAAAAGAATACATGAGATATGCCCATCAAAATCCACTAACGATAATTTATCTAATCCTGCAAATTCCATATTTTAATTTTAGTAATAAAAAATCCCTTTAACAAGGGATTTCTAGACCTTTCTCCAAATCGTCTATTAATGCAAGCAGTGATTTCTTTAACAAAGGAAGATCTTCTTTTGAAGTCTTATAGACTATTTCTTCGTTTACATGGTCATAATCATGGACGAGGAGATTTCTCATATCTCTTGCGTTTTTCCAAGGAATATTGGGATATGCTTTGCCGATTTTCTTTTCAATATTATTCATTGTTTCTCCAATTTGGGATAGTGAAAAACACGACGCCCGGATAATAACACTTGATTTCTTAAAGTCTTCAAAGCTAATCTTTGCTAAATCATTTGACACTTCATCAATCATAAAAATTATTTTTTTCAATCGATGTATTAATAGTTCTTTATCAATAAATTCTGATTGCATCTGTTAAAACCCTTCTTAATAAATATTCGTCGTTCATTAATTGCTTGTGCGTAAGTAAATCTACTTCTTTATTTAATGCCTCTTTAATCTCAGCCCCTATTCCAAAATATTTCATACCCATTGGTTCATTTAGCACCAACAATATATCAATGTCACTTTTTCCTGTTGCTTCCCCTCTTGCGTAGCTACCAAATAAATATGCAGCAGCTACTTCTGGATAATTCTTCAGCACTCGTCTCACTACTGTTTTTATAGTAGTTAAAGGTATGATGCGATTACGACCACTAGATATTTCTTCAACTAACGCATTAAGAATCCTATACGTTTCATTATCTATTTCATTTTCCTCATATGTCTGGTAAGTGCGTCTTGAAACACCCGCTAATTTGGCGACGTGTTCTTGTGTTAAACCTAATTCTTTTCTTTTTTTAGCGAGATCATTCATACCTTAATTATATATGTGCAATATTTTTTGCGCAACATCTAATAATAAAAAGCGGTACCCGGAGATACCGCAATCTAATTAATAAATTAATTAAGCAGCTTTGCCGTAGGAGCCGAATTCTTTTAAGAGTTCTTCGACTTTGGCTTTGATGGCTTCACATCCAGGTTTTAATAATTTACGTGGATCGAATCCTTTGCCTTTTAAGTCTTGGTCTTTGCCAGCTTCGAAATATTCTCTTTCGCCTTTAGCAAACGCTAATTGGAGATCAGTGTTGATGTTAACTTTGCTAACACCTCTTTCAATCGCACTTCTCACCATTGGGAATGGAATACCAGTACCACCGTGTAAGACGAGTGGTTTACCGTTAGTGGCTTCTTGAATTTCCGCTAATCTTTGGAGATCTAAGCCTTGCCAATCAGCTGGATATAAACCGTGGATGTTACCGATACCAGCGGCTAAGAAGTCAACGCCTAATTCAGCGATAACCTTGCATTCTTTTGGATCAGCTTTTTCACCAGCGGATGTAACGCCGTCTTCAGATCCACCAATACCACCGACTTCACATTCAACAGAGATACCTTTGGAATGCGCTAAAGCGATGATTTCTTTGGATTTTTCTAAGTTTTCTTCAAATGGATAATGGGAACCATCGAACATGACGGATGTGTAACCCGCTTCAATCGCGGCTTTCGCACCTTCGTAAGTACCATGGTCTAAGTGTAAGGCCACTGGAACAGTAATGCCTAAGAATTCAACGATATTCTTAACCATGTTGGCGACTGTCTTGAAGCCACACATATATTTATTTGCTCCTTCACTCACTTCGAGAATGACTGGGGCTTTTGCTTTTTCACAAGCTTCTAGAATTGATTTTGTCCATTCTAAATTGTTGATGTTGAAAGCACAGATTGCATAATGTCCTGCGTGGGCATCATTAATCATTTTTGTTGCACTAACTAATGCCATAATTTTACCTTCTTTCTTTTCTATTATACTCATTTAATGAGTTATAACCAAACAAATTAACTTTTCGATGCAGAAACGGATATCTCGATATGTCCGTTATCAGAAATCGCACTGCCTAAAGCGGAGACTCCAATATTGATATTCAAACCGCTTGCTTTTAATATTTTAATTTCACTGTTATTTTCAATCGCTTCAGAAAAATCGACGACGAAACTATTAGTTGTTCCATCATACGAGAACCACCCACTATTACCAATCGCCTCTCCTAACATCGTCGTGAGGGAATTAAATAAAGTAGAAGGTAATTTATAGTTACCTAAATAAACATTATTGCTATCAAGCTTGAAACTAAGTTTGCCGTTTCCACTGCTTTGAATGATCGTTGAAAGAATTAAAGTCACTTCATAACCATTGATATTAAGACCAACGATGTAATAGATATTGTTATTAACAATATTCAAATAGATGTTGTCCAAAGTGATAAAGCTAACTTTATAACTACCATCAGTAGTTGGACGATAGAATGTTTTGCCGTACCCGACGATTGGATTAGTTTTTAAAACATCGTGTAATTGTATTTCATCGATTGCGATATCGCTGACTTTACCACCATTACTAGCGATGATTTCCGCGATGCGTGTTGGGGTCAATGAGTCGCTCACTTGTTTAGAAACGATATCCTCAATTTGTTCCACATCTTTTAACGCTGCTCCTTTAGAAGCAAATTTTAATTCTCTATCAGTAGAATATTCTGCTAATGATTTTCCTAAAGCAGCCGCAAGATAATCTTGGGTATCAATAAACGTTTTTTCTGATTCATCTAATTGGGTATAACCATAAGATAAGAATTTAGAAACAGTATCGATGTTTTGTTCATTGACTTTTCCTTCTTTTAATAACGAAGGAAGATATCGATTGAGCAATTCCTTGTTATTAAAATCGATAACATAATCGTTATAACTACAATAAGTAGGATTGTTATGAAAATCCTGTAAGGATAATAGTCCATTAACTGCTTTATTAGTATAGAAATCAAATGTCAGTTTTCTTTGAGAAATCATATCGATGAGGAAATCTTGGAAGAACGCGACGCTTTGATCGATAGCAATCATATTCTTCATATCTTCAATAAAGCGTGTTTGTGGATAGAATAGATAGTGTTTATTACTATCATCAAATAAATGAGATTCAATTCCAAAATGCGTTCCTTGCTGAATTTGTTTTGTTAATTCGGCATCGTTGATGAAGTTTTTAAGAATGTTTATAGAAATGCTCTGCACTCCACCAAGTCTTGCGATTTTAATATTTTTAATTTCAAACATTAATCCTTTAGGATTATCTGACAAAGATAAGCCGGTGACAAGCATCAAACGCGTCTTGAAAAAGCCATAAGCATTGAGCTCGACCGTAAATGTATAATCATCTTCGTTAACTTCTAAATATACTGCTTGGATAAACGATTTTGTGTTTGCGTCCATTTTAGAAAGTATGCCATCATATAGGGCTTGATTAACATCTTGTTCGGTAATAGATATCAATATCGAATTCTTCATATCCGCATTATCGGTGTAGTCAAACATATCAACCACGAGGTTTTTACTGACCGATTGAGCTTTCCCTGTTGTATCAATTCCTAATTGTTCTTCGCTCTTATGAGAAGGGTCAAAGAACAAAGCAAAGGCTAATCCCACAGGTAAAATGACTAATACAAAAATGATGATCAATGTAATCCATAAACCAACATGGTGTTTTTTCTTTTTAACAGGTGCTTCTTGTTCCATATGTATTTATTATAAATCAAAGATTATTCCTTATTAAGAAAAAGTAAAACTTTTTATTATCTGTACTTTTTTCACATTTAATTATGATTATTAACATTAAAAGTAGTATTATTTTCTTATGAAGAAAATTCTTTTTATTACGCTTATCTTATCTGCATTATCATTAACGAGCTGTCGATATATCGATATTCTTTCTTCTACTTCTAGCCAAAGCGGTTCTTCTGGTGAAGGCGAATCAACTTCCAAAAAACCTTCTTCTATTCTTCCTTCTATCTATGAAAACTATGTGAAGAACAGCGTTTATTATGAAAGTTCAATTCCAACTAGTGTCACTAATTCGAAATATCTCGTCTTACCTGTGTGGTTCAGCGATTCTGAAAATCTCATCAATCCTGGGGAAGATAAGGAAACGATACTTAGCAAGGTCACTACTGCTTTTTCTGGAACAAGCGAAGAGACAGGATGGAATTCTGTTAAGAGCTATTATGAAACAGAATCCAATGGCAAAAAGACCTTTGATATGGTTATTGGAGATTGGTATGACTGCGGCAATCCTTCTTCAGAATTTGCTGGCGACCAAAACGATGAAATAGTCGCTGAAAATACTGAATCCCTTATCGTTAGAGCAATAAATAACTATTTCAACACCCATCCAGAAGATAAACGCAAAGATTATGATTCTGACGGCGATGGTTATCTCGACGCTGTTGCAGTCGTTTACGGCGCCCAAGATTATAAAAGCGAATTCGATTTCGCGAAATACTATGGCAGAAGATCAGGTGCTAGTTTCACTAACTTCTGGGCATATGTCTATTGGTTACAAGATCCAAGCCATCAAAATGTCAACTATCCAGGACCTAATGCTTATTTATGGGCAAGTTATGATTTTTCAAATGTTTCTAAAAAGAATCCATCCGATTATCCAGTGAAAGTCGACGCGCATGCTTATATTCATGAAACTGGTCACTTATTCGGATTAGACGATTATTACGACTATACAGGAAGTGATAGACCCGCTGGTAGTTTTTCAATGCAAGACTATAATGTCGGTTCTCATGATCCCTATTCCATTCTCGCTTTAGGATGGGGAGAAACAATCGTTCCAACTGATACTCAAACAATTACATTAAAGCCATTCCAAGATTCTAAACAAGTCATCCTTTTATCCAATAAATATGAAGACTCCATCTTTGATGAATATCTCTTATTAGAATATTACACTCCAACGGGTTTAAATGAACTCGATAGCAAGTATTGCTATGAAGGCACTTATCCACAAGGACCAAGAATGTCAGGAATTAGATTATGGCATGTCGATGCGAGACTCGCATATAAATTAGGAAGAGGCTATAACTACGATTACAGCGATTCAAGAATCACAAACAAAATCGACACCCAGTATTATTACAATATGTTATGCCGTAACAATACTTACGCTGCTGGCAAATCTGCTGATTATTTCTCCCCACTTGCGGGAAGATATAATTACGCGAATTATCGTTTGTTAGATTTGATTCGCGAAGGCGATTATATGAAATTCAGATATAAATCTGCTCTATCCGGTGAAGATTTATTCACTGCGGGAAGTATCTTTAACATGGATATGTATCGCCGCTGTTTTGTTGAAAGAGGAAAACTCAATTCTGGTAAAACTCTTGGTTGGGAATTCAAAGTTGATACCATCACTGAAGAAGGGGCCACTGTTTCGGTATACAAAAAATGACAGTAAAGGGTTGGATTGATAAGCATTTACCAAATAGTCTAGAAGGCGATACTTTTGTGATTACCGGGGGTAATTCTGGTATCGGTTTTGAACTAGCGAAAATCGTTGCTTCTCTTAACGGCAAGCTCATCTTAGCGTGCCGTGACATCAAAAAAGGGGAAGCCGCCAAACAAGAATTATTAAAAATAAATCCAAAAGCTAATATCGCTGTTCTCGAACTCGATTTAGCGGATTTCTCATCCATCAATCGCTTTTCGAGATATATCATCACTCATAAAATTGATATCGATTATTTATTTAATAATGCAGGGGTATACCGTCTCCCCTATTCCTTAACTAAGCAAGGAATTGAAACCCAAATCGGGACAAACTATATCGGTAACTTATTATTGATGAATAATTTAATGGATTATCTATTAAAATTGCCACATCAAGTAAAGGTCACTTTTGTTAATTCCGTGACTACTTATTATTATAAATTTAATCAAGATCACTTCTTCCCAACCCCAAAAGATAAACCAATTCATACATACGCGAATAGCAAATCAATGGTCACTCATCTTTTCTATTATTTATATAAGAAATATGAAAATACGAATGTGAATTTCTATCTCGCCCATCCGGGAAGCACTTACACTCCTCTCATCGCGAAAGGATATAAAAATCATGCGATCAGATTATTAGGAAGAAAATTTATGAAGATATTCTTCCATCTTCCTAACAAAGCATGCCTCGTCTATGCGATGGTCATTAGAAATATTCCAAATGGTTCATATATCGTTCCAAGAGGATTATTAGAGATGTCTGGTTTCCCAAAATTAGGTAAAATTAAAAACAAATATCTCAAAGATTATCAAAAAACAATTGACATTGGTAACGAAGAAATATCTACTCGTCAATAAAATCAAATATTGTATTTAGGACTACAAAGTCTTGATCTAGTAATAATTTATAATCAACCTCGGGAAAACTATCAGTTTTTCCTTTATTTATTAAATCGTTTAAATATCGGTAATACATCTGACTATCCACGGTCGTATATGGCTGATGATATCTATCTTTAACAGTATAGAATTTAATATTATTTTTATTAGCTAATTTCTTCTTCCATTTGAGGAAGTGTTTTTTATAACTGACAGTGTCATCTTTTTCTCCGTGAACGAGAAGGACTGGGATATTACTACTTTGTAGTAACTTATAGCAGTTTGCTATTCCATATTCCCCATAATAATGCTTTTGCATTCCCCTTAATAATGGGGCAAATAATTTTAAAGGAGGGATTAATCCCGTAAGAAGAGAGACGATATCATTAAACGCAGATATCGCGACGACTTTATCAACTTTATATCGTAAACCGTTAATCGCGGTAAAGCCACCCCAGGAATGACCTAAAACAATGCGTTTTTGTCCTTTTTGATCTTCATCGCTTTCAAACCACTTGAAGAAGTTTTCTTGATCGATTAACGAAGTCGCAAAATTCCACCACCCATCACCTTCAGAATCACCGCAGCACGCGTTATCATACGCATAAACTAAATAGCCATGTTTCACTAAATTATGGATGAGTTCTTCATAAGCGTTATGCCCTGCTCCCATCCCGTGATGAAGGATGACCACTGCTTTGATATTCTTTTTATCGATATAATATTTATATCCTCTTAGTTTTTTGCCATCAGAAATAAATTCAAAACGGTCTCCAGACATATCGGGATAATCTTCTAAATAGAATAGTTTTAACTGTTTTGTTCCTTCTTGGCGAGAAGGCATTGCTTTTTGTATAAGTTTTTTAATTAATCCATAACACATATTGGAAATATTATATCGCTTTTTTCAATTTATTGAACTAGCAAGATATTCATTATAGAATATTATTTATGCAACGTAATGACATAGTTAAACGCATTATCAACATCGCTGTTCCACTTCTTTTTCTAGTGGGTATCACTCTCATCTCATCGTTTCTATATTTACAACCTGGGATAGCAACTGGCGATGATTATACTTTCCATCTCGGCAATATCTATGATGCATACTATGGGATGAAAAATGGTTTAGGCATCGATTCATCAAACCATAATATGATGGGAATATATGCATATAATACACATCTATTCTATGCCCCCTTCCCGCATTATTTTGCAGCATTAATAATGCTGATATTCAACGCTTCCAGCATTGACGCGGTTAAAATAACGGTTACGATATTCTGCTTTATCGCATCATTATTCTTCTATTTATTCGCTAAAAAGGTATCAAAAAGCACGACTGTTTCTTTATTAGGAGCGGCTTTCTTCATCTTCTGCCCTTATCGCATGTTCTGTGGATATTGTCGTTTTGCTTATGCAGAAACAATAGCAATCTCTCTTATCCCTGTCTTATTCTATGGCATATATAGCTTCACTCATGATGATAAGCCAACATATCGCACTTTTTTAGCGATCATTCTCGGGGTCAGCGGTTTGATATTATCTCACCCATTCACCGCGCTTTCTGCAGTAATTCTTGCTTTAATATATATGGCATTACATTATAAGAACATTTGGAATATCATCAAAACTAAAAAAGGTATCATCCTATCATGCGTTACCGTTGTTATGATATTCTCTCTCATTGGTTTTTATTTCTTCCCGATGCTACAAGCAAACAGCTCAAACCTCTACCGCGTGAGCAATAATGAAGCGATGTGGACGACATATGAACACGTCAAAAATTCAACAGGCACATCCGCGAACTTCTCTGGTTTCCTCAACATCGACTGGATCAAAGGAAGAATCGCTTCTGATAGATGGCCAGCTGATCAACCATTATATGTTTATCTCGTTGAATTATTCATCCTTGTCGCTAGCTGGGCCGCACTTGCCCTAAGTGACTTTTTGAGCAAAAAATATCTTAAAAATAAATATCTAATTCTTACGATTAATGTCATCAGTTTTTGGTTATTGCCGTTAACCTTCGTTTGGTTAATCAAAGATGTGGTTTTCTATTTCGCTTTAATCCTTGTTCAAGCGATATATCTCATTAACAAATATCTTGAAGAAAAACATGAGATCGATATGGATAACAATAATAGTTTTGTTACTATCCATAAGCCAATATTAATGGATATCATCTTCTTGCTCGTTATGAGCATTATTTATATCTTATTAATCTTTGTTGGACAGTTATGGCATCTCCTTCCATCTTTCTTTTATACCTGCCAGTTCGCTTGGAGACTCTGGGCGATGGTCACCATTACGGTGTCATGGTTATTCGTCATCTTCCTCGATTTAGCGATCAAATCTAAAAGAAGACTAATGTATATCACTCCTTTATTAATACTCCCATCTTTATTAATGATTGGAACGATGAGCTTTAGAGAAAAAGGTGTCGCACTTAATTATCCAGAAGCTAAAGGATATATCCTCTATAAATTCGATCAAGAAGAGGCAAAAACTGTTAATAATATTGGGGTTATGAATGAATATATGCCGCAAATCTACTACGAAAATAATTATAAAAGCGAATATTCAAACTCTTTATATACAACTATTAAAAGCACGATTGGCTACCACAATAAATATGTTTTCACTAAAGAAGATTATATTTCTCCTGCTTTCCTTACTGGAGATGGTTTATTAACGTGCAGCGAACTAAATACTCCTAATGTTGTCTTTGAGGGCAAAGTCATTGAAGACGGCATCGTACAGCTTCCACAGTTCTATTATGATGGATATCAAATCTCATTAATTGATAAGCAAACTAATCAAATAAGTAACGCGGTAGTTACTAACATCGATGGATTAGTGAGCTTTGCTGTTAGTAAAGGCGAATACACTATCAATGTTAACTATGTCGGACCAACAAGTCGAAGAGTCTTTAATATCGTCTTCTATTTCGGAGTTGTAGGTATCGCTGGCTTATCAGTTTTAGCGGTTAGAGAATTATATTTAGAAAATAAAATTAAATAAGTAAAATCAACAGATATTTACGAAAAGTTTCTTTTTGCTACTTTTTCTTTACGAAGACATGAT
>SVBB01000025.1 GCA_015059105.1 Erysipelotrichaceae bacterium | reverse complement strand
ATGCCTGCTCGTAGGTACTTAGGCTTAGCCGTTAATCCAAGAAATATAAGTTGATTATACTCCTAGACAAAGAAAAAAGGGGCTGTTAAGAAACCTACACGGTGATTTAGCCCTTTTTTCTTATGACCAATTCTACTTTTTAACAGATAAACTGTTAAGAAACAAATAAAATCACCTATTATTTATACTTTAGTATAAGTTTTAATTAAACATTTGTCTTACCACACTTAACAGATAAACTGTTAAGAAACCATAAATTACAATTCCTACTAAAAGCAACGGAAGGAAAAAATAATAAAATGATAAAAAGTAATTAAAATGAGTTAAAAAAATAAAAAAAGAGCTGTTTTACTTCGCAGGTTTCTTAACAGCCCCTAATAAAAGAAGCCTTGAGACTTCATTGCCTTAAGTAGTCAAGAGGGCTTCCGTTCTTATGGCTATATTATAACACCAAATTATCATATTCAACAACATATGTGCTATCATTATTCAAGATGGATATAGTTGATCAAATTATACAAGCAAGGAAAGATAGAGGTATATCTCAACAAAAGTTAGCGGAACTAACTGGAATTTTTCAGTCTGTTATCGCCAGAGTGGAATCAAAGAAGAGTTCCCCTACTGTTGAGTTTTTAAACAAGATATTACCTGCTCTCGATTTAGAACTGACTCTTAAGAGCAATCTTTATCTACCAAATGAGATTGAAAAAGTTGTTTGCGGGTTACCATATTCTCGCGTCTATGTCGGCAGAAGTTCCGATAAAGTATATAAATTTGACGAACAGTATATCTTAAAAATAAGCGAAGATATCGATTCCCTAAAACTGGAAAAAGAAAAAAATGAATGGGTTAATCAATATATCAATGGTTCTAAAACGGTTTCATTCCTAATAGAGAACGGCAAAGCTTATTATCTACGAACATATATCAAAGGACATTCTTTAGAAGAAAAGAGATTTATTCATAATCCACATAAGCTCATTTTAATTTTAAAAGAAGTAAACGAGGTACTACGTTCGCTAGATAAATATAACTGCCCGTTCATCTCCCCCGAATCAAGTGGCAAAGATTTTGTCCATGGCAATCTCTGCCTGCCAAACATCATTGTTGATAATAAAGACCATTTTGCTGGTTTTGTTGATTTATCAGATGCAGGATTAGGTGATAGAAACCTTGATTATGCCTGGCTATTATGGAGTCTAGAATACAATTTAAAAACAAATAATTATAACGAAGAACTGATAAACGAACTTAACATTAAAATAAGTGACTATGATTACGCGAAGTACGTTCTCCCACATGCGCTCGCTAAAGACAAATAGTATTATTAGTTACATTTCGCCTGAAGCGAAACACATATAATACTTGCAATATTAATTTTATATACATTTCTCTTTTATTTAAGAAATAAAAATAGTATCATTCTCCCGTCAGGTGATTTTTATGAAATACGATGTAATTTTAGTTGGTGCAGGACCAGCGGGTTACTTTGCTGCTTATGAGCTCAGCAAGAAGGACCCTAACTTAAAAGTAGCTCTTATCGATAGAGGCGCGGATATCCGTAAAAGAAGATGCCCACTTGTCGAACACAAAATCAAACAGTGCCCACTTAATGTCAAAGGCAAAAGAGAGTGCTTCCCAGCATGCTCAATCACTAACGGCTTTGGTGGAGCGGGTGCATACTCCGATGGTAAATTTAACATCACTACTGAATTCGGTGGTTGGTTAACCGACTACATGGATGATGATGAACTTTTAGATTTGATCAACTATATCGACCAAGTCAACCTTGATTTTGGAGCAACTGAAGAAATCACTGATCCATTAACTCCTGCTGTTAAAAATATTGAAAGACGAGCGATGTCTGTCGGTCTTAAATTATTAAGAAGTAAAGTCAGACACTTAGGCACAGAAGAAAATATTAAGATTTTGACGAGAATTTCTGATTATCTCGCGGATAAAGTCGACATGATTTTTGAAAAAAGAGTCACTGATTTAATCATCGCTGATAATAAAGTCAAAGGTGTCATTTTACAAGATGGCACATCCTATGAAGCAGATTATGTTGTCCTTTCCGTTGGTAGAGAAGGTAGCAAATGGTTATCTGAATTATTCAACAAGTACCATGTTGAAATGAATCAAACACAAGTCGATATTGGTGTTCGTGTTGAATGTCCAAACCTCATTATGGAAGAAATCAACACTAACCTCTATGAAGGTAAATTCTTATTCAAGACATCCACTGGTAACACAGTGAGAACTTTCTGTTCTAACCCAGGTGGTCACGTCGTTATGGAAAACTATGAAGGCGTTGTTAACGTCAACGGCCATTCCTATAGAGACAGCAAATTACAAAGTGACAACACAAACTTTGCTTTACTCGTCTCCCACCACTTCTCTGAGCCATTCAAAGAACCAAACGAATACGCAAAGAAAGTTTCTTCTTTAGCAAACCAACTCGCCTGTGGTTCTGTCATCGTTCAAAAATATGGTGATTTAAAAGAAGGCAGACGTTCTACTGATAAACGCATTAGAGAAGGTTTCGTCAAACCAACTTTAAAAGAAGCAGTTCCAGGTGACCTCGCCTTATGTATGCCACAAAAAACATTAGAATCAATTATCGAAATGATTGAAGTCTTAGATAAAATCACTCCAGGTATCGCCACAGAGCACACTCTTCTCTATGGCGTCGAAGCGAAATATTATTCATCCCATCCAAAAATTAACAAGAACTTAGAGGTCACCAACATCAAAAACCTCTACGTTGGTGGTGATGGAGCTGGATTAACTAGAGGCCTTGCGCAAGCTGGTGCTTCTGGTGTCTATATTGCTAGGGACATTATCCAAAAAAGGAGGAAATAGGTATGTCAAGATACGTTGGCACGACATCTAGAGGTATTAGATGCCCAATCTTCAAAGAAGGCGATGATCTTGCAAAGATCGTTACCGAAAGTGTGCTCGCCGCTTCCAAAGGCGAAGGATTCCCTGTTAAAGACAGAGATGTAATTTGTATCACAGAAAGCGTAGTTGCTAGAACTCAAGGCAATTACTGCACAGTTGACGACATCGCTACTGATGTCAAAAACAAATTTGGTGAAGGCTCCACTATCGGAGTTATCTTCCCAATCTTAAGTAGAAATAGATTTTCTATTCTTCTTAAAGGTATTGCTCGTGGAGCAAAGAAAGTTGTCATCATGCTTTCTTACCCATCTGATGAAGTCGGTAACGCTTTATTAACTTACGACCAATTGGATGAAAAAGGTATCAATCCATATACTGACGTCTTAACTCTTGCCAAATACCGTGAATTATTTGGTAGAAATGAACACGAATTCACTGGTGTCGATTACGTCCAATTCTATGAAGACTTAGTCACTGAACAAGGCGCGGAAGTCGAAGTTATCTTCGCTAACCAAGCTAAAGCAATCTTACCTTACACTAAGAAAGTCATCACTGCTGATATCCACACTCGTAAAAGAAGCAAACGTTTGCTTAAAGAAAACGGTGCGGAAATCGTTCTCGGCTTAGATGACATTATGACTTCTTCCGTTAATGGTTCTGGTTATAACAAAGACTACGGCTTACTCGGTTCTAATAAAGCCACTGAAGACAAAGTCAAACTCTTCCCAAGAGACGCTCAACCATTAGTGGAAACTATCCAAGCCAATATCTTAAAAGAAACTGGCAAACACGTTGAAGTTATGGTTTATGGCGACGGCGCTTTCAAAGATCCACAAGGAAAGATTTGGGAACTCGCTGACCCAGTGGTCTCCCCATTCTATACAAAAGGATTAGTCGGCACACCAAACGAATTAAAACTTAAATATCTCGCTGATAACCAATTCGCTGATTTAAAAGGCGATGAACTCAAGAAAGCCGTTGAAGAAAGCATCAAAACTAAAGATGCTAACCTCAAAGGTAAGATGGCAACAGAAGGTACTACCCCAAGACAATTGACTGACTTGATCGGTTCCTTATGTGACCTCACTTCTGGTTCCGGTGACAAAGGTACTCCAGTCGTTTATATCCAAGGTTATTTCGATAACTACACTAACGACTAAAATACTGCATAAATTATTAAAAAGATGCGCAAAATACGCATCTTTTTTTGTTATTATTTCCTAATTATTTGTAATCCAATTCTCGACATTTAAACCGTTTACTCTTTTAAACTCGCGTTCATTATTTGTGATTAATATATATTTATTTGCTTTTGTGTGTGCGGCAATAAGCATATCAAACGAGCCAATCGGTGTGCCTTGTTTTTCTAAGTCTGTTCTAATTATTCCATATTCTTCGGCTGCCTTTGCATCGAAATCAATTATTTTGATATTGGATAAGAATAAAGATAAAGCGATTTTGTTTTTTTCTACATATTTGCTTTTACTTACTCCATACATCAATTCCGAGAATGTAATAGAGGAAATGCAAAAATCGTCCATATCATGTTCTCTCAACTTATCTACTAAATACCTTGGTTTATAGTTTATCGCATATATACAGATATTTGTATCAAGCATGTATGTCATAGGTTTTCTCTTTTCTGTGGTATTTCCTCCGCTCTACCTTCAGAAAAAATATCATCTGAAAAAGCATCAAAAGCGAGAGCAAAGCCACTCCATTTGTCACCAGCGGGTAACAAAATAACGATGTTCCCAATCTTGTTCACAATGACCTCCTTACTGTCGAAACGACATTCTTTCGGCAATCTAACTGCCTGACTTCTCCCATTTTCAAATACTTTCCCCATCATCATAGTTTTATCCTCATATTTAGTATATACCAAGATATATACCAAATCAACATTACCATTACCTATGCAAATAAACCTATGTTGCAAAAAGAATTTATAATGTTAACATTATATAGGTATGTCTGTTAAAAGGATTAGCAAAGACGCAATATTGCTCGCGTTATTATGTGTCACTGGGATGGTTTCATTACCATTAGGTGATAATATCAAAGTATCATTACAGTTATTAACATTATTCATTATATGGGGGATTGCAGATGATATTTGGGATAGGGTCTTAATCCCTGCTCTTTATTTAGTTATCGGCTTATTCATCCCAGTTTACGCAGGTTTCCAAGCTGGTATTACTCCGACATTTGGATTTGTGATTTCCTTTGCATTCGCGGGCATCCCATTCCATTTCATCTATAAATATTTAAAAACAAACGAGATATTTAAATATGTCCTCGCTTGTTTTGTTTCTTTGATCGTTGTCTATATCATTGGAACGATATATCTAAAGCTCTATCTCAATATGGATTGGGGTAAAGCCTTATTAGTCGCGGTTGTTCCATATATTCCATTTGATATCGGTAAAATTGCAATCTGCACTGTCATCATGAATGCGATGCCAGAGAAAATCAAAAACCCAAAACCACAAGTCGATCAAACACCTGTGGAAAAATAATTATTTATTATCTTCTTGTAATATTTCAAGTATTGGAGTCTTACTTGTTTTTCCCGCAAGTAAATAAGAGAAAAGGAAAGATAATATTGTCATCAAGACAAAGATGATTCCTAAAGCGATTGGAATATACCACCACTCAATCGTGAAGGTCACACTCGTGCGGTCTAAGATAATCTTACTCATCCTTGTATCGTATAAGTTCTTAAGAAGGATGCATAATCCTCCTCCAAAGATAATCATCGATATCGAAGAGAAGAAGAATATCCATAATATCTGGTCGATAAATAACCTTATTACTCCAAAGTTCTTCATTCCTTGTGCCCGGCATATACCTAAGAATCCACGCATGGACTGCACGGAGAAATGAAGAGTATTTAATAGGTTGAGGAGAGTTGCAAGGAATATTACTCCTCCTAACGCGCCAAAAGCGATACAAACATATAAGAAGATATCATAGAAAGATAAATAGACAGAGAAACCTGGAACTGCAAATTTAATATTCTCTACAGTGTTTGCATCATAGCCGTAATAATAGCAAAGCTCGTTATATGCTCCTCTCGCGCTACTAAATGTATCAAATTCTAATAGCTGTGACTTGCTAAATCCTGGCACATTATTAGTTCTACCAGTAATGCCTAATCCATAAGGTAGAAACATATATCCATTATTTGTTATGGTTGTAGCCATAGTTTCAGGTTTATCAGAGTAATAGTACCAATGGGTAACTGAAGGGATGGATTCTTTATTAGACGGCAAACATAATTCCGGACCCATATTTTCTTCATCGCTACCAATAGAAGCAGAAGTCACCCAGAAATATTCTTTAATCGTACTAGCGTTATTTCCTCTAGTGTTAAGCGCGAGATTCCTAATAGATTTATTCGAATGTAATGTTCTAGAAAAAATACCGACGACGTCATAAGAGATGAAATATGGGACAAGTCCACCACTTTTTAAATCAGGATTAGAATGCACCATTTCTTTAGAATCAGAAACAGCTACTCCGCTAGGTGTTAGATAATAATAAAAGCTAATCTTTTTACCTAATACTAATGGGGAAGATAATTTATAGTCTAATAAGAATTGGTAGGATACCATTATTTCTCCTTTAGACTGTTCACCTTTAGAAAATGTTCTTCCTGTCACAACAGGATTACCAGTAGACATTAAATAATCAGCAGTGATAAAAGGATCTTCACCATATTCTTTATCAATAATCGATATCCCAACAAACGTGTTATTGTACCTATCGCCTAAAACAATCTCTTCTCCATCGAGTTCAATAAATGGTTTGATGTTTCGGTTGCTCGCGAATGTATTTATCTGCGTATATTTAACTTCTTTTTTAAGACCTGATAATTTTTCAACATCCTTGTTATATTCTTGATAAATCGCCTGATGATAAGGATTAGTGATAGTTTGATAATCAATATTAAAAGAACGATATGAAGGGTTTTTATTCACTTCTGCATAAAATCCACCATAAAAGCCTAAAGCAATAAAGAGTAATGGGAAAAGAAGAATCAAACCAAAGGAAATACCGATGATTGTTTGAATCGTTGTCCTCTTATGAGAGGCGAGTGATAAACGGGCTAATCGACGATAATCTCTGCTCTTCATCATGACACCTCGCTAATAACGGCAATCGGATCAGTTTTTGATATCTTCATTAAAGATCCTCTTGCAAATAATAAAGTGGTAATAACAAATAAAGCGATACCGATAAATAGAATATAGACTGGGAATTGAATTGTCGCTTCATAACTAATCATCATCATATATCGACTATAAATCGTATTAGCTAAAGCATGGCTAATCATATTAAGAGGAGCAGTAAAAGCAAATAATAAAGCATAGCCTAATATCACCCCAATAGAGATAAGAGTAATCGACTCCATGATAACAATAGTTATTAGTTCTCTTCCTTTGAGTCCTAATGCTTTTAATAAACCAAAGAACTTCTTGCTGCGGTCAATAGAGATGATGACGGAATTGGCTAATGAGCCAACTGACATCAATAATAAAGCGACCGCGATTACTGAACCCGCGACGATAAAGATGATTTGAAAACGAGTTAACTGCTGATATTCTTGAAAAACTGCCGAGCTAGTTGGGGAAACGGGATTATACATCACGACTGGCCCGCCGTAATCCACTTCAATACGAGGAGGCATCACTTCATCGATATCTTTCATGAGTTTTTCAATAGCAGAAAATGCAGTAGCAACGTTTGTATTATCACTATTACTTAAATAATACATATTCGCTCTTGAAACATAGATTTCAGGAGATGCTTTTAAAAATACTTTAACATCGAAAACCATATCTGGCACCACGGTGTAGCCACGAGACATCCGTTGTCCATCGACACGATATTCTTGGCTGGTTCCGGTATAGATTCCAACAACCTTATAATTTATTTCCGCTTCTCTAATCTCCACTCTTCCAGATGGAAGTTGACGCGAATACTCGACTGTCTCTTTATGAACGCTGCCAATTGAATATGGTTCAGGGCTAGTTAAAGATGCTTCGTAATAACTAGAAGACACAACAACTTCATCGATATCACTAGATGGCTCAATATCTCTTCCCTCAACAACTTTATAAATGCTTGAGCCCTTATAGGTTGAATCAGTAACGAAAGCAGAACGTTTCTGAGAAACATTGATTTGATAATCGACCATCTCCACTGTTTCTTTATTCTTATTAAGCGCAGAAAGGAAAGTATCGTATTTATCGATATTAAAGACCTCTTGTTGGCCCACTAATTGAGGAATATACGGACATATGTAATTACTTGAAACATAAGAGTCTTTACCAAAATAAACTCTATTTAATATCTCATTACCATTACTTGAAAAAGAAACAGCAATACATAATAACCCCATAATTAACGCGGATAAAAACATGGAGATGACCACAGTTAAAAACGAACGTGATTTGTTCTCTTTTATAGTGTGTAATGAGATGCGGTAACTATCTCTAAAAGTCATCGTTTTTCCTTTCTTAATAATATTTTTATTCGTATTTTGCAGGTTTTTTATTCAAAAACTAATTATTTTCCACTATTTCAAATTCACTAGATATATCATCTTTGAACTTGTATTTGTTCATATATTCCGCGCTGATTACACCATCTTTGATATTGATGATATTCTCCGCGTTTTTCGCGTCTTCCATATTATGTGTAACTAATACAACTGACTTACCAGTTTTCACTATTTCTTTTAATAAAGCCATTACTTCTGCCCCATTTTGGGAATCGAGGTTACCAGTTGGTTCATCCGCTAAGATAACTGCCGGATTATGAACTAAAGCACGAGCAATAGATACGCGTTGCTTTTGTCCGCCTGATAGTTCATTGGCCTTTTTATATGTCTTATCTTCTAGACCAAGTTTAGCGATGATATCTTTCGCTAGTTCTTCTCTTTCTTTTCTTTTCATTCCAGCGATAGTTAACGGCATCGCCACATTTTCTAAAACAGTATAAGAAGGTTCTAGATAAAAGGACTGGAAGACAAAGCCAGTAGACTTATTTCGATATTCAGCAAGTTTATTTTCACTTAAAGAGGAAAGGTCAACATCACCGCTATAGACTTTACCACTTGTCGGAGTGTCAATCGCTCCAATGATATTCATTAATGTCGTCTTGCCTGAACCAGATTTACCTAAGATTGCAGTGAACTTGCCGTCTTCAATAACGAGATTGATATCTTTTAATGCGTGGACTGCGTTTTCGCCTTTACCATATATTCGATTAACATTACGAAGCACGATCATATTGGCCCCTCCTTATATATTTAATAAGTATATTAATATAATATGAGAAAAAATAAAACCCCCGGTATAGAAAATCGGGGGAAATTCATCGTTCTGGTGGATCCGACGAGGATCGAACTCGCTACCTCTTCCATGCCATGGAAGCGCTCTCCCAGGTGAGCTACGGACCCATTCAGGCGAAATCTATATTAATAGAAATCCGCCAATAATTCAATAGTATAAACTTATTTCTTACTAAAATAATGGTCGATTGGGGAAACAATTGCATAAAATGCTGGAATGGTAATGAATAAAAACCAATATATTCCCCACCCATTGATAAGGAATCCTAATAATAGGTATACAAATGTCACTAGTAAAGGATAAGCAAAGCGATGAATCTTTCTAGAGACTACCGCATTAACAGTAGAAACGATAATAAATGGTATGAAGAAGACGAGCCATCCCATCTTCCAACCCATGCTATTTTCTGTCCAAAATATCCCCATTAAAATATAAGAGATAAGCGCAAGTAAGAACAAGCTCCCTTCAATAATTTGGAAAATGGTTATAATAATCGATTGGGATTTTTGTTTCTTTTGTTTGTTGATATGAAGATTAACTTCTCCATCTTCAGCATCGATATTCACGCCTTCTTCGGCAGCATTATCTTTGCCAAGTCTTATATGGAGAGCACGCATAATACGCGTTGAACGTTTTACCTCTTCTGATTCACCTTTAATTTGTTGTTTGCCTAATAGTTCATCAGTGCTTACTCTTAAAATATTGGATATAGAAATGATGAGAGAAATGTCAGGAGATGAGATGTCATTTTCCCAATTTGAAATAACATTAGGTTCAACCCCAATCTCTTTCGCGAGTTCCTCTTGGGACATATGTTTCTCATTTCTTAATCTTGATAATCTTTGTCCAAATGTTTCTTCCATTTTTGATCACCTCGATTTAAAATATTGGATTTTTGCTTAGTTTTTATCGTTTTTTGTTAAAATATTCGTCAATTGATTTCGCGGCTAATTTGCCCGCTCCCATCGCGGAGATAACTGTTGCAGCACCGGTCACTGCGTCTCCACCCGCATAGACTCTATCACGAGAAGTTAAGCCGTCTTCGTTAATAATAATACCACCACGACGATTGACTTCTAGTCCTTCAGTCGTGTTTTTAATAAGTGGATTTGGAGAAGTGCCAATTGCCATAATTACTGCATCGACATCGATAATAAATTCACTCCCTGGGACTTCCACTGGAGAGCGTCTACCACTTTCATCAGGTTCGCCGAGCTTCATCTTGATGCACTTAATGCCGGTCACATATCCATTACGTGGATCACGAGGATCTGTTTCATTTTGATAACCAAGTATTTCAACTGGGTTAACTAATAATCTAAACTCGATACCCTCTTCTTTTGCATGTTCAACTTCTTCTTTTCTCGCTGGGAGTTCTTCCATCGAACGACGATAGAGGATATAAACTTTATCCGCGCCTAAACGGAGAGCAGTTCGCACTGCATCCATCGCGACATTACCGCCTCCGACAACCGCGACACTACCACCTTTCATAATAGGAGTAACAGGGTCATCCTTATACGCTTTCATCAAATTAGAACGCGTTAAGAATTCATTAGCACTATATACACCCTTAAGCGATTCACCCGGAATGTTCATGAATCTCGGTAAGCCAGCCCCTGAACCGATAAAGATTGCTTCATACCCCATCTCGAACAATTCATCAACTGTTAATGTTTTACCGATGATGACATTAGTTTGAATATCAACATCAAGAGCTTTTAACCCTTCCACTTCTTTAGCAACGATGGATTTTGGTAAACGGAATTCAGGAATGCCGTACACTAAGACACCACCCGCAGTATGTAACGCTTCATAAATAGTAACCTTATAGCCTTTTTTAGCAAGATCACCCGCGCAGGTAAGACCAGATGGGCCACTACCAACAATCGCGACCTTGTGACCGTTTGGAGTTGGTTTATTAACTTCGCCTTTATAATTCTTATTATGGTAGTCAGCGACAAATCTTTCTAATCTTCCAATGCCAACTGGTTCAAATTTTAATCCTAATGTGCATTTAGATTCACATTGACTTTCTTGGGGACAAACACGTCCACAGACAGCGGGAAGAGAAGATGATTTAGAAATGATGTCATATGCCTCTTCAAACTTACTTTCTTTCACCTTTGCAATGAAATCAGGAATGTTGATATTGACGGGACAACCACTGACACATGGTCGAGTTGGACAGTTTAAACATCTCTTTGCTTCTTCTACTGCAATAGATACTTCATAACCTAACGCCACTTCCGAGAAGTTATGTGCCCTGACACTTGCTTCCTGAGTTGGCATTTCATGTTTTTTTGGAGAAATAGCCATTATTTATTCTCCTTTCTAAATAGATTACATGTCTTTTCATAAGCGTGTCGTTCAAAATCGAGATACATTCTATTTCTCGACATCGCTTCATCGAAATCGACTTCATAACCATTGAAATCTGGACCATCAACACAGGCGAATTTGGTAACTTTCTTGCCATCGATATTAAGCGATAAGCGGCAACCACCACACATTCCTGTGCCGTCGATCATAATTGGATTCATTGAAACTGTCACTGGAACGTTAAATGGTTTAGCGGTAAGCACGACAAACTTCATCATGATAAGCGGTCCAATGGTGATGATTTCATCAAATGTTTCACCATTTTCTAACATTTCTTTTAAAGGCAATGTGACATTCCCATGACGACCATAAGAGCCATCATCAGTCATGACGATTAATTTATTAGAGCAGTCTTTGAATTCATCTTCTAAGATAACGATATCTTTATTTCTAAAACCAATAATCGAAGTGACATCCGCGCCTAAACGATGTAGTTCTTGCGCTATTGGCATTGCAATCGCGCATCCCACACCACCACCGATGATGCAGACTTTTTTCTTTCCTTCTACTTTAGTAGGGACACCTAATGGGCCGGCAAAATCTTGAATATAGTCACCTTCATTTTTATGATTGAGAGCCTCTGTTGTCGCTCCAACGATTTGAAAGATAACTTTTACAGCTCCTCTAGACTTATCAACACCAGCGATAGTAAAAGGCACTCTTTCCCCTTCTTCATCCACTCTTAAGATGATGAATTGTCCAGGCTTGGCTTTATTAGCAACTAAGGGCGCTTCTACTTCAATCTGTGTGACATTCGCGTTTAATGGTTTTCTACTTAAAATCTTGTACATAATTTTGCCTCTAAAGACTATTACCATTTTAGCACATGTACGCGATAAGAAAACAGCCAACAATAATATTGGCTGTTAACTACTCTGTGGCGTCCATGAGACGATTCGAACGTCCGACCCCTTCCTTAGGAGGGAAGTGCTCTATCCAGCTGAGCTACATGGACATACTCTTTAAATGAGCCACACTATTATACAATTGTTTTTAGTAAAATAGTACCAACGCATAAAATACGTTGTACTGACTAGACCCTATAAGGGCTATTACTCCACAGACCCTCAAGGG
>SVBB01000024.1 GCA_015059105.1 Erysipelotrichaceae bacterium | reverse complement strand
GACTAATAAGCTCTTATCTTTCCTTCTTTATTATACCATAATATACGTAGTATATCATTACATATTTTATATATTTTATTATAGTTTATCCCCCACATATAGAGATTATAGATAATCTTGATAGCTTCGCGATGACCTAGTTATATCAAGATGAGGGGCTTCTTGCTTGGCTTCGTTAATGTACGTAATATTGCACAAATAAGGCCCTAGTTTGTGAATAGTTTTTATATGGGCAATAATGGTTAGGCAAAGGAGATAAAGTAATGAAAAATAGAGATATTGAAAATGAAGTAATTCACCCCGACTTTGATGATGACTTTGACGAGTTTGAAGATATGGAACTTGATGAAGAACCTGAGAAAGATATTAAGGTAGAAAAACATAGCTTTGAATCCTTTTATATGGAGAAACTTCCAGAGGATGAAAAGCCTCTTGCTAACGTTATTGGCCACGATAAGCAAAAAGAAGAAATTCTTGCGATGGTGAAGTGGTTCAAGAATTCTAAACAGCTTAAAGAAAAAGGTGTTTCAATTCCCCGTGGCCTAATTTTATTTGGCCAACCTGGGAACGGCAAATCCTTATTAATTAAAGAAATCATTAGATGTGTAGAAGCTCCGGTATTTGTCTTTAGAGGGGAAGAGAGCAATGTTGTCGGTGGAATCGTGGAAGTCTTTAGAGAAGCTAAGAAAGCTGGCCATGCGGTTGTTGTCTTCGATGAATTAGATTTATTGATAAATAAAGATAAAAGAGTCGTGAGAGCCCTTCAAGAATCTCTTGATGGAGTGGAATCTTCTGATGATATCTTAGTGTTAGCGGCGACGAATAACTTAAGAGATATTCCTGACCCATTACTTAGAAATGGGAGATTAGAGAAACTCATTCGTATTCCTTATCCAACGGGAGAAGAAGCGGTGACTTTACTTAAAAAGCACTTTAAAGAATTCGGTGTTGCTCTTCCAAAAGATTTCGATGAAGAAGAAACAGCCTTATTAATCACTGATATTTCCTGCGCGGGTGTTAAAGCTGTCGTCAATGATGTCGTCCTTAGAAACGGCTTTGAGGATATCACTAACGAGATGATTGATAATTCCATCTATAACATCTCTGAAAGAGTGAAAGACAAACCTAAAGAAGATAATATTGAGGTGGCGATACATGAAGCCGCGCATGCTGTGATGGCACATTCCTTCCCACAATATTTCAAGATGAATAGAATTACTATCGCGGGAGCTTCTGGTGCGTTCTTTGCTGAAGAAAAAGAAGAAGGGTTCTGGCCATACGATAAAGTGATTGCCGATATCAAGATTGCAATGGCCGGTAACATCGCCCAGAAATTATTCTGTGGACGTGGCTCTAGAGGGGCAGAAAGCGACCTCCAACGAGCGAGAACAGTTGCTTATAATATCTTCACTCAAAACGGTTATTCCTCCTGTTGGGAAACTCTTCCAACCATTGAACCAGGAAGAAGAATTGAAACCCAAGAAAAAAGAAGAAGAATGGAAAAGAAGATTGAACGCTTCTTACGTCGATGTGAAAAAGAAACGCGACATTACCTTCAAGATAACGAGAAGAAAGTCAGAGACCTTGGCAAACTTCTCTTTGAGAAAAAACATCTTAAACCATCTGAAATCCTATCCGTCATTGGATAGGGTTTCCTCTCTATGGGAGTGATATGAAAGTAATATTTTGCGATATTGACGGAGTGCTTAATTCTGAACACGGAAGAAAAGCCGGACATAGAGCTGTCGGTGGGATCGAAGAAAGAAAAGTCAAAGCATTAAAAAAGATAATTGATAATACAGGTGCAGAAGTGGTGATCGTTTCACGTGCGAATTCCTTTATGGGCAACGAGTATGATTTACAAAGAAAAAACAGTATCAAAAGCTTTGGAGTGATTCCATATGATTCTTTGATGGATATCATGATTAACGAAAGCAAAGCGAAAGCGATTAATAGGTGGCTAAAGAAACATAATGATGTAACTGATTATGTGGTGATTGATGACTGCAAAGATGACTTGAAGATGTATTATGGAAAAAGGTTTATCCATATCAAAAGCATCTATGGATTAACTAATAAAACCGCGGATAAGGTGATTGAGATATTAAAAACTGGTGTTTGGTAGCACCAGTTTTTTATTGTTTAATTTTTTTAAAACGGTAAGTCGTCATCAGAATCGAATGCTATAGTTGAAAATGATGATTTAGTTGTTGTTTGTGGATTATTATTCAATCTTTGGATGACATTATAGCTTAGAGTTTCATAACCGGAATAATTATTTTCTATTTCTATTGACGTGACATCTTTTACACGTTGGTCGATAGTGGTTGGAGTAACTACACATCCGTCTGGAACTCTACCATTTCTCGCGATGAATAATACTGTGTTTGTACTTGTATGGATAATAGCGTTGCAGTTATCTCTACTATCAAACATCTTGTTGTCTTTATGGGCAGCGATGTTATCAATAATCAAACCTCCTAATGCTCTTGGTAAGATGAGATTGACATTCTTAGGAATGATAACATTATCAAATTTGCCAAGATTAAGATTTGTAATCTTTGTCACCTCATCGGCGATTTCTTCTCCGTTTACGGCATAGATTAAACCACCATCTAATTTCCTATAGAGAGTGTTATTATTAGCTGCCACAGTTGGATGATCTTTAGCGATATCAATTTGTTTGATACCTCTAGGTTCAAGAGAAAGAGCACGATCAGAAATTGTACTTGGATAGTGTATTGATGTGATTAGGTCGTTAGTAGTAGCAACAGTTATCCCTTCTGGAATAACAGTGTTTTCTCCGAGATAGACGATTTGTTTCTTACTTCTTGTTAGAATCATTGTTCCGTCTTCACTAGCGATGTAGTATGGGTTATTCTCACTGACAGTAATCTTTTTAATTATTGAATTGATGGCGAACAAACTGATTGTTTTAACGCTATCTGGAATGAATAGTTCATCGATTTCACAGTTATTAAATCCACCTAAGGAAATTAAGGTTGATGGCAACTCTACTTTAGTGAATTTCCTATTGTTATAACAGTCTCGATTAATGGAAGTAATGCCTTCTACTGGCAAAGATGAAGTTGGAGTGGTCATTAAAATTTTACCGTCTTTAGTTGCAAAGACTCCGATTCCAAAGTCACTATAAAGGATGTTATTTTTATCAATAGCGATTTTATTAACTTCCTTTGGTAAATAGCCAAAATATTTAGTATTTGCAGGTATTTTTAATTCATCTATACATAAATTACTATCAAACGCTCCACTTTGAACAGATTCTAATTTGTCGTTTAAGATGATGCGTTTGATGTTATGACAATCACTAAATGCATTTGAAGAAATAGTTGTTACATTTTTAGGAAGAACAACCTCTAGCAATGAATCGATATTATTGAATGCATATGGAGCGATGAAGTTGATGCTATCATCTAACGTAGTGTTTTTGCATCCAAGGATGAGTTCATTAAAAGCATTTTTATTATGATATGTTAATGCATTATTATTTGATTGATACATTCCACCTGGGCTAACTTTAATTGATTCAATAGGGCAATAAGCGAACGCCGAGTTATTGAAGTATTTAAGAGTAGATGGAAGAGCGAGGTCTTTTAATGTCTCCACGCTGTTAAAGGAATTTGAAAAGATTGATTCAAGTCCTTCATTAAAAGCAGGTACGTTAAGCTTATGACAGTGGTAGAATGCAAAGCTTTTAATTTCTTTTAACTTCGTTGGGAAGTTGATATTTTCAAGGTTAACACATTTATAGAAGGTGCTTTCTTCAATAATTTCTAAGTTATCAGGAAGCTTAACTTCTTTTAAACTAGTGCAATTGCTAAAGCTAGACGATCCAATAGAGGCGACTTTATCAGGAATGACGATACTTGTTAATTCTTTACATCCTGCAAAGAGATTGCCAGGTACTGCTTCTAATGAATTAGGAAGGGTGATATTAGAAATCTTGGTTTCAGTGAATAGTCCATAGCTGAGTTTCTTAACACCTTCTTCAATGATGACATCTTTTAAGTTTGTAGATGCAAATGCATCGTTACCGATATTAACTAAATCCTTTCTAATTGTAACTTTTTCTAAACCTGTGTAGGAGAACGCCCTATCGCCGATAACTTTAACGCCTTCTGGGATCTTAACTTTTTTTAAGTTAGGACAGTTATAGAATAAGTTGGCGCTTATAATGGTTAATAGTTTTGGTAAAACAACCTCTTTTAAGTTAGGACAATTTTTAAACGCATTATCTTTGATTTCGATATCGTCATCATATTTAAATGTGACTTTCTCTAAGTCTGGACAGCTTTCAAATGCGTTACTACCAATGACACAAACTTTATTAGGAATGACGATTTCTTTTAATCCTTTTACCCCTTTGAAGGCCATATCCATAATCACTGGAACATTTGGTATTTCTTTCACTCCATTACAAACGAATAAGATCTTCTCTGGATCATTATTGATTGCTTTGATGATGATGACTTTATTATCGACACATCGATACATGCTGTTATCAGGATCAATTTCAATATAATTTATTTCTTCACTGCCAGTAGTTAATAAAGCAGATAGACTTCTCGTATAAGAAGCAGGGATATGGATATCTTTAACGTTTCTGCAGCCTCTAAATGCTTTCTTATCTAACTTGACTAAACTATTTGGAAGAGTAATTGAAGTGAGCCCGCTATTTAAGAAGGCACATTCTTCAATATGTGTTAATGAATTTGGTAAGAAGATATCTTTTAAGTTAGGCGTATTTTCAAAGGCATGTTTTTCGATTTTAGAAACGTAATGCAAATTGACTTTACGAAGATTTGTACATCCTTTAAATGCGCTTTCCCCAATTGTTGTGACAGTTTCTGGAAGATCGATTTCTTCTAGCTCACTGTTATAGGCAAAGGCATAATTACCGATACTCTTAATGCCACCTGGAATAGTGGAATGGTTCGTGCCAAGAATGAGGCTACCTTTCTTTTGTAGGAAGAGGATATTATTATCTTCCCCAGAAGAATAGACTAAGTTCTTATTATCAACTTTGATGGAGTTAAGATGTTTGCTCATACCGATGAAGGCATTCTTCTTAATCTCTTTTACTTTATAAGGAATATATAAGTCTTTGATATTATAGCAGTTTTTAAACGCTCCTTCACCGATAAGCATTAATTCTTTAGGGAGTTTGATACTAAGCTTCTTATCGTTAGCGAAGCAGTTATCACCAATAGAAGTGACTTCTTCTCCCATTACGACTTTTACTAAGTTTGAACAATTCGCGAATAATCCGTTTGGTAATGCTTTGACCTTACTAGGAATAACAATCTCTTCTAATGAGATACATTTTTCAAAAGCATTATTGCCGATTTCTTCTAGTGATTCTGGGAGAGTGATACTCTTTAACCATAAGCAACCTTTAAACGCATCTTCTTTGATGATTTTTACTCCCTCTGGAATAACGATATTTTTAATCGCTACACCAGCGAATAAGCCTCTACCAATGATTTGGATATCTTCATCAATCTTATCTTTTAATGTGAATAATAATTCGTGATTCTTTTTAACGATAGAGGCATTATCTTTTCTCGATAAGAAGGCAACTCCATCACTTACTTTAATACTAGATAATGAGTAGCAATTAGAAAACGCTGAATTATTGATATATCCGACTTTTGCAGGGATATTTATTTCTTTTAATAATGAACAATTGCTGAATAGATTATTTTCAATTGTCGATAATCCCTCTGGTAAGATAGCTTCTTTTAACTGCACGCAGTTAGAGAAGGCACCCACTCCTAAAGAGGTGATATTTGTTTTGCTTAAATCGACACGACTTAGCTTTGTACATTCTGTGAAAGCATTATATTCAATCGCTTCTAATGTCGTTGGGAAATTGATATTTTGGATATTGCTTTGCGCGAACGCTCCCATCTTGATTTTTATTAATCCTTCTGGAAGAGTGATTTCTTCTAATCCACTTTCCGCGAAGGTGTTGTTGCTGACGTATTTAATATAAGAAGGAATTACGACCTTCTTTATATTTTTGCAGTTCTGGAACGCTCCGTTTCCGATATGGCGGAGTGAATCATTCATCACTATCTCTTCAATGGTGGAATTTCTAAATGCATCGTTACCGATGATTTTTACATTATTACCAAGGATGACTTTTTTAATCTTATGACCCATGAAAACATAGTCACCGATGATATCGACAAAATCAGGGATGATCACTTCTTCCTTTTTACCTAAATATTTAGTTAAAGTGATGCCGTTTTTAATTTGATAGCCGCTGGTGTTAGCACCGTCCGCCTTGCTATGAATATTGAACTCAAATTCATCTTTGTATTCACTATAGTCTTTGATGGTATCTGTAGTTTGACCGACTTCTCTTTTCTCCAATACTTTTGGAATGAAGTTATATGGTTCGCCGTATATATTGATATGTTTCTTTTGGAAACGTTCAAAAGATATCTCACTGTTATAAGCGAGATAGGCAACTCTTGATTTGATTTCGTTATCAAGAGGGGTGCAGTTATTCTTATATCTTTTTTGTTTAGCGATTAAGAAGAGGATGAATAAGATGTATCTCTTTGAAATAGTAACTTTGTTGTTCTCTTCATCTATTTTGGATAAGTTAAGACCTAAGAATGAGAATGAATTATGCTTCTCTAGATTGAGTTTTATCTTCTTAGTTTTGCTTTCATTAGTTTCTAATCTTAACTGTTTTAATTGTTCTTTGATAAATATGAACAATGCTTCTAGAGATGTATCATTATCTTTACTTTCACTAGAGATCATGATGTCATCTGAATAACGGGAGAAGTGGAGTTCAGGATAATCTTTTAAATATTCTTCTATCGCGTTATCAAATTTCTTCATATAGAAGTCACTGAGCAAAGGAGAAGTGACAAAACCGATGCTAAGTGAACCGAAGTAGAAGAGATACTGTAATATTTCTCTCCAGTTCTTGTTGAAGTATTCTCCATATATATCAAGGAAGTTTTCTAAGGTTATGGATTCAAAGAAGTGATGGATATCGAGTTTGATGAAATAGTTACTTTTTAGATGGGCTTCTAAAGCGTTATAACATCTTATTCCTTTATGGTAGGCATATGAATATTGGTTTCTTTCTGCAAAGTTATCTTCAAAATCTTTCGCGAGTAATTCATGAACTTTTCTTAAGTTTTTGCCATCACTAGATTCGTTATAGGTGATGATGGTTCTCGTCTTGCCGTTTTTCTCGTTGATAGCGAAAGGGAAAACGTATTGATTAGGATTATCTAAATAACCTTTGACACTTTCAACGTTAATTTCAGGTTTAACTGTCGCTTTACCAACAACTTTTTTATATTGTTCATAACTAAACTTTGCCATTTTTAGTTACCTCCATAAAAAGAAAAGGTGGTTACTATGAATTACCAAACCACAACCCTTCTCAGCATAAAGGCTAAAGAAGAAGCTTGCTGTTGTTTCAATTAAGAAAAGCTAACCACCATAAATCATTATAACATTATTAAATTATTTTTATATATTAATTAGGATTTATTGTAATAAGTACACCCTTGTGTACAATGTAAATTATTTTGATATTGAATAACTATCTAACAATAATACCATCGTCACATTTTATTTCTTGAATAGTGATGTTTGTGTTTTCTTTTAACCAATTTTCTATCCATGGATCATAATTAGCTTTACTTCCGCGATATATGAGACGGGATAAAGTAGTTGTATTAGTGAACGCGCCGGAATAGATGGCATCAATAGAAGTATAAGATAAACTCGTTAAGGAAGAATAGTTATTAAAGCCAGATGGCATTATCTTATGGCAATCATCATGAATAACAAATGTGTTAATTGATTTATCAACCACATCAACAAAATATAAATATGGATTATCATCGTTTCCAAAATAATAACCATTTTCATATTCTGTACATATTGAAATAGGAATAACAAAGTTTGTATCTATTGAAGTGATTTCACTAGAGATGAATAATGTCTCTATTTTACTAGTAGAAGTAAAGGCATTTTTATCTATTATGGTGGCGTCTCTGATATCGAGGTATGTGATGTTGTTAGTAGAGTCGAACACCTTTTTATATACGCGATTAAGATGTGGTATTTTTATTGTTGTTAATCCCGGACAATTAGAGAACGCACCTTCTGCTAAATAAGTAATAGAAGACTTTATATCAACCTCATGTAAAGCAGTATATGAGAACGCGTAGTCTTCAATTCTAAATAGACCAGTTGCTTGACTGAAATCAACATTAGAAAGAGATATACAACCAAAGAATGCTTTCTTTTCTATTTGATGAATCGAACTAGGTAATATAAAGCTTTGTAAACAGTTGCAATCATAGAAAGTATATGGACGTATAATTGTGATTGTCTGTGGAACTATAAAGTTGATATGTTTAACTCCGTCCATGCCGCTAAACGCGGAAGAAGGAAGAGGTTCTGATAAGGCTACTTGGATATTAACTGTTTCAATAGTATTGATTCCCCTAAAGGCATCACCAATTAAGAAAGGCTTAGGACCATTGATATTTAGTGTTTTAAATGAAGTTGGTAGATAATATCTGGTCTCTGTACCAACATCTTTACTATCGATCACTCTAGATGTGCATATTGTCGAACCTTCAAAACTTGTCCTACCAAATAAATAGCCAAAGCCATAGTAATATTGACTATCTTTAAAACCAACTTTTGGAATAGTGATACTTGCTAAACTCTTGTCGTTATCGAATATGGCGTTACCAAATGTTTCAACTGTATTAGGGATATTTATTTCTGTTAGTAGTGGAAGATAGGCAAAGGCTTTATTACCAATACTGTTTAAAGATGAATTCTCGCCGAATGTTATTTGCTGTAAGTTAGCACAGTTTTCAAAAGCACTAGCGCCGATAGAGGTAACGTTACTAGGAATATTGATTGAAGTTAATGATGTGTTTTTAAAGGCACTATTTCCAATTGTTTTAATATTGTTTGGAATGTCGATAGCGCTGATTTTAGTGTTATAAAAAACTTCATCGTTATAGGCATCTATTTTATCGGATAGTATTGTTATTTCACTTAGGTTATAACAATTTTTAAACGCTCCTTTACCGATGTAATTAACATTGCTTGGGATGACGATGCTATTGATATTGCTACAATCATAAAATGCTTCATCTTCAATTCTTGTTATAGAGTCAGGAAGATTGATCGTTTTTATATAGGAAGAGTAACTACCATAGATATGAGATGGCACGATGGTAGCGCCTTCTAAAACAATTAATGTTTTAATTGCGTTATGAATACCTAAAGTGATGAGATTACCTGTCCCGTCAGTTGTGCCGATGAATGGAAGGGTGACGTTTTCAAAATTATTCATGACGCATCCAAATAAGTTTGTTGGTAGGGAAGTATATTTATTATCGATGTTAATATCAGAGATTAATTCTCCACTTTCTTTATCATATAGATAAATTTTGACGCCATCCTTTTGAAGATATTCTCTTCCTTCCATATTGATCCATTCATCGATACTGTCTAGATAAATATGGATATTGCTAGCATTTCCGCTTTTTGAAAATGACTCATCAATAACTGAAGTTGAACCATACATATATAAATCAGTTACCGTACCTGCTAACCCGTTTAATACCTTTAAGGTCGAAGGAAGATATACCTTATTAAGGGTTCGAGATACAAAAGCATTTTTACAAATGGTTTCAACCCCTTCTCTCACAGTGAGATTGGTTGCATTATAAGGAATAAGACCTATACTATCGATTTTGCTAACACCTTCAGGAGTAGTGATGTCGGTAACTAAATTACCATCGTCATCCCTAATTACAAAACCATTTATTGATGAGTTAGTAATGTTATATAAGTTTGGATAATCTTTTTCGTTGATATACCATTTTGCATGCCCTTGAACATAGAAACGACTGATAGATTTAGGAATCTCTATTTCTTTAGTAAGAGTGGCTATATTAAAAGCATAGTCGTTGATATATTTAACCGTATCAGGTAAAACTACTTCGCTTAGTTTGGTGTCAAAGAAAGCATATCTACCAATAGAAGTTAATGAATCGCCTAAATCGATAGAAGTAATACTAGTTTTAGAGAAGGCACTTTCCCCAATAGAAGTAACATTATTTGGTATCTTTATAGAAGTTAGGTGTGACATAGAGGCAAATGCGTTACTAGGAATAGTGGTTGCATCCGTAACTTCTACTTCAGTTAACGAGGTAGGAATATTGTATTTGTTATAAGAATATGTCACCTCGTACGTATCTTCACATGAAGTGGAGTCGAATATTTTTACTAATGAATGATCAGACGAATTAGATAATTTGTATAAATCAGAAATAGTGATTTTCTTTATGTGGTTACAGTTAGATATTGCTCCAGAAAGGATTGACTCTAAATCATTAGTGAATGTCACTTCTAACAAATGATCCAGATAGCTTAATGCATGATAATTGATAACCCTCGTATCTTCTTTATTGGTAAAAGAAGTGATGGATTCATCTAGGTAACGATATAGGATATGATGCGGATGAGATGCAGATGGGATGTATATCGCATCGTCTTCGATGTTATAGATGTTGTTATTACAGTTATCAAAAGCACCTTTACCAATATATGTTAATGTATTAGGAAGATTGATCTCTTCGATAAAATCGCAGTTGCTAAAGGAGTTTTCACCGATATTGCTCACAGCTACGACAGTTACTTTCTTTAAATCACTTGGGAGATAGTAGCCATCAACTTTAATGGAATTTTCATAATAAGTTGTTCCAAATAAAGATTTAAAGTTATAAGCATAAGGTAGAGTAATTTCTTGGAGGTTGCTACAACCATTAAAGGCACCGGCTTCGATTTTGTTTATTTTGTAAGTAATATCGTTTACGGTGACGCTTTCTGGTAAATCAATTGTGGTAATGGTTTTATCTTTTACACCTTTAATAGTGATGTTTGTTCCATTACCGATTAATTCATAATTATCAAGCTCATCGCATAGACCAAACTTCGCGTATAAAGAAATATCCCCTGTCCTATTTTTAATATTAGTGATGGCTTCACCTTGATAATCAGGGTTATCATACCAACCCATGAAGATTAATGAACCATAACTAGCTGGCTTTAAAGTGATGTCACTATTGACGTTATAAGTAGTGGGGTTGTCGTTATAGATATCTACAGATGCACTTTTCGCTGGATAATAAGTTATTTTGTAAGTAGTGGGATAGTCAAAAATCGCGTTAACTTTTATATTAGTGGGTTTACCAAAATATATTTTGTTACCTTCTGTAGTCCCATACCATCTTAAGAAAGGATATCCGAGTTTAGATGGCTCTTTTAATGTAAAATATTCATCTTTTAATGTGAAATATGTAGGATTTGCGGGGTTATTTTCCCCTCCGTGTAGTTCGTATTCGACCTTAAAATAATCCCAATACGCGACAAGAGAACAATTGTCTTCTAATGGGATTTTATAAAGAAGTGTTTCCTTGTTTGAGATGAGTTGATCGTTATGATACCATCCTAAAAACTTCTTATCAGATTTACTAATTGCTTGTAAGGAAATCTCTTTACCTGGCCTTTCAAAGATTCTATAGGATGATTCTTCTTTATCTAAATATTTAATGCTTCCTAAATCATTTTGATATGCACTTACATCTACGAAGACAGTATCGACATGAAACTTTGGAATAAGAGTAATATCTTTATCAATTGTGAAAGTAAAGTTTGCGTTATCTGAACGGTGGTTGCCTTCAATATCTTGCCAACAAGAAAATATCTCGCTATTGACGGGGGTGACGTTAACATTCACCCTATCTCCAATATGGTATTTACCGCCTTTAGAAATAGAAGTAAAAAACATTTCATCTTCTTTATCATATTGAATAGTAAGTGTCACCTCGTTAGTGAAAACAGGAACAAATATCATCCCATCAACAAACGTTATTTCTTTGATGAGTTTTCCTTCTGCGTTGACGACTAGTTCATCATTATATGAATAACCTTTGAATATATAGTTGCTTTTACTGAGGACATCAAATACGACATAGTTATTTTCAACATTATGTGGAACTTTCTCGCCCTTCTCGTTTTCGATATATATAGTTAAAACATTATCGCTAGAAGAGGTACTGCTAGAAGAAGGTGTAGAAGTGCTACAACCTGTGGTTAAGAATAAAGCACATATGAGAAAGTATTTTAAAGCCTTCATTTATTTAATTTTATTATAAAAATTACTCATTTAGTACATTAATCAGTAATAGAGGGGTCTATATAGGACAGTGTTGATGAAGTAATATTGGCGATAATAAGTATATTATTCATAACGATGCCAAATAGTGGCTTTATACCATAAAACATCTAAAACTGTTTACTGTAGTATACAAAAATGACCATTTTCCGACATCATATAAAAAAATTATTAATGTTCTTATAGGTAATATTAATAATTACTGATATATTTTAATTACCATAAAGAGAGCAGGTAGAGACAAGCTCGTTGACCTGCCAGCAACCTGTCATATTGATAAGGTGCTAATGCTTGGATGATGGTGACTATTTCCCATCATCGTCGATGGGTTTTCTTTTTATGGGAGGCCAACATAAGGAGGAAAAATTGTGGCAACATTTTACGTTTTGGGGAGAAAGCATCTCGAAGAGGTGGAAGGAGAATTATTCAATTATGATTATCGCTTCTTCCTCGTTGATCTCGGGGATGATATCCACCTATTATTCGATAGGGCTACAGGCACGCACATCGCAGGGGCGAACAAAGTAGAACAATTATACGACCAGTATGATGAATTGATAGAGGTGTATGACAAGATTGTCAAAACCCCTCTATATCAAAAGAATTTGAAGAAATTCAATAAATACAAAGAAAAAGAAAAAATAATACCATTAAGTGAGAACAACGAGACCCTATAAGGGTCTTTCTTTTCGTTTGTAATAATTGCTGAAAATAAAATCCGAAAAAATCACGTTTTTCAGGTCTTTATATATAGGGGCATACTTTATGCCATATGTATAAGGAGCATGTATTATGATAAAAGGTATTAATTTGGCCGAGAGGGAAAAATCGATTAAATACATTGAAACTTTTAAAAAACCCAACAATTCTATTAGAGATGTTAAGATATCAAACAGTCATATTGCTAATTTAAACCATATGATTGGCCGAAAAATATTCAAAAAGAACTCCCTATATATTAGTTCAGCAACTATTCACGATTTATTACAACCACTTGGTGGGAAAAACCAGCACAATTATCATGCGTTGACTCCAGCGGATATTTTTATGGCACTACTTTCAATCAAAGATCCAAAATATGTATTCGTTGCTAATACCGAAAGATATGCATTTATATCGGTAGAAACAATAAGTGTCGGGCATCCGTTAATGATTATTGTTGAAACAGGAGCAAGTTTACTTAGAAATCTGAATGCAAAAATAAATAAGATTGTAACTATTTACCCTAAAAGTGATGTTGATAAATATATTGAGAAACTAGAGGACGGTTTGTTGATATATGAAAAAGGGGCTGTTAAGAAACCTAAAAGGTGAATAGGCCCCTTTTAGTTTACAAAAAAGAGGCAAAATCGTAAGAA
>SVBB01000023.1 GCA_015059105.1 Erysipelotrichaceae bacterium | reverse complement strand
ATATTTTCAGCTAAAAATGCCAATTTTATAGCTTTTTTAAACTGTTTAATTGATAATTTTATCAACCCCTTTCAAAATTCCGGGAACTCAAGAACTACATGTTATATAGCAATTCAAAACCATATTTTATATAATTATTCTTAGTTACATAAGGAGTTTATATTTTATGGTAGTTGAGGAAAAAGTTTCCCAACCATTTAAGTTTGACAAACCCTATTTGAAAAGAACTTTATGGATTGGATTAGCCTTCTTCGGTATTTTGCTTGTGTGGCAGTTATATAATTCATACTGTTCTCCAATGCTTTCATTCTTATTCGCACGTCATGATTATGCCGCAGCAGTGGCAAAGGCCACTAGTGAAGCTGGTGCTGGGGTAGTGGTGGATATGAAATATCTATTAGCCCACGGTTATATCGTCGAATCTGATTATCTCAATATTCAGTGGAAGGTTGGTATCATCATGGCGCTTGATAATATCGCCGCATTATTCATCATGCCTTTATTTGGTCATTGGTCTGATAAGACAAAGACTAAATTAGGGAAGAGAATGCCTTATATCATCATCGGTAGTGTCGTTACCGCGATTGTTCTTCCATTTGTCCCATTATTCTTCTCTCTTGGTATGGCTAAGACTGATGCCGCTTTAATGGGTATGATTGTGGGTATGATTGCGATGATGGTACTTATCATCGTCTTCATGATGTCATATCGTTCTCCAGCTGTCGCTTTAATGCCTGACTTAACTCCAAAACCATTACGTAGTAAAGCGAATGGTATCATCAATATCGTCGGCTATGTCGGTGGGGCTGTTGGTTCTATTTTTGCAATTGTTATTCCAGTGACTAAATATGTTGATGGATCTAACACATCCTTATTCATGTTAGAAATACCATTTATCGTTTGTTCATTATTCTTGCTCGTTTCTCTTGGCTTATTATTATGGAAAGTCAAAGAGAACAAATTACATGAACAGTTAGATGAAGAGATTAGACGTGGTGATGCATTTGGTGAATCTGCTGAACAAGTCACTACTAATAACAAATTATCGAAGACTAATTTAAGAAACCTCATTCTCATCTTAATTGCTGAGATGCTTTGGTTTATGTCTTTAAATGCGGTTGAAACATTCCAGACTAACTACGTGATGTTCTGGCTCAATACTTCCTCTGCTGGTGGAGCAGTGATGACTGTTGTTTCTGGTGCGGCTTCTGTCGCCGGATTCTTACTCGCCGGATTTATTGCCGATAAGATTGGTCGAAAATGGACGATATTCTTAGGAATATGTTTAGTGGCCGCGTGTTATGTTGCTTATTCCTTTATTCCAAAAGCACCCGCGCCAACAACGGCAGAAGAAGCCTTTACAGCAACTTTACCTTGGATATTCTTCATCCTCTTACCAGCGATTGGTTTAGGTAGCTCGCTTATCCATATCTGTTCTTTCCCACTTGTTATCGATTACTGCACTAGTGAAAAGATTGGTAGATTTACGGCTTTATATTACACAGCTTCTATGCTCGCACAGAGCATCACTCCAATTTTAATTGGTTTGATATTCATGGGTACAGGAGCATGGCAAGCCTTACCAATCTATAGTGCGTCCCTTATGGGAGCAGCCGGATTAGTCTTCTTCTTTGTCAAAGCGCCTAAAAGAAATGATACTGGTGAGAACGCGAAAGGTCTCGCGGCCTTAGGAGAAGAAGATTAATGAAACCACTTGCAATTGCCCATAGGGGCTATCATAAAAAATATTTTGAAAATACAAAAGAAGCCTTTATTGAAGCGGGTAAGATGGATTTCTACGGCATAGAAACTGATATCCATTTAACTAAAGACTTAAGATGGGTTACTCATCATAATGATGATATCATCTCGGGTGGTAAGCATTATTTCATCAAAGACTTAACATATGAACAAATCATGCAGATGCATTTAGATAATGATCAAGGTCATGAAAATGCGACTGTCTGCCCATTTGAACAATATCTTAGAGTCTGTAAGGATAGTGGTAAACGTCCAATAATCGAAATTAAAAATTCTCCAAAATGGAAATATTTAAAGAAACTTGTTAAAGAAGTAGATAAACAAATCGGTTTAAAAAATGTTACTTTCATTGGTTTTTATCCTTGGCCACTTGGAAAAATAAGATTATCTTTTGGTAGAAAAGTTCATCTTCAACATCTTATAGAAGAACATACTGAACTATTAGGATACGCAAGATTCTTCAAGATGGATTTAGATATCAGAGATAAAGTATTAACGGAAAAGATACTTAAGAAATTCCATAAGAAGAAATTGAAAGTTAATTGTTGGACAGTTGATGATAAAGATATGCTTAGAAAGCTTGAAGATATGGGAGTGGATTATATCACTTCTAATGTCTTCGATCAGAATGCATAAAGGTAGATGAAGAGGCTAGTGAAAAGGCCTCTTTTTTCGTATACATTTTTCTCATTTATCAAAACCCAACAAGAATACCTCTTCCTCAAATAATCAATTAGGTGGAGGATGAATTGGAAAAATAATAAAAAACAGTACTTCAAGTATCAATGGACTATGCTTTGTGATATAATTTCAGTGTGAGGAAATTATTCATAAATGAATCTAGATACAAATAGGCATTCAGTGTTCAAACTATATTACCATTTGATACTCGTCGTGAAATATCGTCGAAAAGTCATCGATGACTATATCAGTGAAACATTGAAAAAATACTTCTTAAACATCGAGAACGATTTCCAAATCAAGCTAGAAGAATGGAATCATGATATTGATCACGTTCATATCTTATTCACCGCGGAGCCGACAACCAACTTATCTAAATTCATAAACGCCTACAAAAGCGCATCATCTAGAATGATCAAAAGCGCTTTCCCATCTATTAAAAAGAAATTATGGGAAGAAGCATTTTGGTCAAAAAGTTATTGCTTGCTATCTTCCGGTGGAATAGCGATTGAAGTTATTAGAGAATATATCAAATCACAAGGAGAAAACGGTGAAGAAAATTAAAAAGACCTATCAATTTCGCATCTATCCTAATAAGTCTCAAAAACAATTGATTGAGAAGACTTTAGGGTGTTCTAGACAGGTCTATAACGATTTCTTATCCATGTGTATTGAATCATATAACAAAGATAACAACTCCATTGTTAAGAAGTACGACTTAATAAAACTTCTTCCTGCATATAAAGAGAAATTCCCTTATATGAAAGAAGTTGATTCTATTGCCTTACAGCAGACAGTTGTTCACCTATATGATGCTTATGTTAGTTTCTTCAGACATAATACCAAACAACCAAGATTTAAAAAGAAGAAAGATGATTATGGTTATATAACTATGAATATCAATAACTCAATCCGAATTGAGTGGGGTGAAATCCAAATCCCAAAATTAGGATGGGTCAAAATCGTTGATCATAGAAATATACCATTCTCATTTACATATTCCATGGTTAGTATCTCTAGAAGAGGAAAGTTTTACTATGTTTCTCTTATGGGAGAGGAAGAGGAACCTATTGATATCGAGAAAGTACTAAACAACTGCTTAGACGTTTATAATTCGATAGGGTTAGATTTCTCTCTTTCTCACTTGGCTGTCGATAGTGATGGTAATCATATTGATATGCCTAAGTATTATAGCCAGTCTTTGGAGAAACTCGCGAGAGAACAAAGGAAACTCTCCCACATGAAGAAAGGTAGCAATAATTATACAAAACAACTATTAAAGATAACTAATCTTCACGAACGTATTGCTAATCAAAGAAAAGACTTTCTTCATAAGTTATCAAGGAAATATGCAGACAACTATGATTATGTATTTGTTGAAGACCTTGATTTAAAAGGGATGAGTGAACGAAGAGATAAACTGCGATTAGGGATAACAATCTTTGATCTCGGATATGGAAAGTTCCTAAACTATTTAGATTATAAACTCAAATGGTTGGGGAAAAAGCTGATCAAAATCAATCGTTATTATCCTTCTAGTCAACTTTGTTCCACCTGTGGATATCGTAAAAGTGATTTACTTCTTTCAAATAGAACATGGACCTGCCCAGAATGTGGGGATAACCATGATAGAGATTTAAATGCAGCAATTAACATTAAAAAAGAAGGAATAAGATTGGTGCTTAATCCTTCTAATTAAACACCTAATACAAGCTGAATACCTTGTTAATAAACATTCTTAACCGAGGGACCCTTGGGGATAGCCCATTGATTCTGGACTCGTTAGAGTTCTTGAGTGGGAAGCCCTCACCTTCAATCGTTATGATAAGGTGGGGAGGAGGTCACACTACAAACATGATAAGTTTCTCTAGATATATACGCGTAATAAGATATAGACTAAATTTATATATAGCGGCTTCCGCTGGATAATACTTGCACAGGATTAATTATTGGAGAGCTTTTATAGTGAAGAAACTATTTACATTATTATTTAGCACAATCACTATATTCGCATTGGTGTCATGTAATGATGTAGATACATCAAGTACTACCTCAGTAGTAACACCTTCTTCCAGTATTATTACCCCTAGTAGTAATAGTGATACATCATCATTAGAAACTAGCAGCATTGAGATTACTAGTTCAGTAGAAGAGTCTTCTAGAGTTGAGGAAAGCTCTAGTGAGAGCAGTATTCAAACTTATTATCACGTTAAGTTTGTTAACTATGATGACTCTCTCTTATATGAAGTTGATGTATTAGAAGGCAGTGCTGCTACATATGTGGGTGAAACACCTACAAGAGAGGGAACCGATACAGTAACTTATTCCTTTAAAGGATGGGATAAGAGTTATTCATCGGTAACCTCAGACCTTACGGTAGTGGCAACATATTATTCAATCAGTGAAGATACTGAATCTGGATGGGGCCCTATTCGTTAGTTGCTATTTTCGATTAAATACGGAGGACAAATTTAATCATGGAAGAAAAGAAAAAGAAGTTCGTTAAGCCTGAAGTTGAAATTATTCAATTTTCAAACGAAGACATTATTGTAACAAGTCTTGGCAATGGCGGCGATGAGGTAGAACAAGCCTTCTCACGTGCAGAAGATGAAAACTACGGTGGTTAATAGGAGAAGGTTATGAAGAAAAGATTATTATTAGGCATTCTACCTGCTCTTATGGTTTTATCAGCATGTAACGGTGCTGGTGCTAAAGTAGAAGAACCACAATTATATTTAGAAACAACGGAATCAAATGGATTATTTGGTAGAGAAGAAGCGGCTGGCGAATTAAAAGCAAGACGTAATTCTGAAGCAGGAGTTTTGCTCGAACCAAAAATCGGTGTTCAGTTTAAAGTCATGGCTGAAGATGATCCAGCAACCACCGAAATAAGAGAAGATAGATACGCTATTAGATTTATCGGCGCTATTGCATCTTTAAAAGTTAAGGCAACTTGGACAAGAGGTCTTACCAAACTTAATGGTAACGTATCAAAGGACTTAACAGGCGGTTTTGAGTCTAAAATAGCTTACACATCATTAAAACGATATAATGAAACGACTGAAAAAATGGAATCTATTACTGCTGAAGATTTTGCTGGCGATGGATATAAATTTTTCGTCATTTACTCTATGTACAATATTCCTGCTGAAGAATTAAGTTCTTACATGGTGGCGTATCTTACATTAGAGGATGACGCTGCAACTGGTTCTGTAACTTCTAAAGCAAAGATTTCTCAAATTAATAGTTTAGGTACTGTGTTTACAGCACCATCCAATGCCACTTATTTCGTTGGTGGAGATTTTGCTGATGAAGCTATTGTCGCAGATGAAACGACTATTTTGGGCGAAGTAAACAATGCTTCTTTTGACTGCACGTTTGCAGCAAATGATACCTTCAACATTTTTAAACTTGATAGTGCCTTTAATGTGTATGGTTCAAGTAAGATTTCAGGTGTTGATGGTGCTACTCGCTTCTCCAATTATGGTGCAGATACTGGCAAAATAAAAGTAACAACGGCGGGTACTTACAACCTTTATTTAAGAAAAGAAACTAACAAGATTTATTCGTCTGACAAACGTTTTTATCTTGTTGGAAGCATGAACGAATGGCAACACAGAGTTGGTTATGAATTTTATGAATCAGCAACTGATGGCGAATATGTTTTGCCAAATTCTATTGCTATAAATAAATGGGGAAAAATGAAAGTTCATGATACGAGCGATGGATGGTACGGCGGCAGTGATAAAGAAGTTATCGTTAAAGGTGACTACCAAATCCATTTCTTCCCTAAAGAAGCTGGAAGTGGTGATTACGACTGGAGCGCAGACAAAAGATTCTATGTGGATTTACTTGAAGAAACCCCAGTAACATTTACTTGGACAGCACCAAATGTTTGGGAAGACAATGCTGTTGTATATGCTCGAGCTTGGGGCGGCGTTGGTTATACAGACACATGGTTACCAGTTACAAAAATTAGTAACACTTCTGTTAGCGTTCTTTTAGGGGAGGCAACTGGATTGTTCTTCGCAAGATTTGCCGAAGGAACAGAACTCCCAACTGAATGGGTAGATACCTTCACACAAAGAACTCCTAACGCTGATATGGGTAATTTCACAGCCGAATGGCCGTTGTTTGGCATTAGGGATGTTTATTTTACCAATAACAAAGGCTGGACCACTCCTAACGCATATTATTGGCATGATTCTCCTAGAGTTAATCCTGTTGGATGGCCAGGGGTTGAAATGACATATGTTGGGAAAAATTCTGAAAATGAAGACTTCTATTCCGTAACCATAAACTTTGATTTGTACGACAGGATTATTTTTAACGGAAGCGGAAGACAAACTGGGGATATAGACATATCTAATATTTACCAAAATGGATTCTATATTAGTAATTATCCAGATTCAGGGGATTGTAGTGTTGAACAATGGAATTATGTTCCCTCAGCTGAATAAACATTAGATAACTGTTTACATTCACAAATAACATATTAAAAGGACTTCGTACCCAAAGAAGTCCTTTTTTTAGAATATGAATTATCTACAGATTCTATTTAGGCATTGCCATATATTACCAGAAAGATACATCGTAACCAGTTTGGTCATCAACAAAATTTATATCACTTGTTTGATTATATATTTTCCCTGGTAACTCTTCTTTTTGCTCCCAACTTGGAGTAACTGTACCAGAAATACATCTCACAAGTAGGAATTTTTCTGGAATAATTCCTGCTGGAACTGTAAATGTTGCACTGCGAGTCCCTGTTTTATAAGTTAATGGGATCCATTGACCAGAAGCATTTCCTCCCAAAATGCATGCGAAATATGGCAAACCATCTTGTAACGGCTTTGGGTTCCAGGAGTCGTTGGTTTCTGTTACGGTGTACTCAATTGCTTCTCTATCATACATATTAAATGTATAACTAAAACTTCCGCCAGTTGCTTGGAACCAACGCACATACGCCTCTATATTTTCCCCATTTATTACAAATCTAATTCCTGGCCATGAACCATATTGGAGAGCTTTTGTTACGGTATACGTTGTTCCACTAGAAAGAGTCATAGGAACCTCGGCTGCTTCTTTATCCCATGTGCCCTTGACACCAACAGAACTAATCTCCCCACCAAAACTGCTTACATCAACATTTAAAGTGATGTCGACTGTTGCGTCTGTGTCTGCGTATATTTTATTTGCATCTTTTCTAGAAACATAAATGTTATAATTACCTGCTATTTTTGGTTTGTTGTATTCAGACATTGTTGACTCGGCGAAAAAAGCACCTGCAGTGTTCTTAAAGAAACTATTGTGGCCAAAGTATTGGAAAACTGTATGTCCATAATAGAAAGAACCAAATGAGTCGGAAGTAGTTAAATTAATGTTATTGTAGACAGCAAAGTTATCTCCTTCCCACCATTCTGTGGCGTTAAGCACTTGCTTAGTACCTCCGATAGTTCCTTGTAAGAAGTGTTTCCCGTCTCTATATGCTTCTATAGTATGGTCAATAGTAAAACTATTAGTCGATTCTGTATGTTCGGCGTTAGATTCAATTCTTACAATCATAACATCCGATTTAACAGGATCAGACACGTCATCTGATAATGTTAGATATGCTGCAACATAGCCTTTTTTAATAGTTTCTGTATATGGGATGTTATATAACGAATAAACAACATAACCTTCGCCTTCTCCAGCATCAGGTAAACCGGTTAGTTTTTTGTAATATTTAGTTGTTTCAATTGCCGTATCATCAAATCCTTTTCCAGTTCCTAAATCTCCTGAATCAGGCCCAGCAACAGCTCTTTTCCAAGATGCATTAACACTAGCGCCTAAGTTACTAATTAAGGAAACGAAACGAATTGCCAAATATTCGTTAACATCATCGTATTGGATTTGATATCCAATAGTTGGTTTAGTTAGTGATACAGTGTTTTTTCTTGTTGGTTTTGCTTCTTCTGCTTTACCAAATAGTTCAGTATGAGCAGCTGTATCCTCTAAGAAGGTTTTGTTTTCAACTGGTTGAGCGCCATTACAGGCAGATAGAGCCAATAAGGCAGGCATTAAAAGTAATAATTTCTTTTTCATAACAATTTCTCCTACCAAGGTTCTCCCTCTTTAATGTAGCCTGGGTCATCGCCACCATTACTAATTGTAATAATGTCGTCGTTTTGAAAAGATATCACTTCGGCTTCAGGCTTTTCGAATTTCTTTTTTTCTTCTGACATATTAATGTCCTCCGTTTATAAGATTATCCCCAATGAATCGGGCCCCACCCTTCTTCGTTGTCAACCGCGTACTCTCGATACTTTGCTTTAACGACTAAGTCGGAACTTATTGAGGAGAAATCTTTATCCCATTTAATAAATTCAAATGTGGAATTACCTTCATCTTCTCTAATTGGGGTTTCACCAAGGTATATAGCTTGTTCGCCTTCGTTCACATCAGTTTCATATAGGAGAGAGTCGTCATAGTTCACAAATCTAACATGATATGTGACTTGAATACTGCTCTCACTAGATGATTCATCGCTAGAACTTTCTTCAATGATTGAAGATTGCTCTTCCTCACTAGAACTGCTCTCGATATCAGATGATGGTTCTTGTTCATCTGATGACGATTGTTCAATAGTTGAACTGGTTTCTTCACTAGATGATTCTTCAATGATTGATGATGAAACTTCTACTGATGAAGATTCTTCTACAGGATTAGAACTACTAGATTCATCGAAGAATTCTTCTGCACCTGTGTTTGAACTAGTTTCTAATGATGATGTATCACTATTACTACTAGGGGTAATAATACTGGAGGAAGGTGTTACTACAGAGGTAGTACTAGATGTATCTACATCATTACAAGACACCAACGCGAATATAGTGTTCCCCCTCATTATTTCTTTCTTTTGCTATATTGATACATTCATTTATAATGAATAATATATTATGGTTACCTTTAATATCCTTCTTGCCGATATAGTGATTCAAATCAATGCTTTTTATGAATCTACTAAGAAATACTGTTCTGATTTTTTAACTGATAAAAAAGAAGAATATGTTGTTAGGCTAACGATGGAAGATTTGAAGAATGAGATTAATTATTCTTCTACTGGCAAGGTATATGTTAATGAAGAAATATCTGCGACTTACCGCAAAATCGCGGATATCCTTATTGAACGTAATATTGTTGTTTTCCATTCATCATCCTTTATGGTTGATGGTCATGGCTTTTTAATCACCGCGAGATCAGGGGTTGGTAAATCTACTCATGTTTCTTTGTTGTCTGATTTATTAGGCGATAGATTTAAATATATCAATGATGATAAACCTTTATTAGAAGTAAAGGACGATATCATCATCCATTCTTCTCCTTGGAACGGGAAAGAAAGAAGGGGGAATAATATATCTTCCCCATTAAAAGCGATTATCTTTCTTAATAGGGGAATAGAAAATAGTTATAGAAAAATAACTGATAAAAAAGAAATATATATCAAGATGTTATCTCAGATATATTTACCTTTAGAAAAATCTAAAAGAGAAAAAGCACTTAAGAATGCTGATATAATATTTAATAAGATTAATTTTTATGAAATTAATGTTAATAAAGATATCTCAAGTGCAGTTATGACATATGAAAGGATCATTAAAAATGAAATTAAATGATAAATTTTTAATCCATGATACAGGAAGTGGAGAAATACTTGTCCCCGTGGGAGAAGAAAGCAAATCCTTCCACGGCATTATTAAACTCAATGAAACAGGATCAGTAATCGTGCATCTACTTGAGAAAGACGATTTATCTTTGCAAGAGATATTGGAATATTTTTATGAACATTATGAATGTGATGAAAGTATTAAAGGTGATATAGAATTATTCATCAATAAACTTAAAGAGGTCAACGCGATTGAATATTAATTTTGAAGAACTACTTGATAAAGATGGAGAGCTATTCTATACGAATGTTGGTTTTTCAATGTATCCTCTTATCAAACAAAGAGAAGATATATTACATATAAAGAAAGACGATAATTATAAAAAAGGTGATATCGCTTTATATAAAAGTAATGGTAGATATGTATTGCATAGAATAATTAGTAAGAAGAAAGATAAATATATCTTCATGGGAGATTATAATTATTTCTTTGATAAACCAGTGGAATACAACCAGATACTAGGTAAATTAATATCGATAAAGAAGAGAAGTGGGAATATCATTATCTTATCTAAGGATAAAAAGATGAGGAAATTCTTCTATACTAATTTCCCTCATATCAAGATGGTTATACAGTATATATTAAGCAAATTACATTTAAGAAAAATAAGATGAAGAATAAAGAAACACTTAGCTATATCGCTTCTAATATAAAAGGAAGTAAAAAGAAGATTATCTTATTATCTATTTCTCAGATAATGCTCGGTATTTTTACTGTTTCTTTTTCTTTTATATTACGTTTCATTATCGATGCGATTGAAAAGAAAGATAATGAATTATTATTTAGATATGTCCTTATCTTAGGACTAGTGACATTAGGAATAATATTACTTCAAATCTTCTACCGCATATATCATGAATACTCTTATGTGCAGATTGAAAATAAATTAAGAGCCTCTTTATATAAGAAGATCATCTCTAATGATTATCGTTATATTAAAAACAGTCACGATGAAGAATGGATACATCGGCTCACTAGTGATACTTCTATCATCGCTTCAAGCATATTATCGATATTACCTTCTTTATGTAGGATGGTTATTCAACTGCTTTTATCTATAGGGGCGATTATCTATTTATATCCAATATTTGGTTTATCATTATTACCTTTTATCTTATTAATTATTGTTCTTACTTATTTTATGAGGAAGAGACTAAAGAGGTGGCATCACCATATGCAAGAAGCAGATGGGAAAGTCAAAGTCTTCTTCTTTGAATCATTACAGGGCTTATCTATTGTTCATAGCTTTGTGAAAGAAGATATATTTTCTAAGAAGAATGATATTAATTTAGAAAATTATAAAAAAGCGAGAATCAAGAGAAATATGTTTTCTATCGCTTGTTCTATTTCTTATATCGTCGTTTATTATACTTTCTATATCCTCGCGGTTATATTCTGTGGAATATCTATTATTAACGGGAATATGACTATTGGTCTTCTCATGTCTTTAGTGGCCCTTCTTTCGCAGCTCACTGGTCCACTTGGTAATATCACGAATATCATTCCTCGTTATTATTCATTAATCGCTTCTGGAGAAAGAATAAGAATAGAAGAAAAAGAAGATATAGATTATCTATCTAAAGAAGATATAGATAATTATTATCATAATGAATTTAAAGGTATAGATATTGATAATATCTCTTATTCATATATTGATAAATATGGGAATAATGTAGAAGCATTAAAGGATTTCTCTTTACTAGTTAATAAAGGAGAAAAGATACTAATTAAAGGCCATTCTGGAGGTGGGAAGTCCACCTTAATGAAGATAATATTATCTTTATATAAACCGGTCTCAGGAAGTCTATATTTGCTTGATAAGGACAAACATCTTTTAGATAAGAAATATGAGAGATTATTCGCTTATGTTCCTCAGGATAACTTACTTATGCAAGGGAGTATAAAAGAAGTAATAACTTTATATAATGAAGATGTTGATAATGATAAGTTAATAGAATCACTGAAGATATCTAATTCATATGATTTTGTGAATAATCTACCTTTAAAAGAAAATACATTCCTTAATGAAAAGGGTAGTGGTCTTTCCTTAGGAGAAATGGAAAGAATCGCGATTGCTCGTGCGATATATTCTTCTTCTCCAATATTACTATTAGATGAATGCAGTGCATCCCTAGATGCATATAATGAAGAGATTGTGATGAACAATATATTGTCATTAAAAGATAAGACTATTATATTAATTAGCCATCATCATTATGATGACAGTTTATTTGATAAAGTTATTGATTTAGGTGAATGAGAATGAATAAAGAAACATTTTTATCTTATATCAATAAATATATTTATTTACTTCATCTATATTTAAATAAAAAGAAAGATGAATCTTTCCTTATTGATGATAAACTAGCATCTTTCATCCTCAAGATGGGTGAACATCATTCTTTAAAAGCGATTACATATAAAGCGATTAAAGAAACAGGGGTAAGTGTTGATAAAGAAATATATAAACAGTTAGAAAAAGCATATTTATATAATGTGAGGAAGACAATTCTATTTGATCAAGATAATGCTTCTTTATATAAATATATGAATGATAAACACATATCATTCCTCCCGTTAAAAGGACTTGTAATAAGGAATTATTATCCAGATAAATATGATCGGGAATATGCAGATTTTGATATCCTCTTTGATGATAATTATAAAAATGATATTAAAGCGTTTTTTGATAGTAAAGGATATGAATGCAAGGCATTTGATAATTCTAACCATGACGTCTATTTAAAAAAGCCGTTTTATAATTATGAGATGCATCGCGACTTATTCGCGGAGAGAAGTGATGTTCTTACTTTTAGAAACTATTATTTAGGGATATTAGATAAGTCTCCAGTTAAAGAAGGATATGAACATTATTTATCTAATGAAGATTTCTATATCTATTTTAGTTGCCACTGTTATAAGCATTATCAAAATGCCGGATGTGGGATTAGAACATTAATCGATTATTATTTGTTTTTAAAGAATAACAAATTAGATTTTGATTACATTAATAATGAATTAGATAAATTAGGGTTATTAGAATTCTCTAAAGAAATAGATAATCTATCTATCAAATTATTTGATAACGAAGAATTAACTGATAAAGAAAAAGATATCCTTTTATATATCGCTTCTAGTGGAACATATGGCACTATCTCCCACAGTGTTTCTCATTCATTACAAAAGCAAAGTAAATTCAGTTACATATTATCTCGTACTTTCCCGCCTATGAAGGTATTGAAAAATAGATACCCTAGATTATATAAAACGAAGATATTAATTCCTCTCGCCTGGTTCTTACGTATTTGTGATGCAGTCTTTGTTGACCATAAAAGAATCAATGCAGAAGTAAATGCGGTTAGGAAACATAAGAAAGATAAATAATTATCCTTCCACGATATAGTAGATAAGAATAGTGATTAAACCGTATCCCTAAAAGATATCCATATTGCATTAGTTACGAATTTTTGCCAACGTTGGCGAAATTTCGTATATTAATTGAAAAATGTGGTCTAAACGGCGAATTTAGCCAGTCCGTCGGCCTAATTGACCATCTTCATCGGCGAATTTGACCACTTAAAAACAATTGAATTTGACACGACTTACGAATTTTTGTAAGT
>SVBB01000003.1 GCA_015059105.1 Erysipelotrichaceae bacterium | reverse complement strand
ACATCGCAGGAAGCTATTTCGATTCTCACGTGCATAGCACCCGGTTTTTATCTTCACTGCGTTTCGATAATAAAAAGGCTGAATAGTCAGCCTCTCTATTATTGTTTTATGGATATTATTTATTGAGGAAGTCTAACATTGTTTGATAAACAGAAGCTTTATCAGTTTCGTTTAAAATTTCATGTCTCATTCCTTTAAATGTCGCAACTTCAATATTGTTAAAGCCTGCTTTTTCTAGAACTTTCTTACTATTAGCTCTACCTTTTTCTCCGGCTGTACAAGGATCATCCTCGCCACCCGCTAAAAGGATTGGAAGTTCTTTGTTAACATTCTCATATTTTTTCACTTTGCCCATATCGTTTAAAAGATGGAATAAAGCAGAGAAGGAACCACTAGTGAATGGGAATCCACATAATGGATCTTCGATATATTTTGCAACATTATCCTCATTCGTGCTGAGCCAGTCTAAATCTGTTTTTCTATTTTTGACAGCTTTTGAATATGGGCCAAGAGCTAAGCTTGCTAAGAATTTAGATTTCTTCTTTTTACCAAACGCTTTGACGATATTACCAAGGAAGACTGCCACGCCACTGATTGGGTTAGGGGCAACATATCCTGATAAAATCACCTTTTGGTAATTCTTTGAATATTCTTGCAAGACAACACGGCTGATAATAGAACCCATGGAATGACCGAATAAGTAGACAGGAAGACCTTTAAAGTTTTCCTTGATATATTCGTAGATCTTATTTTGGTCATCGATAAGGATTTTTTCACCTTTTTTGTCGGCGATATGGCCGAGTAAAGGCGCATCTTCACCATGTCCTCTCATATCAGAGACGACAACCGCATAACCATTCTTATTTAAATATTCAGCGAATGGGTAATATCTCTCCTTGTGTTCTTGCATACCGTGCACTATTTGAATGACGGCTTTTGCTTTATCAACTGGGAACACCGCGAGAGAAAGAGAATAGCCTTCAGCAGCTTTTAAGAATAATTTCTCCATTATTTTTCCTCGTAACCATTTGGATTGTGGCTTTGCCAATTCCAAGAATCTTTACAGGCATCGACGATATCTCTTTCCGTCTTCCAGCCCATTTCTCTTAAGGCTTTAGAAGCATCTGCGTAGTTTTCATCGACATCGCCTGGACGTCTTTCACAAATCTTGTATTCGATATGAATGTTATTGGCTTGTTCAAAGGCTTTGACGAGTTCGAGAACAGATGTACCTTTACCAGTACCTAAGTTATAAATTACTAATCCTGGTTTCTCTTCAAGTTTCTTTAAAGCACATAAGTGACCAATCGCTAAATCGACGACGTGAATGTAGTCACGAACGCCTGTACCATCCACTGTTTTATAGTCGTTACCATAAACATTTAAGAATGGACGTTTGCCAACTGCCACTTGGGTGATATATGGCATTAAGTTATTTGGAATACCAGTTGGGTCTTCACCGATTCTGCCACTTGGATGGGCACCGATTGGGTTGAAATATCTAAGGATGGCGATATTCGCGCTCGGCACTTCTTTTGCAAAATCCTTTAACAAATATTCGATATCTAATTTTGTTTGTCCATATGGGTTAGTGCAGCCACCAACTTTATCATCTTCCTTAAGTGGGACGTGATCAGGGACGCCGTATACTGTCGCACTAGAAGAGAACACTAAATTGTTCACTCCATATTCCTTCATGAGCTTTAAAATGACCTTTGTGCCACCGACGTTATTCTTCTCATATAATTCTGGGAATTTGACGGATTCAGCAACGGATTTTAAACCAGCGAAATGAATGATATCTGTGACTTTTTCCGCTTCAAAAACTTTTCTTAAGGCCGCTTCATCTTGAATATCTGCGAAGTAAAATCTTGGTCTTTTGCCGGTGATTTCTTCAATTCTATCCAAAACGACTGGTTTTGAATTTGAATAGTTATCTAAGATCGCAACATCGTAACCTTTATTTAAAAGTTCAACGACTGTATGGGAACCGATATAACCAGTTCCGCCTGTAACTAAAATTGCCATTAGTAATCGCTCCTATTAATATAAGCCTTTTTTGTAATAACCTTTTTCCACTAAATCAGCTAATGCTTTGACGACTTGTGGTTTGTCTTCTTTATAAGTAACGCCGAACCATTGAGATGGAGTTTGTAACACTTTGACAGTGGCTCTACCTTCATGGACTAATTCATCGACGACAGTTGGAATTAAGAATTCGGCTTTTAAGTTAGAGATATTATCTTTTAACCAAATTGGGAATTTTCTTCTGAGCTCATCGATTAAGCCTTTGGAGAAAGCGAACAAGTTCATGGAGACTAAAGCATCTTCACCAACTTCGAATTGTTCGCCACCTTCAAGTGGAGTGCAGACGATCTTGCCTTCCGCATTTCTTTCAATAGATGATTCGATTAATTTTTCAAGATAGCCTTCTTTATTTGAGAAGAGAACACCTCTTTTAACGGAACCATTTTCAGTCATCGTGTTGCTGACTTTGAAAGCGACGTTCGCGTATTCATCGCCTTTCGCACCTTTTAAATACTCATATGCGACTTTATATGTTTCTTGTCCGTAGAAGTCATCACCATTGATAATGATGAAGTTGTCGTTGATGAGGTCACGCGCTGCATAAATCGCATGTGCAGTACCCCATGGTTTTTCTCTACCTTCTGGACATTTAAAACCTTCTGGTAAATCGTTTAAATCTTGGAATGCGTATTCGACTTTAATGATCTTTTCAACGCGCTTTCCAATACTCTCTTTAAATTCCTTAAAGAAATCTTTTTTGATGATGAAAACGACAGAATCAAATCCTGCCTTTTTCGCATCGTGAATTGAATAGTCTAATAAAAAATTATTAGCCTCATCCATTGGTTCCATTTGTTTTAGGCCACCAAATCTAGAACCCATTCCGGCCGCTAAAATAACTAGTTGCATTTATCATTTCTCCTGCAAATGAAATTATATCACTTACAGGACTATTCTTCTATATAAGAATCTCTCATTCTTTATAGAAAAAGAGGAATTATAATTCTTTGGCAATTTTTAAAGCGATTTCAAATGCGTTGACTTGAAGGTTTAATTCATTGTCATGACCGAAATCAACACGTTCCCATTTGTCTAACGAATCGAGTGAATCAGCAGAGAAAAGAATATGATAATTTTCGATGTCATAATAACGAGCAACTGCTTCTACTCCACTTACTTCCATTTCAACAGCGATGCACCCTTCTTCTTTATGCTTATTAACTTTGTTAATTGTTTCCATGTAAATGCCATCTGTTGTCCATATTGGGCCAGAGACAAATGGTATATCAGTTTTGCTTAAAATATTTTCTATTATTTGGTGGTTTCTAACTTCGACTGTGTCGCTTGGAGCCATATAATGGTAAGAAATACCTTCATCGCGATAGGAAGAAGTTGGAACGATAATTTTGCCTCGGCACGCTTTTTCATTAAGAACACCACAACTACCAAAATATATGAATTTATGTGAACCAGTTACTACGCTGACTTCTTTCATGATAATCGAAGCCACTGTCGCGCCTATTCCGCTGAAATAAACGTTAAACTTTTTCCCATCAACTTCAAAAGAATAGACATCTTGCGAGCCATTCGTGGTTTTATAACTAAATGCCTTTTTCGCACCATATTTATCAATCGCATAATCGACGACTTTTTGTTTAAAAGTTACTAAAGTAACAATATCATTACGTTCCACTTCTCCGTAAAAATCTTCCGCGGTGAGGAACGGCTTAGAATTTGGATCAAAACTATCAATAATCATATCGTTTCTCCCTACTTAATAAGTTCTAAGAATGTCGCTTCATCGATAACAGTAATACCTAACGCGTTTGCTTTATCGAGTTTGCTACCTGCTTCCACTCCAGCGATAACCACATCAGTAGCTTTAGAAACACTGCCAGTAACTTTCGCACCTAAATCTTCAAGTAATGCAGTTGCTTCTTTTCTGCCGTAACTCGTTAATGTTCCTGTTAACACAACTGTCTTACCAGAGAAATATGAATTACCAGCGAAAACCGTGCTACCACGATATTCAAAATTCACATTATGGTATCTAAGTCTTTCGATTAATGCGAGGTTATCTTCATTAGAGAACCACTTCACAATGCTCTCAGCAACGATCGGACCGACATCATCAATTTCCATGAGTTGTTCTAAGCTTGCCCCTTTTAAAGCATCTAATGTGTAATATTTCTTCGCGAGAGTCTTAGCCATCTTCTCGCCCACTTCTTTAATTCCTAAACCAAAGAGCAATCTTTCTAAAGAATTCTGCTTTGATTTATCAATCGCATTTAATAAGTTATCAATTGATTTATCTTTCCACCCATCGAGTTCAATGATTTCCTGACGATGTTCATATAATAAATATAAATCGGATATATCTTTGATGAATCCTTGGTTGAATAATTGTTCGCTGACTTTATCACCAAGTCCTTCAATATCCATCGCATCTTTGCTCGCATAATGGATGATGCCTTCCACTTTTCTCGCTCCACAGTGCGGATTGATACAGAAATGCATCGCATCTTTTCTAATTAAAGGCATACCACATACTGGACAAGAAGTCGCCATCACGATTCCTCTTTCGTTACCAGTTCTTCTTTCTTTAACTGGTCTCACCACTTCTGGAATGACATCGCCTGCTTTTCTTAAAACGACGTAATCACCAATCATTAATCCTTTTTCATACATAAAGTCTTCATTATGGAGAGTCGCTCTTTGAACTAATGATCCGGCAACACGTACTGGTTCAAGAACCGCGTTAGGAGTAATCTTGCCAGTTCTTCCAACTGTATAGATGACATCCAATAATTTGGTCACCACTTCTTCCGGTGGGAATTTATAAGCAATTGCCCAACGAGGTGTCTTTGCTGTATAACCAAGTTTGTCATATAAATTCATATCATCAACTTTAATGACAATACCGTCAATATCATAATCAAGGGATGGTCTTTTCTCACCATATTCTTCGATGTATTTGATAACTTCATCAATGCCTTTGCAAAGCCTTCTTTCTTTATTGGTCTTAAAACCTAATTTATCCGCAAGAGCAAGAGCTTCTGAATGATAACGAATATTAAAATCTTTTGCATTTACAAAATAATACCAGAAGGCATCTAAATTACGAGAAGCAGCAATTGAACTATCGAGTTGACGCACGCTTCCTGCCGCGGCATTTCTAGCATTCGCGAATAAAGGTTCACCAGTTTTTTTGCGTTGTTCGTTGAGTTTTTGCAGTGTTTTTTTGCTCATAAACACTTCACCACGAATTTCAAAATCACCTTCTAAATCGATATGAGATGGGATGGATTTGATGGTCATTACATTGCTGGTCACATCTTCACCAACCGACCCATCTCCACGGGTAACTGCGTACTGTAAATTCTTATTATAAACTAGCGACATACCAAGACCATCAATCTTGAGTTCGGCCATATATGTTATTTCATCTAAGCCAGTTATTTCTTTAACACGACGGTCAAAGTTTCTTAAGTCGTCATCGTTAAAAGCATTTGCTAAAGAGAGCATCATGCGCTTATGAGGAATCTTTTTAAACTCATCTTGGACAATCCCACCGACACGTTGGGTTGGAGAAAGTGGATTGACGAGTTCAGGATGTTCTTTTTCTAGCAACATCAACTCTTGCATTAAACGGTCGAATTCTGCATCAGAAACAGATGGGTTATCCAAAACGTAATATTCGTAAGTATATTTTTCGATTAAATTTGTCAATTCTTTCGCGCGTGCTTTGTAATCCATTATTTTTCTCCTTTTCTCAAGGCTGGGTGGTTGCCGAGAAGCGATTTATCACCATGCTCTTCAAAATGCACTTTGATAATGCCGTCGCCATCGACGCTGATCACAGTGCCGACACCTAATGTGCGGTGAATCACTTTATCACCAATCTCCCATTTATCAATTCCATTAGTAGTTGGTTGTTGAATAACTGATTTTGGTTTTTCTTCTTTACGATCGTTGATGAAGAATGGTTCTTCTTGAGAGAAACGATCCCCAAAGCGATAAGACTCTTTATATGAAGAAGGTTCTTCTTTAATGATGATATTGCCACTTTCTTTAAAGAATGGGGATGGAATTAACGAACCATTAGAAACATAAGAGAAGCCGCCTGCGCATGACATGAATAAGAGTTCTTTTGCTCTTGTCATTGCGACATAGGCTAATCGTCTTTCTTCTTCAATTCCTTTGTAACCCGATTCATTTAAGGCACGAGCATTTGGGAAGACCATATCATTGAGACGAACAATAAATACCACTGGGAATTCAAGACCTTTAGCAGTGTGGACAGTCATCATCGTCACAAAGTCACCATCGACAAATTCGTCCTGCGCGGATACCAAAGCGATGTTTTGTAAATATTCATCAAAGGATGATTCAGGATTATTTCTTAAATATCTTCTCAAATCTGCAAATAAAGCTTTGACGTTTTCTAATCGATCATCGCCATCTTCTTCTTTTGAAAGATAATCGTAATAGCCAATAGTTGAAAGCATATCTTCAAGTGTTTTAGAGAACACTTCTTCGTTTTCGTTGATTTTGTCACGTGTGATTTCAATGTTTTTCACAAGTGATTTTAAAGCCGACACCGCGCGAGTTGAGAGTTTGCTATTACTATTGATATCAACGATGTAATCATATAAAGATTTTTTATTTTCAAACGCTTCTTGCTTTAATAAAGCGATGGAAGTCTCACCAATACCCCTTCTTGGAACATTGATAATTCTTTCAAAAGAGACGTCATCCTTTTGGTTGACGATAAGTCTAAAATAGGCGAGGACATCTTTAATCTCTTTTCTTTGATAGAACTTGAGGCCACCGAAAATACGGTAAGGGATATTTCTTTCCACGAACGCCGCTTCAAATTCCATCGTGATATAGTTAGAACGATATAGCACGACAATATCGTTATATGAATAATGTTTGATATCGTGTAGCCACTGTATTTGTCTAGCGACATAACTAGCTTCCGCGTTGATGCTTGGGCATGATTTAATGACGATATCTTCACCTGGATTATTCTCTGTATAAAGGTTCTTTTCGACTCTAAATTTGTTATGGGAAATAAGTTTGTTCGCACTATTTAAAATCTTCTGAGTAGAACGATAATTTCTATCTAGTACTATAGTATTTATAGTAGGATAATTCTTATCGAGGTTTAAAATGATGTTTTGATTCGCCCCTCTCCAAGTGTAGATAGTTTGGTCTGGGTCACCGACAACATATAAACAAGTAGATGGTTTGCTAATCAATTTAATGAGTTTGAATTCCACATCGTTTGTATCTTGGAATTCATCTACTAAGATATGGTCAATCTTGCGTTGCCATTTATTTCTAATTTCTGGAAATCTCTCCAAAATATAATTCGTTTTCATCAACAAATCGTCGAAATCTAATGCAAACATCGCATTTTTTCTTTCTTCATATAATGTGTAGATTTCTAGACAATCTTTTTCACCATAGAATTTTTCATTGACAATTTTGATATCTTCAGGAAGGAGTTCTTTTAATTTGTTATTTGAGATATAGGACATAGCTTTTTTAAGCATTGGATCGCTTTTCTTATAAGAAAGAGAAGCGCCGATATCTTTGATTAATTTCGTTTGATCTTCTTCATCTAAAATTGTAAAAGAAGAAGGATAATTTAAAACCGAGATTTCAATTCTTAAAAACATCGCTGCAAAGGAGTGGAATGTCTTGATTGTTAAGTCTTTTTCCGCACCAGGAACTAGCTTAACAATACGGCTTTTCATCTCCGCGGCAACTTTATTAGTAAATGTAATCGCGAGGATGTTCCATGGTCTCACTTTTAATTCATCGATGAGATAAGCAATACGATAAGTTAACACTCTCGTTTTGCCACTTCCCGCACCGGCGATAATGCAGTTATTTTGAAAAGGTGTAGTCACCGCTTCATATTGTCTTTCGTTCAATTCTTCTTTTAGATTCATAGTAAAAATATATTATCATATGATAATATCTACTTCAATTAGTTGTATGAATATTACTGATAATAATGTGACAGTTCTTCTTGGATGAAAATATTTTTAATAATGTTCTTTTCAATCTTACCGTTTTTGATTAAAACGAGCTGTGGAGTGATACCGACAAACACATCTTCAATACTGTTTGAACCTAAGGTTTGATTGATTTCTTGAAAAGTGTAATTATGAGGGATTTCTGTCGTTGCAAAAATGAAATAGAAATCGATATATCCATGCAATGCGAATTCAATAACTTCGTTTTTTAATTCTGAGCAGCTGTGGCAAGTATCCTGATAAAAATATACGTAATGATCTTTCTCGTTAATCGAAAAACTTTGATCATAAGTGATAGTTAGTTTTTCTATCTCAGAATAATCGTGTTCTGGAAAAGCTGAAGAAGATGATTCTCCACTGCCTCCACAGGAAGCAAGTATCGGGATTAATAATAAAGGAGCAATTTTTATTCTCATACTATATATATACGCGAAAAATTGAGTTTTGTTTCATTTTTTTTGAAAATTTTTTAAAATTTTACTAGATATGTTCAAGAAAAGAGAAACTTTAACGCAAAATATTGCATATATGGGTCTGATGGCAGCAATTAATGTCATCTTTGTTTTGCTCACATATTTCGTTCCTTTTTTAATATTTATTCTCGTTTTCGTCTTACCGTTAACAAGTGTTATCGTCACCATCTTTTGTCAGAAGAAATATTTACCGATTTATATGGTTGCAACAATCGGATTATGTTTAATCGCGACGATGAACAATTTTTCTGACACATTGTTTTATGTCATTCCAGCGTTGATTTCAGGTGTCGTTTTTGGACTATTGATTGAAAGAAAAATATCTCCTGTTTGGATAATCTTTGTCTCTAGTTTATTAACCACTGGTTTATCATATGCTTTCGTCCCATTAATCCAGTTTATTTATAATCAAAACATCATCGAAGTATTCTTAAAAGTATTTCATGTTGATGGTTTTAAATATATTTCATTTATGGTCCCATGTTTTATCTACTTAATTTCATTAATTCAGTCTGTATTATCTTATATATTTATAAAAGCATCCTTGCCAAAACTTGGAATTAATATTGAAAGCGAATCAAGATTTACCCCATTATTAATTGCCTCGTTAATATTATTAATTGCTACTGGTATTTCAATACCACTATTCCCAGCTTTCTCTTATTTCTTTTCCCTATTATTCATCTATTTCAGTTGTTATATCGCTACCCTATTATCACTGAAGAAAAAGACCTATATTTACGTGAGTTTTGGAGTTATCATAATTGTACAATTTGTCCTTTTTGCAACTCTATATAGTGTCATCCCAAATCCATTTGGATTTTTGCTCATCGACGGATTATTCATTTTAATTATTTGTTTAGGAATAGTTGAAAACTATTTGATTGCAAATAGACATAATGTAAAATAGATACATGTTTACCGATATTTTGAAAAAATGTGGAAGAGGGGTTTTGTACATCTTTACATTCCCCGTTTTATTGCTCGTTCTATCTGTTTATGCAGTCATTGGAGTAATTCAATTTTTCTATGTCGGCATCAAGTCTATTTGGTATTTCTTTACGGGGAGAAACCTATTTGGAGAATTCCCTGAAGATGTTAAAGCGAGAGCCATATTAGAGGGTACTTCTGTGACGAATATCAATATCGTCAATGAACAGCCAGAGACCACTCCCCCGCCTGCTAATCAACCATATATCACCACTCCAGAAAATAACGATAATAACGGGGTTGTCGTCATCAGTGAGGAGGAAGATAAACAATGAGCATCTTTGTTTCTTTATCTGAAACTGATAAAAGAGTGATCTTTATCCTCCTACTTTTAATCATCGTTACTTTAGTAATTCTTGGATATCTCGGTTTATTAGTGACCCGCATTATGAAGTGGCAAGGTCGACGTGTAGATAATTTTACTCACGATGTTGTCGTTACAAAAGTCATTGATAACAAGAAAGATTTCTTAAGATATGCGAGAAAGAAGAACTGGGTTTGGTTTTTCAAACAAGCATGGAAGCCATTAACCATCATCTTAGTCGCTTTCTTATTCCTTCTCATCCATCACCTCATCACTAGAGATTGGACATATGACCTTTTTGAACATACAAAAACAGGGTTTGGAACCCTGCTCTTCATCTGGGATTTTAACGACCCTAATATTTATAAAGAATTCTTTGGGGTGAGAATAATCGCTGATTGGCCACCAATCATCTCTAAACCACACTGGCAATGGGAAGCATGGGTCAGCTATATCTTTGTCCCTGCTGTTATCATTGGAGGTGTATGGTATTTAATCTCTGTTCAATGCGTCGTCGCAAGAACTATTCGCATTCATCAACTCAAACATACTGTCTTCGACAAGACTTTAGAAAACTATAACCAAAATAACCCAAACAATATCATTCCACCAAATAATAATGTTCCGCCAACTAATAACAATATTCCAAACCAACCAAACGGTTTAAACCAGTAACGTTATTTGGAAAATAATAAAAGCAACGAGCAATAAATCAAACACTAAGAAAAGACCGCCAAGTCTTTTTTTCATGACGTCTTTTCTAGTCTTCTCAAATTCCTGATAATATTGATCGTTTTTCTTCATAATTAATATTTAATCGTGTTGCTTGTTCTTGGATATGGTTGAACATCACGGATGTTTTGCATACCAGTGACATACATTAATAAGCGGTCAAAACCAATGCCGAATCCGGAGTGGACACAACCGCCATAACGACGTGTATCTAAATACCACTCAAGACCTTCAGTAATGCCTAAGGAATCCATCTTAGCTTTTAATAAATCATAACGTTCTTCTCTTTGGCTACCACCAACGAGTTCGCCGACTGCAGGAACGAGTAAATCACATGCTGCCACAGTCTTTCCATCATCGTTTTGACGCATATAGAAAGCTTTGATATCTTTTGGGTAATCAGTTAAAAATACTGGACCTTTGACGACTTTTTCAGTGATATAACGTTCGTGTTCGCTTTGTAAATCCATGCCCCATTCAATATTTGGGTTTTCAAATTTCACACCTTCAGCGACAGCCTTTTTAAGAATTTCAATACCTTCAGTATATGGCATTCTCTTGAACTGAGAATTTCTCACATGATTCAATCTTTCAAGTAAAGTATTGTCGATCATTGAGTTGAAGAATTTCATCTCTTCTGGGCATGATTCTAAAACGTAATCAATGCAGTATTTGATGCATTCTTCAATGATATCCATGTTGTCATTTAAATCGCAGAACGCCATCTCTGGTTCAATCATCCAGAATTCAGAAGCATGTCTTACTGTGTTACTTCTCTCCGCGCGGAAAGTAGGACCAAAAGTATAAACATCTCTAAAGGCTAAAGCGAATGGTTCAACATGCAATTGACCAGTAACTGTTAAGTTGACTCTATGACCATAGAAATCTTCTGGGCTCTTGCTATCATGGGCGATGACATCAAAGACGTTGCCAGCACCTTCACCATCATTAGTAGTAATTAATGGGGTGTGGATATATAAGAATCCTCTTTCTTGGAAGAATTCGTGAACTGCAAACGCTAATACGCTTCTCACGCGATAAACCGCTTGGAAGGTATTCGCGCGTGGACGTAAATGCGCGATTTCTCTTAAAAATTCGAAAGAGTGTCTTTTCTTTTGAAGTGGATAATCATCATCGCAAGCACCTTTGATCTCACATTCGTTAACAAAAACTTCAAATGGTTGTTTGTTACCTGGAGTTAATCTAAATTCACCAGTGATTTCAATCGCGAAACCAGTACCTAATGAAGAAAGGACTTCATAATCCTTACTATCTTTTGAATAGACGAGTTGAACATTTTTAAAATATGTCCCATCGTTGAATTCGATAAAACCAATGGAGCCATTATCACGATTGGTTCTCACCCATCCTTGTAAAGTGACTTCTTTAAGTGAAGCGAGTTCTTCTTGGTCGCCACAAGTGACGATGTCATAGAGCTCAAAATCTGAATATAATTGTTTTTCCATGCGTGTAACCTCCTAATAATTATTGCATATCCCTTTATGAAATCATAATAAGATTTCAAAATTTCATATAATCTTGTATTTCCCAGTTTGGATCAATGGAAACATCTAATGGAGCGAAGACTTTTCTTTGGTATAATTTTTCACCAACTTTGGCAATCATCGCTGCGTTATCTGTCGTGCACCATAATGGTGGTATGACGAGCTTAATACCAATCTTTTCCATCAACTTTTTCATCTCTTCTCTTAAATAAGAGTTCGCGGAAACTCCGCCTGCAAGAATCACTTCTTTTATCTCATATCTTTCACATGTCTTTTTCACTCTATCTAAGATTTGACCAATCGCGACATCTTGGAAACTCTTTGCCATATCATTGACATTGATTTGTTCCCCGTTTTGTTCATACTTATGAACGAGATTGATAACGCTTGTTTTTAAACCAGAGTAAGAAAAGTCTAGTGTATCTTCACCTTTAAGTGGGATTGGTAAATCATATGTGTGTTTACCTTCTTTAGATAATCTATCAATAACAACTCCACCTGGATAAGGAAGGCCTAAACAACGTGCAACTTTATCAAAGGATTCCCCTACTGCATCATCACGAGTTGAAGAAATGATTTCAAATTCAAGATGGTCTTTCATTAATACAAGCTCAGTATTACCACCGGAAACGACCACTGCGAGCATTGGGAAAGTGAATTCATCGACGAATTCATTCGCGTAAATATGACCCGCTAAATGGTGAACTGGAATAAGTGGTTTATCATAAAGCATCGCTAATGTTTTTGCAGCCTGCATTCCAACATGAAGCGCACCGATTAATCCCGGTCCACGCGTGACGGCAAATGCATCGATATCTTTGAGCTCAACGTTTGCTTTTTCTAAAGCTTCTTTAATGACAAAACCGATGTTTTCGCAGTGGAGACGAGAAGCGATTTCCGGCATTACTCCGCCATACTTCGCGTGCACATCAATTTGGCTAGAAACGATGTTTGATAAAAGGTTTCCGTCTTCAATAATTGCTACGGAAGTTTCATCGCAACTCGATTCGATTGCCAGTATTTTAGCCATTGATATCAACCCCTCTCATCATGTATATTGCATCCTCGCCATTTGAATAATATTTCTCTTTCACTAATGATTCGGTAAAACCATGCTTTTTATAAAAATTAATGGCGATTTGATTGGATTTTCTCACTTCTAATGTAATATTTTGAACTCTTTTCGCATAGCAATCATTGATGATTTCATCCATTAATGCTGAACCTAATTGATGCCTTCTAATGCCTGGATGAACGGCAATTTGACAAATGGTTGCAGAGTCAAATGTTTGCCAATAATCAGAGAAGCCAACCACTTGTTTATCAACCCCTTCTGCTGATAGTTCAATGACCCAGAAATTCGCATATTGATTGCCTAATTCATTAATGATATCTTGCTTACTCCAAGGAGCTACAAAACAAAGATTTTCAATCTCGAGTACCGCAGGCAAATCAGCGAGTTCCATCTTTCTAATATCAACGTTTAAAAACTGCATAACTAGCCTTTCATATATACCGGTTTCGCGGTAAGTGGATCATCGATTTTATTTAAATATGGAAATAATGAGGCCGCTTCTTTTGCGATGTTACCAACATTATCTTCTCTAGATAAATAAGCTAACTCACCCTTAATAACATAATCAGGATGAGAAGAGATATATTCGTTTACTTTATCGTTTGTTAGGATTTGATCTGGTTCAATTACTTTGTTGCCCTCATAAACCGCAAAATAACTTCTTCCACTTCTCGCATTCATCAAACAAATCGTTGGTTTATTTTCTTCTTTAAGTAACCATAATGAACTAACAGGATATAAAGGGATATTTAGTGATAGGGCGATGACTTTCGCGCTTGTTAAGGCGATGCGTAAGCCGGTATATGAACCTGGACCCACTCCGACGATTACTCCTGAGATATCATTAACAGAAAAATTATTCTTTTCTAATAGGGTTTTTAATTCCGGAATCATCTTTTCCGATTGGCTTTGCCAAGCTGGATAAGAAGCATAATCGATAAGACCATTCTCATCCATTATGCCCACAGTTAAATATGTTGCTGAAGAATCTAATATGACGTTGAGCATCTTATAGTCCTTTCACCGTGATTTCGCGGTTATCTTCCCCGATGTTTCTAATATTGATTTCAATATGTTTTTCTGGGATTAATTCTGGGATATACATCGGCCACTCAATAAATGTATAGCCTTTTTCATAGCCGATATATTCATCAAGACCAATATTATGGTCCATATTTTCTAATCTATATGCATCGATATGAATTAAAGATATTTCTCCAAGATATAATTTCATAATATTGAATGTTGGAGAAGCAACTTTATCTTTGATACCAAGTGCTTTTGCGACACCTTGCACGAATGTTGTTTTACCCGCGCCTAAATCACCCGTCAGGGCAATGACGCTTCCAAGAGGAATCTTCTTTATTAATTCCTCAGCAAAAAGCTTTGTTTCATCTTGGTTATGTGAAATGTAAGTAATCATAATTAATGTTTATTAAGTGCTTCTAAAAATTGATCGTAATATTTTTTAACCGCTTCCGCATCGAATGGAAATTCGTGCTTTTCCATCTTTTTAATCGTTTGATTAGTTTGATAACGTAAAACGGTATCGAGGTCATCGCCATATTGATATTGTTTTTTATGGTTATTGTATTCTTTTTCATCGAGGATGCGGACTCTATCGTCTTCAAATAACTTTGTATCTAAGTCATAATCGATATACTTAATTGATGAATCATGCACGATTGCCGGAGAAGCGATATTGCAGTAAAAACAAACGCCAGCAGGTTTGAGCATGCAGATGACATTCCACCATTCCGTTTTTGAGAAGATGGTAACTGCTGGTTCCTTAGTAAACCAACGACGTCCATTATTTTCAGTAACTTTTGCTCTTTTGGTTGCGACAACAATATAATCATCGTTGTTATCCAAGATTAAACCACGGTCCCAAAAACGATGAAGGGAACCGTCGTGTTTAAACGATTTAATTGAAATCCAGCGACCAGTAAGTGACATAAATTATTTATTGATTAATCTTTCTGCGTCTAAAACCGCTAACAAGTGATCTTTGAAAGCATATTGTGCTTCCGCTTCAAATGGTTTATCAAATGGTAAAGATACAACTGGATCATCATAGCTGAGATATACTCCAGTATGTCCCGCCCATAAAACAACGTTTAAGTTAAGCAAATTTCCTGCGACTTTAATCTTCTTTAAGGCAGAGATGTATTTAGCAGGAATATCTTTGCTATAATCACTACCTTCAATGCCATATACAACAAAGTTTTCATCATTATGAAGCTCCACTAAGTCTTCAATATCAGTTGGTAAATCTGTTGGTTTTTCACCTTTGAAAACTAAGATATATCTACCTTCAAAATGAAGAGTATTTTGAAGTTCGAGGTGTTTGCCGATAAAAGAAACTGCTTTCATCGTTTTCTTACCTTCACTCTTCGTAGTGTATAAAGCGAGTTCTCCACAGGAGAAGCCATCACCTAAATATCTACCTTTAACAATGTTTCTAGAACCGATATCAACTAAGTTATTATAGATGCGGTCTAAACCTAGTTCAGTAATCGTATATTTATCGCTTAAATTGACTTTCACATCTTGGAATTCAGTGTTGTTATAAATATGTTGATCAATTTTTGTAGTGACAAAGCGAATGTATTCGCGCGATTTAGATGGGAACTTGTTCTTTGTTAGCATTGAAAAGACGATTAATCCCACGAGAGCCGCACCACCCAAAGAATAGCCAGTGATTTTACTCCAAGTAGCGTTAACTAATAATAAAACCATCGCACCAATGACAGCAACGACGACAACCGCCATTGAGATATTGCTCATTTTTCTGCTCTTTTTATAATCCGCTACTAATGCGACACGTTTTTCTTCGATTTCTTCTTGAAGAGGGCGAGCGTCACCATCTAGTTTTTCAATTTCAATAATTTCGCCTTGAGGGACTTTCTTCTCAGCAGGTTTTTCTTCGACTTTTGGTTCTTCAACAGGGGCTTCTACTTTTTTCTCTTCAACAGAGGTTTCAACTTGTTCAGGTTGTTTCTCTTCAACTTTATTTTCTTCGTTTTCCATAAATATCCTCCTGCCACAGGTAGTTTTCTTTCAAAAAAACCAGCAAATGACTTGCTGGAAATACTATATCATAATTTCTCACAATGTGAGACATAATATATAATTATTTTTTGAGACTGACGCGGTTGAGGGGGTATAAAAGGATGAGAAGAACGACCATCACAGCTGCAAAAGAAGGTCCCATATATGTTAATTGGTAAACTAGCGAACCAACGAAATCGAGTTTGTAGATGAGAATACCAGAAATGGTTGACGCCATCGTTCTAAGCGACATCGCCAATAAAGTAACAAGAAATAAAATGATGTAATTCCAATAAGTAAGTTTTTCTTTCCCGATGATGAATTTTCTAAATAACCCAACGACCGCTAAGGAACCAAATCCTAATAAATAATCAAGTGGGTAAGTAATAAAACCATATCCGTCAAAGAAGCAACTCATAAGTCCAAATACGATACCCGCACCGATAAATCCTTTGAAAAATCCTTTTCTTAAAGCGAGGAGAATTAATGGAAGCATAATTAATGAAATCGAACCACCATTAGCAACAACTTTCACTTTAAAAATAGGTAAGTCAAGCACGAATGCAAAAGAGACAAAGATACCAATTTCAGCGATATCACGAATACTGATTTTAGTGTTATCAAAAATGAATCGTGAGATATAAATTGATAATCCTAAAGAAACTATAGAAAGAGTGATTGGAGCGACGGATAATCGAAGCGATTCATAGACGATAGCCTCTTTGCACAAGGCGCGACTACACGCAAATAGCACGACAGATGAGAATAGGAATAAGAAAGATAATGGAGCGACCCATTTATAATTTCTTGGGAAATAAAGAAGAATAACTCCACAAAAATATGCGGCATATGATACAAAAATCACTGCAAAAATGCCATTAACTTCGAAATTTTGCAGTATTTCTATCACCGATTGGTATCTATCATTGATGAATAAAAATGGGGCGAATATACACGCGACTCCCAATAGTAGAAACAAGGTAGATACTACATAATTTAGTTTTTTCATAAAAATAGCCTCCTTGTAGGAAGCAATAAAAATCGTCTCCTACGCCAGCATTATCTGGTTCAGGTATGGTCGACTCACTCTAGAGTCCTCTCAGCCAGGTTCGACCTAGCTCCCAAGAACATTATACATTTTTAGAACAATTTGCAAAGAATTATCTATTCCATTTTATTGGTGATAATCCATTTTCCACTAAATAAGCATTTGTTTTTAAGAAATGTCCGTTGCCAAACCAATCACCGTGATTTGCAGCAAGTGGAGATGGGTGACAACACTCGAGAATAAGATGTGTCGGATTATGGAGATACTTTTTAAGTTTACGTGCTGGCCCACCCCAAAGAAGAAAAACCATCGGACGATACTGTTTGTCTAAAACTGTTAAAACATCTTCAAGGAAAAGATGATACTGTTCGATGTTATGGCTCATTGGTTGATTTGCTCTTACCGTAAGTATTGAGTTGAGAAGTAAGACACCTTGCTTAGCGAGATAAGTCAAATCGCCATTGTTCATATCCATCTTGACGCCTGTCTCCTTTTCAATCTCTTTATAGATGTTGATCAAGGAAGGCGGAACTTTAACCCCTTTTGGAACAGAAAATGATAACCCCATCGCTTGTCCAGGCTGATGATATGGATCTTGACCAACAATTACCACTTTGACATTTGCTAATGGAGTGAATTTAAATGCATTAAACATGTTTTCACGCGGAGGATAAACTATGCCATTTTTATATTCGACATTTAAAAAATGGTTTAAATCATCGCTATATTGCTTATGGGCAACCTCATTAAAAAACTCTTTCCAAGTCTTTGCTACTTTTTCCATATTGATATCATAACATATTGGGAGATACAAAGTATGATTATATATGAAACATTTTCTTTTTGTTTCGTAAGTTATATAATTGCTACAGTAATATGAACATTATTTATTTCACAACTTGCCAAGAAAATAACGACTATAACGAATATCTAAAGGCGTGGCCATATCCTATCAACTCATCTAGTCAGATGATTCATAACCGCCTAATTAGATCTTTGTCTCTCCGTCACCATGTTGACGTCATTTCTTTGCGTCCATTTTCTAAACAAGATTGTTTAGTAAAAGCACTTATTAAGAGCGAAAGAATCACTAATCGCATTCACTGGCACTATCTTTCTGTTCGTCGCAGCAAACTTGGTAAATTCTCCTTCACTTGGGCACAAGTTGAAAAAGTATTAAAAGACGCTGATAAAAACTCAATCATCATCACCGATACCATCAATTCCAATGTCTTCGCGATGGCAGCGTACGCAGCTAAAAGGAAGCATTATCCAATCATTGGGGTGTGCACTAACTCCCCATCGAATATCACAGGCACAAAAAGAAGCTATGCTTTATCCGTCCTCAATCTTTCAAAATATCTCGATGGCACTATCGCATTAACACCAGCATTAAACGATTTATTTAACGAAAAGAATAAACCATCAATCATCATTGAAGGATTATGCGAAGACCGTCTTCCGCTTCCTGGAGATAATAAATACGGAAAATATTTCTTCTATTCCGGTTCACTATATGAAAAATATGGCATCTATAATCTCATCCAAGCATTTACTGAACTAAATCTTCCAGATTATAAATTATTAATATGTGGTCACCATGAAGGTAAAACATTCCTTGAAGCCATTAGAAGAAAGAAAAACATACGTTATCTCGGAGCTTTATCAAACCAAGAATGTATTCAGCTTCAACAAAACGCTGTCGCTAATATTAATCCACGTCCATTTAATGAAGACCTCGATCGTTTTACTGTACCGAGTAAAATGTTTGAATACCTCAACTCCTCTCGCCCAACCATTTCTACTAAATCATCACGTCTAGTCAAAATATTCCAGGAAGATGCAATTTGGATGAAAACTGGTTCCGTCGAAGACATCAAAGAGGCGATTGAAACACTACTTGCTTTAAGTAAAGATGAGCAAGATTATATGGCAAAAAAAGCGCATGACCATGCGCAGATGTATTATTCATTATCTAATATCAGTCTTAAATTAGACGACTTTTTACAAGCATTTTTTAAGAAGAACTGATTCGATTTCCGCAATAATATTATTCAAATTGAAATGTTTTAAGAAATATTCATAATTAGCGTTACCTTTGGCCGCTAATTCTTTTTTATTCATAGATGCTGCTTTAGTAATTGTGAAAACGAGGTCATCAACATTATCTTTAAGAAGGAGTCCACCGCCACTATCTTTAAGCACTTCTTCTCCGTCCCCTTCCATCACTGCGATGATTGGTTTTTTCTGAGACATCGCAAAGATGAGCTTTTCATTGATTGCTTTACCAGCATACCCTTTATTTGATAAAGATACGAAACACGCGTCCGCGTTCGTGTAGCAATTAAGGATATCATTAGATGGTTTATCACCATGCAAGATGATTCTTTCTCCTAAATTACGACGGTTAATATCTTCAAGAAGATCTTTGCTAAGTTTTCCTTTACCAAATAAATGGAAATAAACGTCTTTACGTGAAACTTTTTCCATCGCTTCTGGAAGGATACTCAAGATATGGAATTTATCAATATCACCATGGTAGATGATATTAAATCCTTTTTCATATTCATAAGGATTAACAATTCCTTCTTCAATAAGCGGTAAATTAGGAATATAAGTCGTTTTCACTTTCTTAATATGGAGCACCTTTCTCACATATTCTTCATAGATTGGAGAAGAGATGATTAGTTCATCGATTTTACGATAAATATTTTTAGCAACTAATAGCAAAGATAAATAATTCAGCGAGTATTTAAAAGTGAAGTTTCTAGATAAAACATCATCTGGTGAAAATTCAACAATATGCGCGATATGAGGGGTTTTATGAAGTTTTTTGTAGAGATTTCCTGCAGATAAATCTGTCGCAGGAGCGAATCCATAAGAATAAACAACGTCGAATTTTTCTTTAGTTTTTCTCACCCACTTACGGGAATTGCGATAAAAGCTAAAATCATTTAAAACAAGCGAATGACGAGAGAAACGACGCGGCTTAACATCAACGCGATGCACTCTCACACCATTGACGAGTTCATAGGACATATTTTGATATCCAGGGAGAATATAGCCAAGAGCAAAACTAGGTTTAGAAGTTAATACAGTGACATTATGGCCACGCTTATATAAACCTTCGGCAATTTTGCTGACGATAGTCTTTTCAGGATAATAGCTTTTACTGATAATTAGAATCTTCATAACTAGTAATAATTTTATCAAATTATATCATATAAACAACTACATAAGTGGCCAATGCCCAGTAGTTGTAAAAATGATGCAGAATATCACAAAGATGGTGACGTTCACTAATAAACAAACGATGAATGGATATCGCCAGTGCTTTGCAGATAACGCTACATAATCAGGAACGGGAGTATCGATTAAATCGTGTTTATGTTTATAACTAATAAGGATAATATCGCCTACTAAATAAGCAAATAAGCCATTGAAGAAAGCGAATATTGCAAACAAAAGAGAGTAGGCAAAATTATTGACATTCGCTAACGCGCATATCCCACGTACAAGAAACGGGACACCGATTGTTATTAATAAATCGATAATTGTCACTAATAGTAATTTTTTATCCTTAATAATCGTTACCATATACATTAGTATAAACTTCCAAAAATAAGAAAAAAAGAGGTTACCCTCTTAATATTCTTTTTGGTGGAGCTGCGGATGAGCTGCCCATCCGGTCCAGAAATGGTTCTTCAATAACATCTACAGCTTAGATGAAATGAGTAATTTAATATAGAATCGTTATTCATCAGGTCCATCTATACGAGACTTACCAAACTTCGGTAGGAGTAACAAGTCCACTCTCTGTCCCTATTCTTTTGTTATGACACCTTACCCAAGCGTGAAAGAAGAAAACCTTGGGGGATGCTCTGCCCCTACTATGGTAGGGAACCCTATATCGGGTAGACTAAGCTAAGCAGAGTTGTTGAGAGTTGTTCACTCTCATATAACTGTTGTCAGTTATTTTGGTTTTGGTTTAAGGTTACCAACCGCTGCAGTTAAAGCCTAACACATTCCTGTCGAAACTATTTCAACCCCATGTTAGATGCTTAGTAATTATAATAGAAAAAATAATTATTTGTAAAATAAAAATATATTTCATAGAATATATAAGCATATGAGACAGAATACTAAATACAATTTAAAAAACATCTTCGGTAGCTTATTCAGCAACCAATGCGCAATTGACGCTGCCGGCACCCTCCCTTGGTGGAGCGGATTCATCTGCCTAATCTTAGGCGTATTATTACCACTTATCCCATTAGTGGTCACAGTCGCGAACACCCATGGTTCCAACTACCTCAACTCTATTAACTATGGTTTAGATCGTGACTTAACGACTTTATCTCTCAATTTCTATAACGAAAAGAAAACATTTAAAGTCGATGATCAAAAGATTCTTCACTATTACGTTAATGATGAAGAACAACTTCCAAACACTGAACAAGATCTCACTCCAATCGCGAGATACATCAACACAAAAGAGAATCAATACGAATTAGACATCTATTATTCCAGACGTCAAGTCGGTGATACTCCAAGTCTCAACGATTTAGTGACAACTGCGAGAGGTTTAAAATTCGTAAAAGGCACTTTAGATGCTAAACCAGCAGAAGGAACAGAAGATAAAGATTGCTACACTCCATCTTTTATCATTCTCCACTCTAATGGTATCTATACTTCTCTTTTCAAACATAATTCCGTGACTTCTGTTAACAGCGCTTATTCCGGTGACTGGAAATGCACAGAATCCAACGTTGACATCATCACTAGAATGCTCACTGTTGAAGGTATGGAAATTCCACTTGAAGTCAAATCATTAGAATATATCAATGGGGTTTATAAAAACTATAAAGGATTATTTGATGAATGCTATATCACATCCATCAACAGAATGTATCTCCTCAACACCACTGTTTACTTCGGTGTCTATCTCGGATTAGTCCTCTTATTAGGCTTATTAATCTTCATTTTAACCAGAGGCAAAAACAATCCAAATCGTTACCTCAAATGGTATCAATGTCAATTCATTTCATATTGGTCATGTTTTGCACCAGGTTTATTAGCAATGGTCTTTGGCTTCCTCTTACCAGCCTACGCGATGATGTTCTTCATCGTCTTCATGGGCTTACGTACGATGTGGATGTCAATGAGACAGTTATCCGCCAACTATCAACCAGCGGCTTAATCGCCGTAATCACTACCGCGTGACTTATCTTCTACGAATATTTGTAGAGGATCAGTGATATCGGTAATTTCTAAAAATATATAAGAATCATCGACCTCTGTTTGAGGGAAATCAAAAGTTCCCACGAAGACAACATGTCGATTTTTTTTACTCACTTCAATGATGCGGTCGATAATCTTTTGATATTCTTCAGGAGTCACTCTTTCTTTGAATCCTTGAAGATGGGTATAAAAGATTGGCTCGATATAAAAGATTGCGCCATCATCAAGTTGATAAACACTTGCGAAAGGATTCGCTTCATCTTTAATTTGTTTTAAGGAAGAAAATTCAACTTGATTCATTTGTGGTACACCTCGTTATTTAAAATTTTATAAGCTCGATAAATTTGTTCAAGAATTATTAATCTAGTCATGCCATGTAGGAAGGTCATTTTGCTAAGCGATATCGCCTCATTCGCGCGTTTTTTCACCTCATCGGATAAGCCATAACTTCCCCCGATAATAAATGTGATAAAACTTCCAGAAAACTCGCTTTTTGCAGATAAAAACTCCGCAAATTCCTCACTTTTCATCTCTTTTTTATTTAAATCAAGATTGATGAGATAATCGCTTTCTTTTGTTAATTTTAAGATTGCTTCCCCTTCTTTTCTTTTTGCTACTTCAATCTCTTCTTTACTCTTCTCGTTATAGATAGGTTGATCTTTTACTTCAATAATTTCAACATCCGCATAACGCGATATTTTCTTAACGTATTCTTGAATGCCGAGCTGGAGATATTGGTCTTTAATCTTGCCAACTGCAATAAGTCTAATTCTCATCTAAATCCCCACCTTCCATATATGTCCACTGCGGGGCGCATCTAACATTGTAACGGTCAAATAATAAACCGCAGTAAGAGAATACATTACGATATGCTTGTAACGCTAATTCGGGAGTGTTCGCCTCTTCTGATAAATGGGCGAGAATCACTTCCTTAGTTTTATTACCGACGATTTTGCTCGCTGCAAAAGCGCTATCTTCGTTGCATAAATGACCATATGCACCCAATATTCTTTGCTTAAGATTCATTGGTCGATTAGTCTGCATCAATTTAGTGATATCGTGATTGCTTTCAATGATGAGGTAATTTGGATTAATTAATAAAGGAAGCGACTCTTCAATAAAGACACCTGTATCCGTAAAATAAACCATCTTCTCTTCCCCATCTTCAATCACATAGCCACATGGTTTTTTCGCGTCGTGACTCGTGGGAAAAGCCGTAATTGTTAAATTCTTAATCTTAAAAGGTTCATAATATTCAATACGATTAGATAAAGAACCTGGCAAAGTTCCTTCTGTCGCATACATTATTTTTGGTGAAAAAGATTTTAATCCATTGATATGGTCAGAATGTTCATGGGTGTAGATAACCCCATCGACATCTTTAATGCCTTTATGTAATAAATCTAATCCCTCTTTCACTCGCACAAGTGGGAGTCCTAAATCGATTAGAATAGTTGTTCCATGAGAAAAAAGAATGGTCGCGTTTCCTTTTGAACCGCTGCCAACGATTACAAAATGCATCAATCCGCTCCAAAGTTTTCGTCGTAAGCTTCCACCCAGCTTGGCGGTGGTTCTTCAATACGACCAAATGATTTATAGAAGAAGAAACCTTTAGTTTTTGTCGCACCATTACGGTTTTTCGCAATGTTGATTTCTAGATAAGAGGCATCGCCAGGAAGACCAGTTGCCTTTTCTCTATCCATATCCATTTTAGTTAGGGAATCATTATTATCTTTCCCACTCTTTTTATTTTTCACATTTTGATAATAGTCATCACGGTAAAGGAATAAGACTAAGTCAGCATCTTGTTCAATTGCCCCTGATTCTCTTAAGTCAGAAAGAAGTGGTCTCTTATTATCACGTCTTTCAACATCTCTTTGTAACTGACAAAGAACAACGATAGGTATTTTAAGTTCACCCGCTAAATTTCTTAAACCAACAGATAATTTACGAACTTCATCTTGACGATTATCTTTTGAAGACATTCTTGAAGAAGAACCAATGATACCGATATGGTCAACGATGATCAATCCTAAATCTGGTCTAGTCGTCGCGAGTTTACGAGATTTCGCCATTATATCGTTAAGAGTGATGCCTCTAGTATCATCGATATAAATGCTCGCTTCAGAAATGGAGTTGATCGCATTAGTAACATTAAGTCTTTCGTTATCAGTGAGTTTGTTGACGAAAATATTTCCTAAGGCAACGCTAGATTCCATCGCGATTAATCTTTGTAATAATTTCTCTTTATCCATTTCTAGAGAGAATATACCAACTGCAACTTTACCACGAGTGGCAACACGGTAGGCAAGATTAAGGGCAAAGGCTGTTTTACCCATACCAGGACGACCACCGATAACAGTCATCGTACTTCTTTGTAAACCTTGAGTTATATCATCTAGTGAGCCATATCCAGTGGTAATACCGACGAGTTTACCGTCTTCTTCACTAGGACGATTCATCTTTTCTCTCATTCTTCCTGCCATATCGCTGACCGCTTCAAAGTCAGAGACCTTTCTACGGGCGATAGAATCGCGGAAGTTACTTTCGCTTTCAATAATAAAATCATTGATGTTTTCAATGTCCTGCGTACGGTATTCATCATCAATCGTACGAATGCAGGTGAGCATACTACGTAAAACGGATTGATCAAGAACCGCTTTGATATAGAATTCCAAGGCTCCTAAAGAAACCATTGAATCGGAACATTCTTTTAAATAAGGAACTCCCCCAATATTTTCAAGTTCTTTCATATTGATGAGTTCATCGGTCACAGTGATGGAATCGACCACCCCATGTTTATTGTTTAATATATTAATCATCGCTCTAAAGATGAGACGATTTTTTCCAGAATAAAAGTCCTCTTCAACAAGAGAAGTAGTCACATAGTTCGCGGCTTCTTTATTGATTAAAGCCGAACCAATAACTGCTTTTTCCGCATCGATGTTATAAGGCAGTTCACTTGCGACTTTTTTCGCCATATTAGCCCTCCTCTCCGACGATGTGGACTTTGACGATACCGACAATACCCTTATGGAGTTCGACTTTTAAATTGTAATAGCCAAGGGAATCAAGTGGTCCTTTATCGATGAATTTTCTCTTATCAATATCGTAACCATATTTGCTTAATAATTCATCGCAGATTTGCTTTAAAGAAACGGAGCCAAAAGCACGTCCTTCTTTACCGACTTTTAAGCTAGCTGTGACTTCAGCAGTTTTGAGTTTTTCCACTAATTCAAGTGCATTATTTTTTGCATTTTCCTCAGCAATTCTCGCATTTTCTTTTTGATTTTCTAAAATTTCAACGCTTTTCTTACTAACCTTCACTGCGAGTTTTTTAGGGAAGAGAAAGTTATTTGCATAACCATCTGAAACATTGACTGTTTGTTGCTTTTTGCCAACACCTTTAACATCTTGTAATAAAATGACTTCCATCGTTATTCTTTCCTCCCTTTGTTATCTGCTTTCGCATCTTCTAATGATGTATTAATCACGTCTAATAATTTTTCTTCAACAGCATCGATAGTCATTCCATCAAACACTGCGGCGGCAGAAGTGAAGTGACCACCACCACCCATTTTTTCTGCGATGATTTGTACATTGATCATGCCATCACTTCTTAATGACATACGGACACTTGTACTGCTCGTCTGCGCAAAGACGATAGAGCAATGGATACCCTTCATCGTCAAGCATGTATTCGCTGCTTTAGCAATTGTAGCTGCATCGTATAATGTCTTATTATCTCCATGCGCATAAACGACACCATATTGTGGAGTCTTGACCTCAGCGATGAGGTGATTGACTGTACGATATTCTTCAAAATCATCTTTTAATAAGTCATCACTAATCGCGTTATCCGCGCCAAATTCTTTAAGGATGGATGAAGCTTCAAATGTTCTGACACCCGTCTGTTTGCTCTTGAAGTAAGAAGTATCAAGAAAGATACCAGCTAACATGATAGTTGCATAAGTTGGTGGGATTTCAATACGTGGCGAAATCGAAGAGAAACGAATGAATTCAGTGATGATTTCACTAGCAGAAGACGCCGATGAATCGATATGGTTAAATACCGGCGCATCGATATAATCCTCAGCACGTCTATGATGGTCGATGACAACAACCTTTACAGCTTTCTCTAATAAAATTGGGTCCATAACCATCGCTGGAGTGTGGACGTCCACAACTACGACGATGACATCTGGGGTTAAATTCGATTGAGCATCACTTGGAGAGATGATGATATTTTGTAATTCATCTTTAGAGAACTGTGTTAATAACGCTCCTCTAGTCTTATTTTCCGTAATCTTGAAGTCGACGACAATACGACACGGAATTTCAAGTCTTTCACAAATGGCTTTAATACCTAAACACGCACCTAAGGCATCCATATCCATATCTTTATGGCCCATGACATAAACTTTAGGTGCTACTTTAATCAAACTGATTAAGGAGTCAGCGAGAACACGAGTCTTAACTCTGTTACGCGTTTCTTGTGCTTTACTCTTACCACCGAAGAATTCCATATCATGACCGTACGCGGAAACGACGACTTGGTCACCACCACGAGACATCGCAATATCAAGGGCAGATGCCGCCATTTCATTAAGTTTAACAACATCAGGGAAGCCGTGGGCGATACCAATAGATAAGGTAAGTGGGGTTTCTTCTTCACGAGAGATATCACGCGCGATATCTAAAATAGAGAAACGATTTCTCTGCATTTGAGTGAAACTATCATAGTTACAAAGCAATAAGTAAGTATCATCTCTATGACGTCTAAGTAAGATGCCATATTCTTTACAGTAATTGAAAATAGAGTTTTTAAGTTTTGTGACAACGTCATTAAAGTCATCTTCTGCACGGATGACATCCGCGAAGTTATCAATTGATAATAAGCCAACGACAGGAGCCTGTTCACGAGAATATTTATAAATGCTCTCAAGTTCAGTAGTATCTTTAAAAATCCATAGGCCAGCTTCAGAAATGAATTTTACTTCATAGTTACGGCTATTGATAACAATCTTTTCAACCGTGTTAGGCGCGGCAGTTTTTAAATCAGATAATAAAGGATAAACAGTGAGGATATTTTCATCAACGATATCGATATGACGATCTTTAAAGATATCACTTGTCCAAAGGACAACATCATTATCATCAGTCACTACTAAGCCAATCATCGCAAAGCGATATGCTTCTTGAACATCGTTACCGATAATCTGTGCAGCATTTAAGTCACTCTTATTACGAATACCGTTAACTCTCACGATAACAATCCATAAGAATAAGGAGTCAAGGAATAATAAAATGACGAAAGCCAAAACCACATAGTTGTTGCTGACATAGTCACGAATATTTAAAAAGTTAGGAAAATATAGGACGGAAAAAGCCGCCACAAGAACAATTTGTAGCGAGATAATGATGAAAGCCACAATTCTGATAACTTTTAAACTTTTCGCCATAGCGTTATTATTATACTCAATAATTTTTTATTATTGTAGGGAGTTTGTAAGAAAAAAATATTGTTATAATATGAAGGAATTACAAAAAGCACTTAAAAAGTGCAATTTGTAAGATTTGATATATTGGACATTATCTTTATTTTTTTCGTATTATGCTATGCATAAAGTATCATTTTATTGTTTTTTCAATGTGTCGACATATTGCTGGGTGAAGATTTCACTTCCCGGTGTCGCTTCCCCTGAAAAATCAAAGAGAGTTTCATTTGCCCAGTCATTATCCGCGTTCTCAACTGGTTCTAAGCCACAGTAGATTTGACCAGCAGGTTTCGCCCAACCACTGTCGGGGAGAAGAATCCAGCATGGCTCCCAGTAAAATGCATATTCAACGCCAGCATTAACACATAGTTGTAATAATTTCTTTAAATAATCCACTTGCCCTTGTTTTGTAATTGGGAAAGGAATTCTCCCATCTGGGTTATTTGGTTGGAACTCAGGTTCAGTGCGGTCTGCATATTCGCAGTGATGCCCAGGAACGAGTGATTCCGCATATTCATAGCCCATTTCTACAAGCCATATTTCTTTATGGAATTTAGCTTTTAATTTCGTAACATTATCGATGAGGTTTGGTAATCCACCATGCCAATATGGATAATATGATTCACCGATGACATCAAAGTCATTAAAATATTTTGTAAGGTTAGAGAAATACCAATCTTGAACAATATTGTTTCCAGAGTTTTCTAAGTGAACAACTATTTTCGCTTTTGGATATACTTCTCTTACTGCTTCTGCTGCAGTTTTTAACAAAGTTGCTAATCCTTGGAAACCCCCACCATTTTCAGGTGTATATTCAACATCTAACTTTCCAAATGGAAAGAGCATACCATTAGTAATTTCATTACCAATCTGCACTCCCATCACGTCAATTTCATTAGATTTTAAGTCCAATAATGTCCTTTTTGTGTAATTGGACAATTCTTCAATAATTTGTTGATAATTTTTCCCTTCCCAAGCCTTTGGAACACGTTGTCTAGAAGGATCGACATAGAAATCGCTGTAATGGAAATCGAGAAGGATATTCATCCCCACTTCTTTTGCTCTTTTAGCCATTCTAAGTGTCGCATCAAAATCATTAGTACCGCCACCATAAGGTCTGCCTTTGTCATCATAAGGATGATGCCATAATCTCAGTCGCAATGTCTTGATGTTTGAATGGTGAGAAAAGAACTCATATGGATCAACTTTTTCTCCGTGATATGTAAAAGAAGGATTTTGTTTTTCAAACTCATCTAGAGTTGATAAATCTACGCCTAATTTCATAAGTTTACCTCGCTTTTATATTATAACTGAATCACATACGCTTACACATATATACACATTATTTAATTTGAAATAGTGAGAATTCTTTATACAATATGGGTATACAACGTATCAACAGGGGGTAATAATATGCCAATTGGAGAAAATAAAGGTGGCGGCACTTGGTGGAAGGTCCTTCTCGGTGTCCTCGGCGGTTTCTTTTTAGGAGTCGGTGCGGTTGCCGGAGCGGCGGCAATTGCTGGTACAGTAGTAAAAACAAAAACATTACTCGGTGAAGCAAACGCACAAAAGTACTTAACTGCCACATATCAAGAAAAAACTATTTTACAAATCGTTCAAGATGCAATGGGAGGGAAGATTAAAGTCGACACATTGGGTGATTTAAATAACATCACTCCGATGGTTGGTGAATACTTAACCGGTGTTAGAGATTCCCTTAACGGTATTGGATGTGAACTCACTAACGAAGATATGTATGTCTGGAAAATAAGCACTCTATCCAACGATATCGTCGGAGCGGTTAAAGATGCAAAACTCATCAGAGTGTTAAGCAAAGGCAATGTCGAATATCCAGACCCAGTTATCAAATATCTCAGCTATAAAACAGATAAAGGCGAATACGTTTATGAAAATGGCAAACTCGTCGATTTAAAACTCGGACAATTATTAGACGATACTGGCTTTATCCAAAGAAAAGTCGATTCGATGACTATTAAAATGCTTTTCACTGAAGGAGATATCTCTGGTTCATCGTTATTAACTGCCATCAAAGATAAATCAGTCAAAGACTTATCCAAAAAAGGCGCATTTGATGATGTCGAAATTTCTGCTGTTTTAAGCATCAATGATTCAAGCCCACAAATCTTAAAAACATTTAGGGATAACAAAACAACTGTTGGTCAAATGGGTGACACGATCAATGATATGAAGATCAGTGACGTCATCGAAATCAATGATAGCAGCACCCAAATCTTAAAGACATTCAAAGATAAAGGCACAAAGATTAACCAAATGAGTGCAGCAATTGATGATATGAAGCTCAGTGAAGTCATCGAAATCAATGATAGCAGCTCTAAAATCTTACAAACTCTTAGAGATAAAGAAACAACTATCAAAGGTTTAAGCGATACAATCGATGATTTAAAAGTTGATGAAGTACTTGAAATTGATGACAGCAGTCACCAAATCTTAAAAACATTCAAAGATAAAGGTACAAAGATTAACCAAATGAGCGAAGCTATCAATGACCTCAAATTAGGTGAAGTCTTAGAGCTTTCAGATGGTGATGTTCTCTATAAGTTAAGAGATGACAATATTAGCGAACTCAAAAACATCGATGAAAAACTCGCGATTGAAGATGTCTTCCCAGATCGCACTGGCATGAAATTCATCAGTGCTATTCCAGGTGAAACAAAAATCAATAAAATCGGCAAAGCTATCAACGAGATGAAACTCGTCAAAGCATTCGAAGACAACATCTTCACCGCAACAAACGAAGTTGAAGCCACTTGGAAATATATGCTTGCAGAAAATAGCACCGAACTCGCTGCAATGGATGCCGTTAGAAAAGGTGATAACGATGGTAATCCATTCAAAGGCTTTGGATGTATTAACTACACTTTAGGTGGAGACGGTACAGGTGCTGACAAAGGTATCAATGGACTTGTTGAAAACATGAAAGCCAATATGCAAGAATCAACATTAAACCAACTCAGCAGTAACGGTATCATTACCGACATCAGTCCAGACTTCTTAAATGCTGATGTTCCAACTATCCCTGGCAAATATACTCCTGCAGCAGGTAAAGATAAATTCGGCAAATTAACGATCAAAGAATTGTCTGACTTCATTGCACAAGTATATTCATAAAAACTACTGCAAAACTCAAACAAAAAAAACGCTTACTATCATCGGTAAGCGTTTTAATATATTCATTATTTTACTTAATTATTTTGTAATAACCATCTCTTCTTTGTTTTGGCTTTGGCTTTTCGCAGTCTGGATATCCTAAGGCAATAAAGGCCACACCAGTTAAGTTTTCTGGAGCGCCCCACTTATCTAAAAGGGCTCTTCCTTCAATATTGCCAAATATTTCTTTGCAGCGATTAATCCAAACAGATCCTAACCCCAACGCATTAGCAGCGTTTAACATATTTGTCACTGCTGCAGAAGCATCAAGAGTTCCTAAGAAATCAGTGATGGCAAGTTCGCTATAGAAAACAGCGATGATTGTCGGAGCCCCATAAAAAGGCTTACTAACTTGAGCAATGCCCTGCGCTTCTTCTATATATAGTTGATATAATTCTTCGATTTCTTCTTTGTTTTGAATCGCTAAGATGAATGGGGATTGGAATCCCATCGCACTAGGTGCATACATTCCAGCTTCGATAACTTTTTTGAGGTCATCGTCACTGATTTGTTCGCTTTTGAATTTACGAATCGAACGACGAGTTAATAATGCTTCAATTGCTTCCATATTATTTACTACCTCCGCTATTCATCCATTCTTCTCTCGTTATTGAATATACTCGACATTTCTCTTCCCCGTGCATGAAGTAATGACGGAATGTCATTCCATTAGCCTCTGCTATCTTGTAAGAAGGAACATTTTCTATATTCATATAAGAGTATACTTCATCAAAATTAAAATGAGTAAAGAAATAATCTTTAACCGCTCTAGTCATTTCCTTACCAATGCCTTGCCTATGGTAATCTCTTCTAAGGTGATAACCAATCTCTGGTTTCCAGTCATTATCGATAGGTTGCATCGATATTCCGCAGTCCCCAATCATCTCTCCTGTCTCTTTATAAATAACGGCCCATAAACCAAAACCATACTTCTTATAAGAAGACATGCACCAGTTGATCCAACGGGTCACTCCTTCATCATCATATGGCTTGGGATAATATTCCATATTAATCGGATCAGAAATGACTTTTTTAAGCGCTTCAAAATCGTCGATAGTCATCTCTCTAAGTATTAATCTCTTTGTCTCTAATATAAACTTCATACAATTATTTATAATAACATTTTTGAAAACCACATTATCTGCCCATCTTCTTTATAGGCAATAAAGCCATTTCTATCAAGAACATTTTGAGATTTAAAATTACGACAAGAGGTCTCTGCAAAAACAATTGTCACACCCATTGATTTGCCATATTCCAAAAGGACATTTAATGCCTCGGTCATATAACCGTGCCCTTCATATTTTGGGTTCATTCCATATCCAACTTCTGTTGCTCCATAATTAGGAAGCTTTTTATAATATATTGTGCCAATAACAGTCTTACTATCTTTAAGAATGATGAGTTGGTCCACTGCGAGGGGGTATTCTTCTGGATGCTCAATTAACCTTGCCTTTATCTTATGTAAATATTCTGGACTTGGATTAAGATATTCTCCCCCATCATTGATATAGCCATATTTAGAAAAGAAAACATCGTCACCCATAAGCAATGCATCAATCATATTAGCGTCAATTGGAAGAAGGAATAATCTCTCGCTATCAATCATAAAAACATTATACAAGGATAATCGTTGTTGTTATAATTTTTCTACATGGAAAATAGTTCCAAAGCAATATTGTTAACCGGTGTCTCGGGAGGGATTGGTTTTGAAATTGCTAAAAAATATATTAACGAAGGCTATCAAGTAATTGGTTTAGATATCAATGAGCCAAAAGAAAAACTTGATAATCTTATCTATATAAAAACCGATATTACAAAAGAAAAAGAAGTGATTTCTGCGTATAATTCATTACAAAACTCAAATATTTCTTTTAAATGCATTATTTCCGCTGCCGGAATATATAACCTTAATTCTCTCATTGAAATGAGTGAAGAAGAATTCATCCGCATCTTTGATATCAATGTCTTCGCTTTATACCGCATCAATAAAATCTTTTTACCGATGCTAGAAAAAGGCGGGAAGATTTTTATGATATCTTCCGAGCTTGCCCCACTTGATCCATTGCCCTTTACCGGCATATACGGCATCAGCAAAACACTTGTAGAAAAATACGCCTATTCATTACGTATGGAACTGCAACTTCTCGGATATAAAGTAATCGTCATTCGTCCAGGCGCGATTGATACTGGACTACTCAATGTATCACAAAATAAACTCGATAAGTTTGTTAATCAAACCGAACATTATAAAACCAATTCGAAGAGATTTAAAAAGATTGTTGATTCAGTTGAAAGCAAGAAGATCCCACCGAGCAAGATTGCTAAACTTATCTATAAAGTCAGCAATAAGAAACGACCAAGATATCTATATAAAATAAATAGGAATAAACTTCTTATATTATTAAGCTATTTACCCCAAAGATTACAAAACTATATTATTCGAAAAATTCTTCAATAATTATTTATAGACCACGACGAACTCTTCATAGATGAGAAGCATGTTTTCATCAAAACTTTTGTTGATGCTTTTCATTTCATCAGTGAAGAATTCTTTATGCACATCTTTCCAATACTGTAAAGAACGGTCCCCTTCCCCTTCTTTATAAGCGTGTTCCTTTGAGCAAGAAGAATAAGGAGCAATATATATCTTTGTTGTTTGAATGATACAAACGGCATTATCTTTGCTATCAAGAATGACACTGTAATCGCCAACCTGAGGGATTGGTTCATTTTCAACTTGATATAATTCATATGCTGAACAAGTGGCGGTCTTAATTCCTTTTAAAACCAGTTTAGCGAGCTTATCAGGGGCACCACCAAAAGCCCAGGCTTCATATTTACCTTCTAGTCCTGATTTTTTCCACAACTCTTCTGCTGTCATATTATTTGATATTCTTTAGCTCATAACTTCTTTTCACACAAGCCTTATAACAAGCTTTAATCGCTTCATCAAAACCTTCTTTACGCATCGCTTCTAGTCCCGCGATGGTTGACCCTCCACGAGAACATACCGAATCGATGAGTTCATCTAATTCTTTATCAGACTGCAACGCTAATTCACATGAACCAATAATTGCATTTAACGCTAACTTCTTTGCATCTTCTTCTTTGATATCAAATTCTCTAGCAGCATCCAAAAACGCTTTAATAAATTCAAAGATATAAGCAGGCATACTTCCCTGAAGAGGTATTGCCTTATCCATCTCGTTTTCTTCTACTATCACATAAGTTCCAATTGATGAAAAGATGTTAATAACTTCATCAATAACTTCGCCGTCAAAAGCAAGGGTTGTTACCCCTTTACCAATGACACTTGGAGTGTTAGGCATCGCTCTTACAACATGAGCATTTTTAAACACTGATTTTAAATAGGGAATATCTTTGCCAGGGGCAAGAGAAATAATGACCTTATTTGAGAAATCAATATCCTTTACTTTATCTAGTACTTCATCATATTTCTGTGGTTCGATAGCGAGAATAATAACATTAGAATTAATCATCAAATCACATTCGTTTTTCGCGAGGTTTATATGAAAATTAAGGCCTTTTTGCTGTGTTTTTTCACTTGGTGCATAAAAACCAATGCATTCGTTTTTGTATAGTTTTTTTGAAAGGATTCCTCCTAAAATAGAGGAACCCATTTTGCCTAAACCGAGAAATCCAATGTCGTTCATAACTAGTGATGCGCAATGTTTGCGTTACGGATAAATTCAGATTCCCATCCCCAATCTGGATGAGCATCAATACTTCCAATTGGAGCGGTCATATCTGGTCTAGCAAAATATAACAGGATAGAGGCATTTGTATTGCGAGCGAGTCTATTATAAACATCATTGATATAGCTTTGCTCAATGCCGGTTGTAATATGTCCATCACCACAGTATTCATCGTGAGATTCAGCCCATATAACATTGTGATCAGATGTTAAGCCGGTCCAATAACCAGAAGTCCCACCGTCACGATATTTTTCACCAATGATACAGTCGGTTACGGCATCTAAACCGGCGCTGCTGATATACTGTCCATAAGAACGCTTACCAGTATTACCCGCTGGATTTAATATCTCACCATAACTGAATATTGTAATATTCTTTGCAGCAGCATATGTCTTAGCAGCACCTAATGTGTTAGTCCAGAAACTAGAAGCACAGCCATCTTGTTCATTAGGCGTTTCAATATGCTTCGCTGCGTCAAATCTAAACCCAGATACACCATCGTCAATTAACTCTTTCAAGAAAGTTAAGACTCTTTGTTGAACGATTGGTTCAGAAGTGTTCAAATCCTTGCCAGTTGTATTTCCTTTAACAATAGCTTCAATTGAATTGTCGTTTGTTGAACCATATGTATGAAGTGTTTTGTCGGTATGGTTATATATTTCTGGTTCATAAATTGCAACGCTTGGATGAAGCGCACCAGCTCCATTATCGCCAAGGTGATTTACAACGACATCAACAATAACCTTTATCCCTTTTTCACTAGCAGCTTTAGTTAACGCTTTTAATTCAGCATCGCCATCTTCTGTCTCAAAAAGCACACTTCCGTTTTTATTCGCCACTGATAAAGACACAGGTTGATAATATCTCCACCAAGTTGCATTGGTGTCAACGATTGCAGTTGAATAATCTTTTGCAGCTTGAACAGGAGACGTTTGAATCGCATTAAAACCTTGAGCGGCAATATCATCGATATTATCTAGGATAGTTGATATCGACCAATCAAAACAATGAAGGATACGAAGAGTATCAGATGTTTTTTCTTCTAAAGAGGTAACTTTAAAATGGCCATCACCATCTTTTTGACCATTTAGGAAGAACGCATTATGAGAACTTGCGTTATCACATGGAATATTAACAGTTTGTCCGCCACTTCCATTGAAAATGACGTAATCGTATTTATCCATATTGGCTATTCCATAAACTGCTTGTCCAAATTCATTGGTGCGGTGATAATACATATCTACGCCTGGCCAATTCATCGCTTTACCAGTTCCACCCCATGCATACGCTTTAAGGTTATTCCAATTTTGATTGTTAGTGAAATAAAGGGTGTGTACTCTTTTTGTATATGTTGCTGTATAAGTAGCGTCACAAGTAACAGAAGCCACAGAAGGATTCCATGCTTTGAATGTATAATTATAATAATCATCCGCGTCTCTTGTCGGGGCAGTGCATGTTGGGGTTTTGCCGTATTCAACACTCTTCTTATCTATTAACGAGCCATCATAATCCTTCCAAGTTATTTCATATGCATTTGTGCTTGATGAGAACTTTGCAGTATAAGTAACATCACTATTAACTGGAGCTAATGCCGGTGTCCAACCATCAAAAACATATGTATATTGGGCATCTTTTGCTTTAGTAGGTGTTGTCCCATCATAAGATGGCATGTTCCCTTCTTCAACAGTTAAATCGGTTTCTAAAACTGAATCACCATTTTTCCAAGTGACTGTGTACGTCTTCTTTTGACTTGAAGAACTACTGCTACTTTCTGAAGAAGATTCTTCACTGGTAGAGGATTCGCTAGATGAACTACTAATCTCTGAGGAGGAAGATGTGTCTTCACTAGAAGAGGTGGTTTCACTAGATGAGCTACTGCTACTAGAAGATGATGGTTCGATAGAAGAACTACTAATCTCTGAGGAAGAAGATTCTTCACTTGATGAGCTGCTCGCTTCAGAGGAACTACTCTCACTAGAAGAAGACACTTCTTGAGAAGATGAAGTGACAGGTTCTTGGCTTGTAGAAGCCGGTGGTTCCTGACTAGAAGTATCACTTGAAGGAGTGACTTGTGATGAGGATTCTGCTGATGGAGTGCTAGAAGATGGACTAGTAACTGAACATGCAGAAATAGTTAAGCAACTTAAAATTGCTAGTAAAGCTAGATGCTTTGGGCAATATAAACGTTTCATATATCTTTATTTTAGGTAGCCTTAAATAAAATTTAAATCTATTTTTATTATTACTTGGTTTTTAGAGTCTTCAAATATGCCTTATGATCGTCGCTGACACGAAATGACTCCACGGCTTTTTGAATCGATTTATTATGAATGAAGTTATCAAACCATTTCTCTTCAAGAGGTTTAATGAAATCATCGTAGTTTTTCGCTAATCCGGTCGCGATATACCAAGCAATCATCATCTTCACATAATAATCGTCGAGCGTTACTTCTTTTACTTTCTCTAAGTGCTCGTTACTAAAATCTTCACCAAGATAATAACTCATCAAGCATTTCACCGCATATCTCACGCGGTATAGTTCATCACTTTTTAGCCATTTATAAATGATTGGTAATAACTCTTTCTTATATTTAGATAGATGCTTATTACATATCGTGTCGCATACTGACCAATTAGAAACATGCGGGAGGAACTTATCAACACATTTAATGAATTCATCAAAGTCCTTTATATTAGAAAGAATAATCGCATGTAATATATTCTCTTCATGGTATTTATGAGGCAGCAAAGATAAGAACTTCTTTTTACTATCTTCATCTAATTCTTTCGCATATTTTTTAATAACGGGAAGTCTAACTCCAATAAAAGTATTTGGATCAACATTTGGGATGAGAGGCAAAGTGAAATCGCGGTACTTAATATCGGCAAAAGACAATAAATCCTTTTGTATTTCTTTCATCATTATCAATATACCAAAATCTCTCCTTTAAATCTTTAAATATGCGAATGAGTTGTTTTCACTTTTCAAAGTGATAATATTCTATGCAAGTGAAATAGTTTCACGATTAGGAGTTATATTTATGGAAGATAAAGTCATTGTTATTGCCGAAAGAAAAGCCGGAAGAAACAATATAAAGTCATCTGGCTATGGTGTTCTTACATCTTTATTAATATTTGTTATCGATTTGATATTCTTTTTAACTAGACGTGCCCTATGGAATCAAATCATTCTCATCGTCAGTTCTGTTTTCCTTGGTTTAGGATTGTTATTTCTTTTATTCTCATATTCTTCATATAAAACCAATAAGAAAAAAGCTGGTGTCCCACTTCTCACATACGATAAAAGCGATATGACATTTGGCTTTGTTGATATATACGCGAACGAAGATAAGAAATTCCCTAGAGATATCGTTCAAGGTGTAGAAATCAACGGAGAAAATGATGAAGCGCAGCTCGTCTATCTTAAAGGTGAAAAAGAAAAGACGATCTTCATCGGTTATTCCTATAAAGGAAGCGAAGAAACCATCAATAAAAAAATCAAAGAAATTAAAAATTTATAAATAAAAGGGTGATGATTAACACCACCCCAATATGAGTTTGAATAATATCTCTTATTCCGCTTTTTCTTTGACGAGTTTAATCTCAGGAATGAAATAACTGACAGCGAGTAAGATGATTGCCACGCCGATAAAGACGAAGCAAGTGATAGTCGCGCCAATCGCGGAATAGAATTCTGCTGGATAATCCATTGGGATTAAAGCATCGCCTAAGAAGTTCACTCTATCGCTGATTGCGAGGATGAAAGAAGCAGTTAGTGAAGCGCCCGCTAAAATGGAGATGAAAGGTCCAACTTTTGGGAATTTGTATTCAACAAACGCTGCACACACAATCACTAATGCACCAATAAGGGCGAAGACGAGTGGTAAAGCGCTAAAGCTTTTACCAGCGAGGTATAGCATTAAAAAAGATGATATCGTCATACTCTCTCCCGAAATATCATCCCAAACATTATCGATGTACTATAACTCACTAGAAACGCATAAAGCATTAGAGCAGAACAAAAATATGTTCTTTAAGCTCGATTATCATATGAAGCAAAGCATGATCGCTTCTATCCCCTCTTTTAACGGGGAAAAGATTTCCTATATCTCTAAAGGAATTATCCCCACTCCAAAAGATATCTATGCCGCATCTTCCTTCAACGAATACGGAGATATCAAAGTGAATAGAGAAGGCAATATCATGCTTGACGGAGTGGATAACAATAACCCAATAAGCATCGATACCTCAATCATCGAAACTACTTTTATCGATAAGATGAATGAATTTTCTAATGCGGTGAAAGAAAAAGGCGCAACAATGTATTACCGCTTCTCTCCAATGAATGAAGCCGCTATTAACTATCAAGATGACCTCACAACTTTCTATAACTATCTACACAACAAATTAAACTTTGAAATATTGGGTAACCCATATAACGCGGTGAAAGAAAAAGAATGGTTCTATGACACAAACTATCACCTCAATTCATCAGGAGTTATCATGTGGAGCAAAGGGTTGATCAACGATATCAAGATGTCTTTAGATATCACTTCCCCTACCGATATACCAGATGTTGATAAACCTCCTTTAATCAATCCTGATACCGGTAAAGATGGGGACAATACTTATCTAGAGTATTTCGAATATTCAGAAAAAGACGATGAAGTGATCATCACTAAACTAATTAAGGAAGACGAAAAAATCACTATTCCATATCGATATAACAATAAAGTGATTGCAGCCTTTAACCCTGATGTTTTCCAAAATAAAAATGTTAAAGAAATCACTATCCAGGATAATATCAGACTCCTATATGATAATAGTTTCTCGGGTAGTAGTCTCACCCACCTCATCATCAAAAACGATAAGCCAAATTCCATTGGAGTGGGCGATCATTTACTAGACGGTTCATCCGCCTCTATCTATGTTAGCAAAGACAACCTATCCGCTTATCAAACGAGCTACAACTGGGCGAAATATTCTGCCTCAATTAAAGAAATTTCATAAAAATATTTTTGTAAGTTAAACGCAAGAATTGATGCCAAAATCGACATTAAAATTTTAGTGATGGAAAAAAGGGAGAAAACACCCTCATTTTATATAATTAATCTCTAATAACTAATTATAGAGATTGAGGGTCAATAATGTTGATTTTTAGGGGTGTTTTTCAATTTATTAATTAACTTATTTTGTCCTTTGTAGTTTTGTCTATTTGATAATTAATTATCATATATATAAGAATTAAATATTTGACCTTTAAAAATTTTAAATGTTTTTTTATATGTTTTTTTCTTGTAAGATAGTTATGTTGAAAGCGTATAAATAGCCCTTTAATTTGCTGGTTAAAATGCAATCTATGCCAAATTAAAAACAATATATGCTAATTTCCATTTTTCTTTAGAAAGAAGTATTACAATGAATTCGTCAATGAAATTTCTATCTATTGTCATCCCATCATTCAACTCCGAAAGTTATATTCAACAATGCTTGGATTCTCTTCTCGTGGGTCGAGATGATGAACTCGATGTCATCGTCGTCAACGATGGCTCAACTGATAGGACTTCAGAGATCGCTCATGAGTTCGCGGATAAGCATCCATTCGTCCGAGTGGTTGATAAAGAGAATGCTGGCCATGGCTCTGGTATCAATGTTGGTATCAAACTCGCCCAAGGATTATATTTTAAGATTCTCGACAGCGATGACCTTCTCGATAAAGAAGGATTGATCCATTTATTAGATGTCATCAAAGTCCAAAACGAAAAAGGAAATAACCCAGACTTATATCTTGCTGATTATGGTTCTTTTTATGAAGAAGATGATAATGTTCCACAAGCTGTCATCTCCTTTAAAAGACATATGAAGAAAATTGAAGATGTCGTCACTTGGGAAGGACTTCCACGCGTTGGCATCAGTGACTTCTTCATGATTCATATGACATATGTAAGAACTGCTCTATTAAAAGAAATCAATATTCCTTTATTAGAGAAAACGTTCTATGAGGATAACCAATACCTCTTCTATGTCATCAAGAACACGAAGACCCTCTATTACTTAGACAAAGGAATTTATAAGTACACAGTGGGTAGAAAAGGTCAATCCATCTCTTTAGAGAATATGGCGAAGAAATATGACCATCAATATCGCGTCAAAAAAGCCGTTATCGATCACATCAATATCGATGAATATAACGCAATGAGTAAACCGCTTAAATGGCATATCCGTCATGAGCTATTCAAGATGTCAGTTCTCGTCTATTTCTACACCTATATAGGAAAAGGCAAAGAAAGACATCTTCAATATAAGGATTTATATAAATACTTTAAAGAGAGTAATCCTGAAATGTATCGCATTTGGAAACACCATTCACCATCTTGGTTATTATGGTTACAAATACCGTGCATCAGGCATCTCATGACCATCATTGGCTATAAAATATTTGCAAAAAGAAAGGGCTGGAAATAATGAACAGAAAACACCAAGACATCATCGACCAATTAACGCTTCAAGAAAAGGCTTCCCTCATGAGTGGGAAAGACTTCTGGCAAACCGAGAACATCGATCGCCTCGGTATCCCATCTATATTCTTATCTGATGGTCCACACGGTTTAAGAAAACAACAAGCCGCTGCCGATAACCTCGGACTTAATGAATCATTTAAAGCAACTTGCTTCCCTACTGCTTCTGCGGTAGCCTCTTCCTGGAACTTAGAACTTGGAAAAGAGATAGGTGAAGCCCTTGGTAAAGAAGCGATATATGAAAAAGTTCACGTCTTATTAGGACCTGGTATCAATATCAAGCGTAACCCATTATGTGGACGTAACTTTGAATATTTCTCTGAAGATCCATATTTAGCAGGTAAAATGGCTGCCCAATACGTTCAAGGTATTCAATCTCAAGGTGTTTCAGCCTGTGTTAAACATTTTGCCTGTAACTCACAAGAACTTAGAAGAATGAACGTTGACTCTGTCGTCGATGAAAGAGCCTTACGTGAAATATATTTAACAAACTTTGAAATCGCAATTAAAGAAGGTAAACCATGGACAATCATGTCCTCTTATAACCTTGTTAACGGCGATTATTCCAACCAAAACCAACACATCTGTAATGCCATTTTAAGAAACGAATGGAAATATGACGGGGTGATGGTCTCCGACTGGGGCGGAGAAGATGACCGTATCAAAGGTCTTCTCGCCAATAATGAACTCGAAATGCCATTTAATGATGGCGATACTGATCGAGAAATCATCAAAGCAATCAGAGACGGTGTTTTAGATGAATCCATCCTCGATGACTGTGTTGACCGCGTCATCGACCTCGCGTTAAGAACTGATAAGAATTTAAAAGAAAGCTCAGTCACATTTAACGAAGAAGAAAATCATAAATTAGCCCAAAAAGCCGCGGAAGAATGTATCGTCCTTCTTGAAAATAATGGGGTCTTACCGCTCTCAAAAGAAAAGAAAATTGCTTTCATCGGTAAATTCATCGAAAAACCACGTTATCAAGGTGCGGGTTCTTCTTTAGTTAATCCAACGAGACTTGATAAGGTCGTCGATTTATTAAACGAAAACCCTGATATCAATTTCATCGGTTATGAACCAGGTTTCCACCTCAACGGAAAATGGTCCAAAGGCAGAGCGGCCCGCGCGGTTAAACTCGCTTCTGACGCTGATGTTATCGTCGCTTTCTTAGGACTTGATGAACTCTCTGAAGCGGAAGGTATTGATAGAGTCAATATGAAGCTTCCTAATAACCAACTCCGTTTATTAGATGAACTTTTCAAACTCGATAAACCAATCGTCGTCTGCTTATTCACTGGTTCTGCCGTAGAACTACCATTCGCGAAGAGAGTAGACGGCTTAATCCACTGCCACTTAACTGGACAAGCTTCCGCGAATGCGATTGTCAATGTCTTAACTGGCAAAGTCAACCCATCTGGTAAACTCTCTGAGTCATATCCATTCTTCTATAAGAATTATCCAGCATATAACTATTTCCATAAAAACGAAAACACTGCGGAATATCGAGAATCCATCTATGTCGGATATCGTTATTATGAAAAGACGAACACCGATGTCCTTTATCCATTTGGATACGGCTTATCTTACACCGAATTCGCCTATGCAGATTTAGTCTTATCTGATAAAGGTGCTTCCTTCAAAATCAAAAACATCGGTAAGGTCAAAGGTAAAGAAGTCGCTCAGATGTATATCGGGCTGAAGAAATCAAAAGTCTTCCGCGCGTATAAAGAATTAAAAGGATTTATAAAAGTCGAACTCGAACCAGGAGAAGAAAAAGAAGTCTTCATCCCATTCGATGATTATTCATTTAGATACTTCAATGTCGCCACTAACAAATGGGAGATTGAAGAAGGTGATTACGATATCTCTATCGGTGGTTCTTCTAAAGACATTTGGCTTAGAGAAAGACATCATATGAAGGGAACCACGAATGTTCTTCCATATGAAGAGAAATTATGCCCATCATATTTCTCTGGTAAAGTCACTGATGTCCCTGATAAAGAATTCGCCTATGTCTTAGGAAGAGATATCCCAGAAGGAAAACTCAAATTCCATCGAAAGAAGAGAATCGTCGTCAACTACTATACGACAGTTCAACAACTCCGCTGGGCACAAGGTTGGTCCGGAAGAGTCTTTGGCTGGGTGATTAGAACAGCGATCAAATTCTTAAAGAAAACAAATCCTAAGACTGCGAATACACTTATCATGGGTGTCTATCATCAACCGATGAGAGGTCTTTCTAGAATGACTGGAGGAGCGATTCACTGGGAACAACTCGATGGTCTCATCATGATGTTCAACGGTCACTTCTTCAAAGGATTACATAAATTCCGTTTAGAAGGTAAAAAACTTAAAAAAGAAAGAAAATTAGCAAAAAAGGCTGCAAAACAAGCATAAAAGAAAGGAGTAAATTTTATGTCAAAATCTAAAAAGAGCATATTTGACTCACCATTATTGTCATCAAAAGTCAAATCTGCGAAGCCTAAACTATTCCCAGAAGGGATCCTCGGATATTTCGCTGGACCAACCCTTGCGTTGATCGCAAATGCCTTCCTCGCGAGCTATCTCAACAAATATCTCACTGATATTTTTGGGATCACGGCCTGGGCTGCTTTATTCAACACATTATTACCAGTTGTTTCCGTCATTTTAGTCGTCATTGGAAACATCGTCGTTGGTAAACTTATGGATAAGAGCAAATTCAAAGCTGGTAAAGCTAGACCATTAATCCTATTCTCATTACCTGCAAGTTTAATCGCTTTAGTGATGTTATTCATCGTCACTCCACTTGCCAGTGCCACTAGTGATTCCGGCACACAAGTCTTAGCCTGTGTTCTTCTAGCTGTTGGTTATAACTTATGGTTTGCAGTCGCTTACCCACTATACTTCACACCACATAGTTCGTTAGTTAACTTATCCACACGTAACGGAAAAGATCGTTCCTTACTTGCCACATTATCTAACGCCTGTAACTTAGCCTCCATCGGTTTATGTACGATGATCGTTCCATTCTTCCTCGGCTTCTTATTCGTCGATAAGGGTGGTGTCATTGATACTGCGGCATCTTATAACGCCTTTAAAGTATTCTCTATCGTCTTAATCGCCATCACTGCTGTTGGTGCAATTATCGAATATTATTTCACTAGAGAAAGGGTCACTGAAGAAAGATTCGCTCTCGCGAGTAGAGATAACAGTGAACAAGGTGAACAAAAATCCATCACTACTAAAGAGCAATGGAAAATCTGCCGTAAAGATAAATTCTGGCTCATCATTATCGTCTTCTTCTTCCTCTATCAACTCGGTGGTATGATGAAGAACGTTTCGCAACTCTATTTCTGTACATCATGGTTTAAAGGAGCAGATGGCACATATAGCACAGCTAACGGTGGTGCCTTCTCTGGTACTTTAGCAATTGTCGGTGCGATTCCAACTGCCTTAGGTATGGTTATCGCTTGGCCACTCTCTAATAAGATTGGTAAAGGTAAAGCCATCATCTTAGGTGCTATCCTCTCCATCATCGGAGGTGGCATTGGACTTCTCGTTCCATTCGTTCCAGAAAATAGTCAATTCGCCATCTCTATCGTTTCCTTTGCAGTGAAAGCCTTAGGCACTACTCCTGCAATGTATCTCTCTATTGCCTTATTAGGTGACGTCATGGATCACCAAGAAGCTTTATACGGCAAACGCACTGATGGTTTATCAATGACTATCTACGGTGCCATTATGGCGGGTATGACAGGTATTGCCACTGGTATCTTAAACTTAATCTTACAAATCTCTAATTACGATCCAAACCACCCAGAAACAATGCAAACTCCAATGCTCTGGATTTTCGTCGGCGCGGAAACAATCTGCTATGTCTTAATCGCTTTACTCTTCATCTTCATGAGAGTTGAAAAATATTCTAAATGCGACCACAAAGCCATTGAAGAAGACCAAAAGGCTGTCTGTGCAGCACGTGGTATTCCTTATGTCTCTAGTGAAGAACGCTTAGCCTTAGAAGAAGCTAATTCCAATAAAGAAGCGGAAGAAGCACGCGTTAAAGAACTCAAAGCCAAATGTGAAAAACAAGGCTTATCCTTCGAAGCGGAAGAAAAGAAATATCAAGACGCTCTTGCTATTAAATTAAAAGCCAAAGAAGAGAAAGAAGCTGCTGCAAAAGCTAAGAAAGACGCGAAAGAAAAAGCCTTCGCTGATAAACTTGCTGCTTCTCCAGAACTCAAAGCTAAACTTGAAGCCAAGAAAGCTAAACAAGAAGAAAGAGAAAAGAAAGTTGAAGAAGAATTCCTCAAACTTCGTGAAGCCACTCTTTCTGAAAGAGCAAGCGCTCTTCAATAGAATTATTGTTTATAAAAACAATATCAGTCCTATGTGAAAATCATGGGACTTTTATTTATGAAAAATTTATTATCTTAAACTAAAACATTATCGAAACTATAACTAAAAAAGACATTTGCTAATAAAATGCAAGTTTTTGGCAACATCATCGGAGTCAAATAATAAAGAAATTTAGTCGATTTTTTGACAACTATAAGCCTACTTTTGCCTCATCGGAGTCAAATAATAAAGAAATTTAGTCGATTTTTTGACAACTATCGGTTATACTATATTTGCAAGAAAAAAGGAGATTAAGCTATGAGTCTTATTGGAAGAGAAAAAGAGAAAAAAGAATTCCTTGACCTTATGAATAGTGATAAAAGTGAATTAGTCGCTGTTTATGGAAGAAGAAGAGTCGGGAAAACATTCCTTATCAATGAACTCTTTTTAAATAATATGGCCTTTAAACATACTGGACTATCTCCTGAAGAAACTAAATTATCTAATTATTCTAGATTAGAAACTCAATTAAAAGCTTTCCATTCTTCACTCCTATTAGCAGGAGAAATAAATAAGAATCAACCAAAAGACTGGAATGAAGCTTTTTTAAGGCTTATCAAGTTATTAGAAAGCAAAAACCAAGATGGAAGACTTGTTGTTTTTTTAGATGAGTTCCCATGGATGGACACTCCTAAATCTGGTTTTGTCGCTGCCTTTTCATGGTTTTGGAACAATTGGGCATGCACTAGAAACAACTTGATGGTCATTGTATGTGGATCATCATCCTCTTGGATTATTAATAATTTAATTAACGCACACGGGGGATTATATAACCGTCTAACATATTCTATTAGACTATCGCCACTTTCACTCCACGAATGCCGTGAGTTTTTCCTTGCTAAAGGAATAAATCTACCTCTATACACCATCGCTTCTATATATATGGTTTTCAGTGGTATTCCATATTATTTAAATTATTACGATCCTTCATTATCGCTTAACGAAAATATCGATAAATTATTCGTAGCGAAAGACGCTAAGTTATCTCTTGAATATAACAATTTATTTGAAGCCTCATTCACCGACAAAAAAACATCTAAGGACATAGTTAACTTTTTAGCAAAAAGAACTGGTGGTTACACTAGAAAAGAACTACTTGAAGGACTTGGTATAAGCGATGGCTTATATATTACAAAAGCCCTTTCTTCTCTTGAAAATAGTGACTTTATTCTTAAATATATTCCTTATAAAGGAAATGGGAAAGAAAAGTGTTATAAAGTCATCGACCCATTTTGTTTATTCTATTTAAAGCACATTTCTAATAAACAATCGTTGAGCGACAATATATTTAATGAAAATGTGATAAACAGTTGGGTAGGACCAGCTTTTGAAAATCTTTGTTACAACCACCTCGATGTCATCAAAAAAAGATTAGGCATCTCACAAGTGCAAACGATGCAGTTTTCATGGTTAATGCCAAAAGAAGATAATAAGCACGGGAGTCAAATTGATTTAGTAATTGAAAGAAAAGATAAAATCATCAATCTATGTGAAATGAAGTTCTATCAAAAAGAATACGAAATGAATACAGAAGCACATATTAACTTAATGAATAAGATTGATAGATTAGTAGCTGCTAGTAATAAAAAAACTAGTCATATCGTCCCAGTATTAATAACTACATTTGGCCTAAAGAGAACTGAATATTGGTCTGATTACAAAATGGTGATTACTCTTGAGGATTTATTCAATTAGAAATATCACTGGTTGGGGCGTATTTGAAAGCATCTATGCTATATCACCAGAACTCATCACTAATAGAACATATAGCTTCCAATATAAATACGACCAAGTTTTAACGGTCTTAAAAGATGGAACATACCACTATGTTTATACGATTTCATATAGTCCTAATTCCCAGGACTCTGTCTCTGGTTTTATCACTGTTGATGTCGACATATGATAAAGATAGTTAGTTATTGCATTTCAATAATTCTTTATATAAGAATAGTCCTATGTGGTAAAATATCCATAGGACTTTTATTTTATGAAAAAAGAATACGATTATCTCATTGTCGGCGCTGGCCTCTATGGAGCTGTATGCGCGTATGAACTAACTAAGAAAGGTTATAGATGCCTTGTCATCGACAAAAGGAAACACGTTGGTGGAAATATATATACAAGAAATGAACACGGCATCAACGTCCACGTTTATGGAGCCCATATCTTCCATACCTCCAATGAAGAAATCTGGAATTATATCAATCAATTCGCGGAGTTCAATAACTTCATAAACTCCCCTATTGCCATCTATAAAGGAAATAGATATCACCTTCCTTTTAATATGAATACATTCGTGGAAATCTGGCCAGATATCTCTACCCCTGAACAAGCCAAAGAAAGAATCGAAAAAGAAAAAGCAGAATTTCATATCGAAGAGCCAAAGAACTTAGAAGAACAGGCGATTAACTTAGTCGGTAAAACGATATATGAAAGATTGATTAAAGGCTACACCGCCAAACAGTGGGGACGTCCATGCACAGAACTACCACCGTTCATCATCAAAAGATTGCCGGTAAGATTTGAATTTAATAACAATTATTTCAATGACATCTATCAAGGTATTCCCATTGGAGGATATACCCAAATCATCAATAGAATGCTTGAAAAAATCGATTTAAAATTAAACGCTGATTTTTTTGCAAATCGCCAGTATTTTGAACAAATCGCCAGTAGAATTATTTATACTGGTCCAATCGATCAATTCTTTGAATATAAATATGGACCACTAGAATATCGCACGGTGAGATTTGAAACAGAGACATTAGATATCCCTGATTATCAAGGCAATGCCGTCATCAATTATACGGAATATGAAGTGCCGTTTACCCGTATCATCGAACATAAACATTTCGAATTTGGTAAACAAGATAAGACCGTCATCTCTAAAGAATATTCTTCTTCTTGGAAACTTGGAGATGAACCATATTACCCTGTTAACAACGATAAAAATAATGAACTATATCAAAAATATAAAATAGAGGCTGATAAGCTATCTAATGTCCATTTCGGTGGTCGACTTGGCCAATACAAGTATTACGATATGGATAAGGTCATATTAGAAGCTCTTAATTATATAAAAAGTTTATAAAAAACAAAAAAACAAGGTGGCAAATGTCACCTTGTTTTGTATCTATCATTATATTTTTTCCATTATTGCTTTCACTTCATCAGTGGAGAATGTTTTTACTCCTGATAGATTATCAATATATGCTTCTAAAACCATTTGTTGAGCGCGCAACAGTTGTTCGCGTCTTTCAAAAGAAGCAATATCCATTACCACTGCATCGCCTTTTCCATGCTTCGTTAAGTAAATGGGTTCACCTGTTTGTCGGCATTCTTCTATAACCGCGTTATAGTTAGTTCTTATATCAGCAGACGCGCGAATATTCATTTCAATTACTCCTTAGTCTAATTATAAATAGTTTTTAGCATTAATAATACACGACAAAAAAAACAAGGTGGCAAACGTCACCTTGTTTTGTAGTGAAAACTATTTTTATTCTGATTGTTTCTCGTTATTAGAGGAATTTACTTCTTCGATAGGTTTTTCACCTTTCTTTTCCTTCTTTTTATGGAAATAGCAGAAGTAGACCCAAATACCGAGACCAATCACCGCGACAACATCAACGCCGACGATAATCCAGATCCAAGTCTTAGCTGCGCTTGGAGAAGTCTTGCCCACTAATGTGGAAGCAGGTGCGTCTTTCACTGGATTCTTTAAATATTCGGATTGACGATACATCGTATTGCAGAATGTATAGAGCATGTTCTTTGTCGCTTTTCTCGCGGCAGTCACACTAGTCGCAGAACCACGGTCTCTAATCGTTCCAATGGAATCAGAACGTAAACCGTTAAGCCACATATCGTTACCCGCTCTAATGCCTTGGTCGATATCCATGAAGCCCATTTCCCATTCAAGCGCGTAGTCTGTTAAGACACTGCCTCTAAATCCCCATTCATCACGAAGAACACCAGTTAATAAGCCATAGTTACCGCCACACCAAGTTGCCCCTAATCTATTAAAGGCAGACATGATCGCGTTCGCACCACCTTCTTTAACTGTGATTTCAAATGAGCGGGCATAGATTTCTCTTAATGATTGTTCATTTAACCAAGTTAATAAGCCTTCTCTCTTATTTTCTGTTTCGTTAACAACGAAGTGTTTGAGATAGCAGTATAAGCCGTTATCAGTCGCCCCTTCGATTGTCTTCGCACACATCTTACCAGAGAGGAGAGGATCTTCAGAATAATATTCGAAGTTACGTCCATCAAATGGTGAACGGTGGATGTTCGCGGCAGGTGCGTACCAACCCGCGACACCAGTCACATAAGCTTCATAGCCCATTGTTAAGCCGAAACGTAAGGAGATATTTTCATTCCAAGTTTGGGCAATCGCTGTTTCAATTGGGAAGCTTGTCCAGAAGACAGGAGTAGAAGAACCACCCGCGTTAATCTCTTGGTTGAGACCACTTGGACCATCTAAGTCTAAGTGTTCTGGTTTACCAACGGAATTAACCGCTTTAGTTCTAAATCCACCACCTTGGATGACGCCATATAATTCGTCAACTGTCACTTGGTTAAGAACTTCATCCCATAATGGGTCGTTATAATCTTTACCAAGTCTTAAGACTAATTCTTCATTTAATTTATTGTCATCTTTATATAAACGGTATTCACCAGCTTTACCTTGAGTTGGCATGACAGTTGTGTCCACATCAGTTGGTAACCAACCATCAGCAGGCATCTTATCTGATCTTGCTCTCGCCGCTCTTGGAGCAGGGAAAGTATCTTTGAAGTTATTTCTTGTTAAATAAGTAATACCTTCATTTGTGTCTCTACCATCAATAGAAACATCACCTTTAGTGACACTCTCACCGGTGAAACGGTTATGCACTGTTTCTTCATCAATCGCGGCACTTGTGTCGACAAAGTAATTAACAGAATCGATGATGTTATGCGCATCGGAACGGAGTGAAACTTCATATTCACCAGCTTCTAAGACATAACCACCATCACTACCGACAACACCGGATTTATTTTCCGTATCATAAGACTTCATATCGGAGCCTTTAAAAGTTAAGGTAATTTCTTCTGATGCTCCTGGGGCTATTAAGCCAGTTTTTGCAAAACTCACAAGGTTGACCGCACTTTTTTCAACCCCACCAGCAGTATATGGAGGATTGAAATATAATTGGACAACTTCTTTACCCATAGCTGTTCCAGTATTAGTGACTTTCACAGTCACCTTAATTTCTGATTCAGGAGTGATATAACTATTATCCGCTGGGGAAATGCTAAGGATTTCTTGAGTGAATGAAGTGTAAGATAAGCCATATCCGAATGGATATTGAACGACTTGATCATATCCTTCAACACCCCATCTAGTCTTCGCATATTCGCTATTCCAGAATCCTTCCGCATCCGCTGTTTCATACCAGCGATATCCGTTATAGATACCTTCAGCATAATCGACGTAAACTTGGTCGGAATTAGTGTATTTTCTAATGCCACCTTTTTCGCCGTTAATTTCGCGGCAGTCAGGGGCGTTCGCGAATGTCGCTGCTGTTGAGAAATCATAAGCATATGTATCAACAGTTTTACCAGATGGATTGATTTTACCAGAGAGGATGTCCGCGATAGCAACCGCGCCGGATTGACCAGCACCACTGATAGAAATCGCCGCATCGATCTTTGGATCGTCTAAGAAGGAGAGGTTCATCGCATTACAAGCATCGATGATGACCACTACTTTCTCAAAGCTTTCTTTTACGAGATTGAGCATGTCCTCTTCTTCTTTAGAAATATCGAGGTATGTACGTGAATAATCGTCTAAATTACTTTCGAATTTCTTTTGAATACGAGGAATGTCTTGTCCTTCACCACCCGCACGGGCAATCACAACAACCGCTGTGTTAGAGAATTCTTTCGCCCCGGCAATATGTGGTTGGACTTTATCAACAGTTGGTTCGATGAGGTTGAAGAATGGGTAAGCCGCATTCCAATAGTCTCCTCTATCTCTACCAGCTTTATAAGAAGAATACATATCCATTAATGGATGATAGTATTCGAATTGGCCTTTAACTTCTGGTAAAGTTTCTTTCCCGTCTCTAGTCATTGCTGGTTGCCCTTCAAGAGCACCTAATAATGTGACGAGTTTACCAGAACCTCTTTCCGCAGATCCACCGGATCCACTTCCAGAAGTGATGAATCCTCCATCAGTCGCACCCCAGCCAAATAGCGCGATTGGGATTTTGCCTTTTTCGTTTTTATTAGTTAATGGTAAGGCAGCGCCGTCATTTTTAAGAAGAACGACACCTTCGGATTCAATTTCTTGACACATGTTGTTACCAGCGGAGGAATCAAATTCTGAGAAGTCCGCACCGAAACCACCTAAGTAGATGGAGATGATTTCGGAGAAGTTGTTAACGGCGACGTTAACACCGATCACCACTCCGGCGACAAGCACCATGCCAATCGTTTGTAATATTTTTGATAATTTACCTTTTTTCATAACTATATTAATTACGCGATATTACCAAGTTTCACACTTTCGATAGCGATTTGACCACTGTGGGCTTCACTTTGCATAGAATCAACGAAGAGGAGGACAAATCCTAAATCATCAGTGTAATGGAAGGTAATATCCATCATTTGAGAATCATAGAGAGTGATTGTTGTTTCACCATTAGCATTAGCTTGGATTTCTGGGCGACCAAAGACTTCAGCCACAACTGTTAAGTTGGTAGCACTCCAAGAAGGATCTTTGAGGTCAATACGAATGGATGCTGTTGTGTTAGTTTTATTTCTAAATCTTAATTGAACAGCATTGTAGTCGCCTTCAACACCAGCGAGGTATGTGTTGAGGTTTGCCCAGTCTTTAGCACCTGTATAAGTAATAGTTGAAACACCATCTTCTTTTTCAATTGAGTAAATTGATGTATCGTCTGTAGTGAATGTAGCGTCAGTCTTGCTCACTTTGGTCCAATCATAAACAGTATCAAATTCAAAGTCAGATAAGACCACTTCACCAGTTTTATTACCGGCAGCATCATTGCAGGAATCGACGAAGAACACTAATCTAGTTAATGGTTTTTCACCAGCAGCTTGGTCGAATGTAATACCGACTTGAACAGTTTGACCATTGCCAACTTGGACAACACTACCTTCACCTTGGATCCAAGCACCCCAGTCATTAGCTGTGAGAATGTTTGTGTGGATATGAGCAGTGCCACTTAATGTATCAATACGGATTTTCGCCATATTTGCACCATTATTGACAATTTGGAATTTGAAGATATTGTTATCAGCTAAACCAGTAACAGCGGAAACATCGGTTTCGAAATTTGCATAGCCGTTACCTGGAAGATCAGTATAGGAAACAGTTAAGGATTTAACTGGAGTACCAGTGACTAAATCAGCGTATCCTTCACCACCAGTGAAAGTTAATTGTAAATCTTCAACTGGAGTTGGTGTAGGTGTTGGAGTTGGACCTGGCTCTGGTGTTGGAGTGGCTTCACCGCTGAAGACAAAGCTTGAGAAGACGACTTCACCGCTCTTTTTATCAGCAGTTGCATTGCAGGAATCAACGAAGATTACTAATTTATCGAATAATTCACTAGATTGATCAATTGTAATAACTAAGTTCGCGTTGCTATTAGCTTTGACAGTTAAGATAACGCCTTCACCAGAGTAATCAACAGTACCAACGATATCGCCAGTGGCTGAAGCAGAGACGTGAAGTGGATTACTAGTTGTATCACTAGTCTTGTGATGTGTATCAATACGGACTTTTGCATCAGCAGTACCTTTGTTAGTAATGTTAACGGAAACAGTATCAGTAGTTGCAGAAACTACACCACTTAAATCGTTCGCGCCAACACAGCCATAGGAATTACCAACGAGTTCAGAATAGGAAACGGATAAGATTTTATTGCTTTCACTAGAAGCTATTGTGTAATCTTCAGTGCTCTTCCAGAAAGTTAAAGCTGCAGCATCTTCATCTAAATCTGGAACCACTACTGGATCAACTGGAGTTGGATCAGGATCGACTGGAGTTGGATCAGGATCGACTGGAGTTGGATCAGGATCGACTGGAGTTGGTTCTGGATCGACTGGAGTTGGTTCTGGACCTGGCTCTGGAGTTGGTTCTCCACTAGCAGCAAATTCAAAGCTTGAGAGAACGATCTTACCACTAGTGGCGTCTGCACCGATAGAATCGAGGAAGAAAATGTATTCACCTAATGTAGCAGCACCGGATAAATCAATAGTCACAACGACGGATTTCTTCGCAGCAACCACAAATTTAGTTCCTTCACTGCTAAAGTCTAAACCGCTGTAATCGCCTTCTTCACCAGCGATAGCGGCACCGGACTGTAAATGGGCACCGGCAGCACTCTTAGTGTCAATACGGATATTCGCAGATTTTAAACCTTTGTTTGTCACAGTGACTTTGACTTGGTTGACAGAAGCGAGGTCAGTAATACCTGCTAATGATTCTGCACCGATGCACTTATATGCAGAGGCAGCAATATCAGAATAAGTAACGGAGACGGATTTACCGCTATCACCACTGACAGCTGGATAACTAGTCGCATCGCTGCTCCAGAAGCTTAACGCTACTGCGTTTTCACTGATTGCTGGAACGACGACAGTATCATCATATGGTTCATCACCTGGCTCTGGTGTTGGAGTTGGTTCTGGATCAACTGGAGCTGGTGTTGGAGTAGCAGGAACTTCATCATCGAAATTACCAAATTTCACTTCTGAGATGGAGACATTACCGTTGTTCACTTTTGGAGTGCCTTGTAAAGAGTCTAAGAAGATTAATAAGTTCTTAGCAGCGCCTTTATCAGTGTCAGTAGCATAATTGATTGTGATAACTACTTCTTCGCCTGCCTTTAAAGTGAATGAGCTTCCACCCCATTCAGTATCAGTAGAAACATTTCTACCATCAGAAGCAGAGGCGCTTGTATTTAAGCAGTCAGTATTACCAACTTTAGTAACACCTTGAATGTCAACTCTCACCGCGACATTAGTTGTTCCATTGTTTTTAAATTTGACACCGGCAGCATCATTTTCACCATTGGCTAAGCTTCTAATATCTGCGCTAAGATTTTCCCAGTTAGAAGCTTGGGTATATGTAACATTAGTAACACCTTCAGATTTAGTAATTGTATAGTCAGCTCCTCCAGTGAAAGTCACATCGACTGGGTCGATATCTTCCCATGGATCTTCAGTTGGAGTTGGCTCTGGTGTAGGTGGAACGATTGGAGTACCAGTTGTACTGCCAAACTTAATATCTTTGACTGTGATATTGCCACCTTGGTGAGCCGCTGGGGCTTCGGATAATGAGTCAGCGAAGATTAAGATGTTTTTCGCTAAACCTCTATTAGTAGTAACGTCATATTTGACGACTAATCTCGCTTCTTCACCGGCGGCTAAAGTGAGTTTACTTCCACCCCAATCGAGGTCAGTAGTAACTTCCGCATCAGTGCCATAAGCGATCGCCATTTCATTTAACGCATCGCGGTTACCGACTTTGTTTTCACCTTGAACATCAACTCTAATGGTTGATTCAGTCGCACTATTATTTTTAAGGACTAATGAAACTGCGTCATTGCTATTGACCACATCAACAGCTTCCGCTTGCGCGTTCTTCCAGGCTTTTGGTTGGTCATAGGCAATAGTCGTAACACCATCAGCCTTAGTGACTGTATAACCAGTATCAGTTGGATCCGCACCAAATTCTAAATCAGTTTTGCTGATGCTATCCCAATTGATCTTATTATCAAATGGAGGAATTGGAGCTTCGCCATCCGCATAAATTGTATTGCCTGAGGATTTAATCCATTCATATTCACAAGTCTTGTCGCTTGGTCCTTCATAAGTACCACTCCAAGAAGCTAATGAGGATGGCCAATAAGAAGCCATCATTCTCCCATTTTGGCTTGGGAGTTCTGCAGGGTTATCTTTATTGACTTGATAAACTGGTTGACCATCGACAAACCAAGTGATGGATTTTTCAGCCCAACGGAAACCGTAGTTATGGAATCCTTGGCTCGCGTCGAAACCAAGGTCGTGCATGTGTTCATGTCCGCCTTGACCACCGACGAAATAGTTGAATTGCACTTTTGTCGTATCTTTTCCTAAGAATTCGATATCGATTTCATCGTGTTTGTTTTCCACACCATTGACCTTATTCCACTTATCTGTGTAAGTGAAGAATGTGGAAACACTACCAACGACATTAGTTGGTTTCATTCTCACTTCGTAATCACCATAACCATATAGTTTGTGAGTACGAGCTTCACCGGCTGTATGAGGATATGTAACCCCATCTGCTTCCGCTTCTTTGTCTTGGATTGATAACTTCATTTTTCCATCCGAATAAGTGATGTTATCATTTGTCCAAACTGCGTTGAATGGTTGGCCGTTGCTCCATCCATCGGAAGCATAAACTTCCTCTGATTTCCCTTTTGAGAAGTCAGCGATCATCGTCGCATTAAGCGGATCAGCAACAATACCAGAAGTTTTGCCTTGATCACAAGCGGCTAAGGTCATAGCCCCTAATGCTGTGACGACGAGTAATAATTTCTTTTGCATTTTGATACCTCCAAAATTATTAATGATTTTATTTATATATTCAGCTATTTGCTGGTATATACGCGAAATATTTATAGTAGGCGGATACTGGAAGAGTGCCATCGATGAATCTTCCCGCCCATAAGTCATGTCCAGTGACATTCCATAGATTCATCATGATGTACTGCGGATGAGTTGGAATCTCTTCTGTCGCCGTGTAGACTTTCACTCCATCGACATACCAGGAGATTGAATCTTTGTTCCATTCAAAGCCATATTCATGGAAATCCTTTGAGGCGTCGAATCCGAGGTTATAGATGTATTCATGCCCACCTTTTCCGCTTGTATAATAGTTGAACTGTACATGCGTCGGATTGTTTCCTAAGAATTCGATATCAATTTCATCCCACACAGGGTTATGCGTGTAAGTGAAGAAAGATGAGATAACCCCTGGACAATAAGCGGCTTTCATATTGACCGCATAATAGCCATAATGGTAATTCATCATTCTCGAACGATATTCCATCCCGTAATATCTATCTCCTTGTTTATAAAGAGTAGATTTCATACTGCCATCGACGAGTTGGCCAGCTTCGCTTGACCAATAACACATGAATGGATCGCCGTTTTTATAGCCATTCGCGAAGAAGAATTCGTTGGAATAGCCTTTTGAGAAATCGACGAGATAATCATTTTCTGAGACTAATTTACGCGCTTCACCTTCTTTAGGAACTACTGGTCCCCCACTATGCGTACACGCAGATAAAAGCCCACATAGAAAGATTAACTGCGATGTTTTGGCCAATAAAGTTTTCACATATATACCTTAAAACAGCAAAAAGATAGTGGCAATTACTTTACCTAAACTGCAATTTCGTTACTTATTTTGTCGTATTGTCGGTGAGTATTATTGATAAATGGAAGACGTTATTAGAGGTCGAAATCGACATCTCTCCCCCATATTTTCTCGCGATAATTTTAATGCTTCTAAGACCAAAGCCGTGGAAGTTTTTATCTTCCTTTGTGGTCTCTGGAAGGTCATTATTAAATTCTAATTTTTGATGATAATAATTGTCTTGATCTATAAAGATCATATTCCCTCTTTTACGGGTGGAGATATTGATGATTCTCTGCTTTTCATCTTTGATGTTCTTCACCGCTTCTAAGGCGTTATCGATGATGTTACCAAATAGACAGTAGAGGTCCCCACTATCCATGAATTCAAAGATCGTCCCATCAACCATACAACCAAAATTGATATTATTCTGTTTGCAGAAGGAAGATTTCTCCCATAAAAGAACGTTTAACATCTGGTTACCAGTATCTAGTTTAGAATCGTAGATATTGACCGATTCTTCTAATTTCTTCAACTCTTCTTGATTAAAGTTACCCGCGCTCGCTAAAGAACGGATTTGATATTTGATGTCATGACATTTGATATTGATCATCTCAATCGTATCTTTCGATATTTCATATTGTTGTTTGGACTGTTTAATCGTATGTTCGAGATATTCCACTTCGTTTGCTAAATGGTTTTCTTTAATCGCTTTAGAAGATAAATATAAGACAAGAACGCAGGAAAGAATGGATAATAAGTTCCCGCTTTGTCTAAGTAGTAATAATGTGTTGTTATCGAAATGATGTTCTCTTCCCGTGGACATATTCTTAAAAGCAATATCTTCAAAAGAACAAAGGACTACTGTGGTTAATAAACAAAACATCGTTACAAATAATATTCTCTTGCTGAATATCCTATCGCTTAAGCTCTTATGGAAGAAGAAGCGGAACACCAAAGCGGTAACCACTATCATTATCACGAGGAATGAATAATAGACGATATGGTAGATGAGATTATAATTATCACCCCATAATAAATCCCAGTCGTTATTGACCACAAAGACGAAGAAGATGAGCCATATCTTATAGACGATATTTTGAATCGCATAAGCCACCCCTAAATAAAATATCACTGGCACAAACTGTTCGTTGACGACGAATTTTGTCGCGGGGATAAAGGCCGCGAATAAAGCGAGATAGACGAGGACTCTGCCCCATAAAGTATCTCCAAAATAATAATAGAAGAATGATAGACCAAACCCAACTACAAGGACGAATAAGAGTGCGAGGAAGAATCTTCCGATAAATTTCTCTTTTCGGTTAAAGAAATAGAAAACGATGATGATAAAAGCACCGAGTTCAATGATGAATTCTAATATCACTTGGACAAAGATTGCTAAAACATCTTGTATCACTATTTCACCCCACTATACCAATTCGCGAGTTCTTCTAAAAATATCTTCTTTCGTGGACGAGAGATGAGCAAAACTGAGCTACCCACTGTAAGTTCTAGTCCTTCAATCTTAGATATATAATGCGGATTAACTAAATAGCATTGATTGCATTTTAAAAAGCCATAACCTTTAAGCTCTTCTTCTGCTTTTGAGATTGTTCCTGTCACCTCAATCACTTCATCGACGAGATGGTAATAAAGCCTATGTCTAATCACTTCCACAAACATCAATTTATTCGTGGAGATGTGATATATTCCTTTACCAGCTTTCACTAAATAATCTTTATCTTCATTTAAAGAATATAAGGATATCGCTTTTTTAAATTTTAAAGAGAAGTCAAAATACTGAACTGGTTTAATAAGATAAGCCACCGCATCTACTTCATACCCCTTCTGCGCGTATTGAATCAGATTAGTGACAAATATTATAGAACAGGACTTATCAATCTTACGAAGTTCACTAGAAGCTTCCACCCCATTCATATTCGGCATTTCCACATCTAAAAGAACGACTGCATATATCGGTTTATACTCTTTTAAAAATGAAGTCGCATCGTGAAAACGGATGACGTTATATTCATTATGTTCTTTTTCAGAGATGTTAACGATATACGACTGTAAAAGTTCCGCGTCGTTATCGTTATCTTCCACAATAGCAATGTTATACATACCTACAATTATCAAGTATTTTTTTCTTAAAGTCCACGACGAAAAAACTATATCAAAGATAGAGTTTTAAAATATTCACTGATTTAAGCACTAATCAGAGATAGATTGACTATAGTTTTGCCCAGTTTTTAATAAAGCCCAAACAATTCGAAGTATCTTTCTTGCTGTATGAGTTAAGGCACAAATCGGATGTTTTCCCTCAGACTTTTTCTTTGAATAGAATTCTGCAATTTCAGGGCAATGAATACGAGCTTTCTCCGCTGCTTGGAATAATGCATATCTAAGTAAAGGCGATCCTCTTTTTCTAATCGCCCCATGCTTTTCAACAGTTCCAGATTGATAGACTCTAACATCAAGTCCTGCAAATTTAATTATTTTATCTGCACTTGGAAACTCTGACGCATCTCCTATTTCACTAATAAGTAGACCCGCTAAACGGTAACCAATCCCAGGAACAGTTAATAAGTTAGGTGATGTTTCGTCAATTAAGGGGATTAAAAGTTCATCTAGTTTGTCGTTTCTTTCTTGGATGTTTCTAAGTTCTTGAACTAATTGAATTATTATTTCTTCGGTTTCTTGGAATGAAACACCGATAGAATTTTTAGCAATATTTCTAAGCTCGTTGAATTTAATTAAGCTAAATGCACCCTTAGACATTCTTCTTAGTTTCTCCGCTGTTTCACTTCTTGCATTAGAAAATTTCTTCGCGGATGGAAAGTTTTCAAGAAGCCACAAAGTAGTCTTAGAATCAAATAAATTACGACCTTGATATCGCTTAATATCTCCTCTTTTTCTTAAGAAAGGGATTAATTCTGGAAAAGATTCATCTAAATATCGATGAAGATGATTAATCGTTCTTTCTTTATTCTGATATAGAAAATATTTGGCTCTTGATATTCGCCTAATTCTTTCAATGTTGTATGATTTAAGCATAGAAGGACTGAATGGATGCTTTGATGCATATTGGGCAATAAGAAGTGCATCAAGGTTATCAGTCTTCGCCTTGTCGAGATATTCAGATTGTTTAAATCTTGCTATCACGACAGGGTTTTTAATTTGAGCTAAGTAATTATTAGCAACTAGATATCTAAATAAACATTCGTGATAATGACCAGTTGCTTCCATCACTATTTGAAATGATGATTCAGATTGATCAATTGATTTAAATATTTCTATCAATGAATCAAATCCTTCTTTTGAATTGGAGAAGTCAAAACTCTTTTTGATCACTTCTCCATTTTCATTGATGATGCAGCAGGTGTGCTTAAACTTACTGACATCAATACCCACATAATAAGTAGGCATAAATAAAACCTCCTTTTGGATAGTTACTTTGGGCAATTCGCTTAGCTTCCCTAACGTAATATCTCAAATAGAAGGTCTGTGCCTCATCCTACAAACAACGTTTAATAGGGAAGCCGCGTCCTCAGTATGTAAATCAGACTGTCTAGCAGTAAAAATATTATAGAGGTCCCGCGACTATCCTTATATATTTTACCAAGGAAGAAAAAGCGACCCCTAGGGGTCAATCAATAATGCATCCCTTGGATACATATATTGTTAATGAGATACAAAAATATTATATAGGAAAAGAAATAATATAAAAAAGACTGTCATCACAGACAGTCATTATTGATAATATTTTGGTCGCGATGAGGTGACGGATTTGACCCCTTCAATCTTTTCGAGTTTACTAAGGAATATCACTAAATCAAAATCTTTGTTGTTTGCATATAAGCCAAAGGATAACTATATCTCATCACCTTCTAATGATTCCATTTGTAAATTATGGATACTGCATTCAGATTGTTCACTGATTTCAAGAAGATGAGAGATAACCGGTACATTTCGTGTTGCTTTTAATGTGATTTGTGGTCCTTTTTTCTTGCTGAAATATACTTCAAATCTTCCTAATGTAATTAAAACGATAAGGATGAGGATTGTTCCTCCAGTAGCGAGGATGAAGTTCATCGAACCACAAGCTAGACCAATTGCCATTGAGACCCAGATAGTTGCGGCAGTTGTTAAACCAGTAATACCTGCGTTCCTATGCATAATAGCACCTGCACCTAAAAAGCCAACACCAGTAACCACTGCTGCAGCTAAACGAGCAACATCTCTTTTTGTGCCTTCAACTGCCGGAAAACCGTAGATAGAAACAATCATAATAACGCAAGAACCAATGCCGACAAGAAGATGGGTCCTAAAACCAGCGTTACTTCCTTTTATTTCTCTTTCATAACCAATAAGGCCACAGAGAACAAGAGAAAGAACTAAGGCGATGACACATAAAATGAAGTTACCAAAAGGCCAATCTCCAAATTGAATTGCCCCAAGCTTTTCTGCGATGATTTGATCAATAGTAGTCATTATAAATATTTTACAATATTTTAATAGTGATGTGATAATTAATTTTCCACTATCACGTTATTTTTCTTATCGATTGCCACTTCTTAATTATTACCTCAGGTGTTTGTTGCCACTGCGTTATAATACTGCGCTATTAAAAAAGCCACCATATGGCGGCTTAGTTAGTTGATATTATTTTAAGACGATATCGTTGTCGTTTTTTTCAACTTCTTCAATGTTCTTTTCTTTAACTATTTCTTTTTTATTTACCTTATTATCGTTTGCTTTTTCCTCGACAACATTAGGGTTTTCAATCGCCGGTTCTTTGTGTGGTGGATAACCATGGAGGAGTTCACTATCGATTTCTGCAAAGATAGCGTTTTTCTCTTCTTTGCATTGGTCGCAAGTCGCGATGATGTCATCCGCGAATTTCATTCTTCTATCGTCGACGGAACTACCACGACCAGTATAGCCTTGTCCTGCTTTTCTCGTACGATAATTGACCGCAGCTTCTCTAAGTTTATCTTCGTTTAAATAATCTTTATGACGAGGATCATTGAATTCCTTGTATGCTTTCATCAAGTAATCGTATTGGGCAGAATTTCTACCAAACCATCTAGAGAACCAGCTCGCTTTTAAGCTATCTTCACATCTTTTTGGATCAATTGACGTGAGATTAGTCTTTTGAGTAAATCTTTTTCTCCATTCATTCGCATATTGATACGAGGCATCAAAGCAGATGAGTTGGATGCGTTTGATTTCATCTGGTGTTCTTGGTTTTAAGATATATTTGACATTTTCTTGTTCATGACCGATGAGGTTATTATCAAATGAACCATCGACATCACCTAGAGCAACAGGGAAGAAATCTCTTAACGCTATTTCTTGTTCATAGCCGTTATAATTATCTTTCTTAATTGGCTTATAGGCCATGATTCCTCCTTTGGAGAAATCTGCACCTTTTTTCTTCATGTTTTCAAAGACAGTGAAAATGTCTTCTTTTCCTTCGATGAGTTTATTTTGCACCATCGTCATATAAGTCTTATTGTTTGGTTCTTGGCTTATGAAGTCCCCACATTTGAGCATTAAGATTTGAGCTTGTGGACCATCGATTTCTGGGAATGCGAAATAATCGATTGAGGAAGCGATTTCAGTATATTGTTTATCTAAACCACCGATTAAATTAGTGAGTTCTTCGATAGAGTTTTTAGCGTTTTTCATCCCAGCTGTCATATCGACATATTTGAAGGCGTTACCGTATTCAAAGGCATCTTTAATCGCGCGGTAGTTCTTCTGATAATATTCCGCGAGTTTTAGTTTGTCGCCTTTGCAGTCTAAGATATCTTGAGGATTGATCTTCATCACATCCTTATAACGGACATAGGCGAGTTTATTTGGATAATGAAGGTAGTCTTGATAGACCTTTTCATTATGATCTTGCGCATCTTTAGTGTTATCTGTTCTAAAGAAAGTGGAGACATTGCGGTCAAACGGATTTTTATTGTTTCCTGTAGGCTTGCCGTATTTATCAACCATGTCTTTATAGATTTTTTCTTGCTCTGCTTTAATCGCCTTTGCTTCTTGACCGATGCGGTAAACAGCGACTTCTTTTGGATTATTGAGGCGATCTTTAAGATTCTCATCAAAAGAAACTTTCTGTCCTGGAGGAAGAAGTTTATTGAGCTTATCGACGAGTTCTCTATGTCTCGCGATAATCGCTTCTTTTTCTTCTTCCGTTAATGGTGGATATACTTTTACTTCTACTTTGTTTGGCATAATTAGTTCCTCGCTTTATTTAACGTAATCATTATATTTTATATAGTGCCACAGATGTGCCACTTGTTTTCAAAAATTGTTTTTCTCAAAAAAGCCATCTGGGACACGATTTCAACAGTGCTATTCACTCACAAAGCTTATCAATTTGCTTATAGATATCTTTAATTTCTTCAAACGATAATGTTTCTTTAGGTGTCCAAAAATCAATTAATTTATCTAACTCTTTTGATTTACCAACAATCTTTTTAGTTTCTTGATATGCAAATTGATTAGCGTCTATTTCATAAGGTTGATTTAAGTATAAATTAATGTAATATTCTTCTTTTCCGTTTAGTTTGCATTCTTTCCAATTGTTGTTGATAAGTTTAGAACATGTGCCATCAAACATAATAGAGTATCTACTGCTAAGTTTTATTTCTTCACTATATTTTTGCGGATTAAAATATTGATCAGCGTGTCTTAATTCATGGAATAGATAAAAGATTCTTTCATAATATGGAAGTTCTTTCAAATAACTGACATTGTAAAATAAGGATTTCTTTGTAATATCAAATGTTCCGTTCGATTTCTCATATCCCTTAGGCATCTTTGTTGATAAAAAGATATCTAGTTTGTTTTCTTCACAAAAATCATTAAAGATATCTAATTCGGATTTGATAGATAAAAGAGTTTGAACATCAATTTCTAACTTATCTGCATATTTATAAAGAGTTTCAACAGTAATATCATTTACACCAGTCTCCACCTTTGCAAGAGTAGAGTGATCTTTATATCCCATAAGCTCCGCTAATTGGTTTTGGGATAATCCTTTTGCTTTTCTTGTGGATCTTATATTTGCACCAAGTTCTTTTTTATCCATAATTATTTCTTTTTGTTTAACACATCAAGCAATTCTTTGTCTAAATCAGCAGACATTGTTATTTGTCTATTTGTATCATATTTTTCATATTCTTTATGGGCTTTTTGTTCTGCAAGAGCATGAGATATTTTACCCGCCCCAATAAGAATGTCTGCTCTTTCAAATTTTAAGAATGCATCAAGCGCTTCAATCCAATCGTTCATATGCATAGGAATGTTTGACTTGGCCATTCTTTCAGCGTGGTCCAAATACATGTTCACAATCTGATTCAAAGAATCAATTTCTTCTTTAGAAAGATAATTCTTTGCAATAGTCACATCGGCTTTTTGAACATGTTCTCCTCTCCAAGATGTTAAACCCATATTGTCTTTGGTCGCGTCAGCGCGATGATAAATGAGTTCCGCAGCAGTTTCTCCAGAAATTGCATAATGAAGTTTGTTTTGAACTGTTTTGAAAAACTCAATTGATTGTTCGTCGTTTTTGTTATAGTCAATACTCGTTGAGTAAATATCTAATACCTTTTGATAGAACCTTTTCTCGGAGGCACGAATTGCTCTAATTCTAAGATATAATTCATCAAAATAATCTCTACCGAATTTCTCGGGGTCTTCTAAACGCTTATCATCCATTGAATACCCTTTAATCATATATTCAGTAATGATATTATTTGCCCACACTCTAAAAGCAGTTGCAGTAGAGCTTTTAACGCGAAACCCGATAGCAATAATCATTTTTAGGTTATACAACTTAATAGTTCTTTTAACGGTTCTACCACCCTCATTTTGAACTTGTAAGTTTGACTTACATGTTAAAGTTTCGCTAAGCTCACCTTCTTCATAGATATGACGGATATGCATTGTAATGTTTTGAGTTGATGATTGAAATAATTTTGCCAAAGAAGCTTGATTCATCCATAAATCGTCTTCAGTTAAATAAACTTCTACATTTGAAGTTCCATCAGGCAAATTGTATATTAATATTTCGTTTTTAGTAGGCATTTTTATACCTCCTTAATATAAATATATTATATCATAAAAAGTGATTTTTAATCAATTGATATCAATGCTTATTTCCACAAAAAAACGCCCTTTCGGACGGCCTTGCTTCTTCTATGAGTCATGACGCCACTGATAATCGTGAGAAGGACGGAAATCACTCTCTCAAAACAGCCATCTGGGACACGATTCTGACGACGGCTATTTTCGCTCATTTCATCACATATCGTGCGACGTGGACTGACCGGGGTTAGCCAGAACGAGTTATATACGTGTATATAAGGGCTTCCGACGACGACAAAAAAAGCCGCCCGTTATTCTTGGACGACTTAATTCAGCGTAAATGCATCTTGCTTATCGTTTTTTATAAGAGATGGTCGGTAGTCCATATTCCCCATATTCACAACCAACATTATAGACATTAATATCATCGATAAGTTTGCCTTTATGAAATAGTTGAATACGTCCCACGCCATTACCACCATTAAATAAACGGTTATGTAATTTCTTTCCGTTTGGGGCTTCATAATTAACAAGAAGCATATCCTCTTTTAAACAAGTTATATCAGTAATCATTTTATTATTCCAAGTCTTCTGTTCGACATGCCACACTATATGTGTATCTGTTTCATAACAATCAAATTTTGTTCTAGTATTTGTCCAGAATTTAGAGAAATTAAATTCATAGCATTTGCCTTCATAGTAGAAAGCACTTAGTAATTTGCCTTTTAAGGCAATAAATCCAACTTTAGGACGGCCACCACCGATATCAAAGACACTGTTTTCTAGTTTTTTATTAGTGATATTACTTACCATATTGTTGCTAGATAACCAAACCCAAGGAGATGTAAAATCTTTGCCCCAGTTCTTATCGGAATAGCCATAGCTATCTTCTTTTCTAATAGTGTATTCTTCACCGTCCGCGAATATTGTACCTGAGAATCTAGATTTCATTCCTTCAGCGTGCCAAAACATTTCAAAAAGTTGAAGATGTCTAAATAGCCACCCCGCTCCATAACCAACATTAAAAGCGATATCTTTTTCTATTTTTAAATCCCATGAAATGGAACCATAATCGCACATATATTCAGGATGTTTCTCTGATTCTTCTTTAGAAATGGAGACATTTCCTCTACTTTGATACTCATCTAAATAACAATCATCCGCGCTTATTGAAAATGGTGCTTTATAATTAACTTTTATCTTTTTCCAACCAAAGAAACGATGGAGTTGCTTAGCACCTTTCCCCCAGTAGCCGATTTTGATCATAAGGTATGATGGTTTGATACCGGCTTCTTGATTTTCTTTTAATTGACCAAATACTGGTTCTTCTCCACCTCTTTTTGGATCGATTAAAAAGAATTCTAAAAAGAATGGACGTGGCTCACCTGTTTTTGCGTTATAGGCTGTAAAAGAATGCCACCACCAATCATAGCCTTTCTTCCCTTGCCCACCATATAATTGGCATCTATTTCTTTGTTGTGATTTTTTGTTAAACATAAATTGACTCCCGATTCATTATAACAAAATCTATTCGTTATAGATGACATAATGTCAAACACATTGAATATGTTATAATATGAAACAACACCATAGGTAGTGATAATTATGATAAAAGTTCAAGAACTCACCAAAATATTTCGTAAACCGATAAGAGGTAAAGGTCTTATTGGTATGATAGCCACATTGTTCTCTCGTAAATACACGGAGATTCGCGCTGTCGATGGCGTTTCTTTTGACATTTCTGAAGGAGAGATTGTTGGTTATATCGGTTCTAACGGTGCGGGTAAATCCACCACTATCAAAATGATGTGTGGAATTCTCACTCCTACATCTGGAAAAGTTTTCATTGGTGACAAAGAACCCTATCTCAAACGTAGAGTTGTCGCTAAAGATATCGGTGTTGTTTTTGGACAAAAGAGCCAACTATGGTGGGACATTCCACTTGTGGAATCTTTTAAAGTTCTTAAAGAAATATATCAAGTTAGTGATGAAGATTATGAAGAAAGAATGAATTTTTTATCATCTGTACTCGGTATTGATGAATTTATGACTCAACCAGTCCGCACCCTTTCCTTAGGCCAAAGAATGAGAGCGGACTTAGCTGCATCAATGCTACATAATCCAAAGATTCTCTTCCTTGATGAGCCCACTATCGGCATGGATGTTCTTGTTAAAGAAAAAATACGCACCGCCATCCACGCCTTAAATGCAAAATATCACACCACTGTTGTTCTCACCACTCACGATATGGCAGACATTGAAAACCTCTGTTCCCGCATTATCATGATTGAAAAAGGAAAGATTATTTACGATGGTCCTTTAAAAGATATCAAACGTCGTTTTGGTAATATCAAAACTTTAACGTTGACCGTTCCACCAAGCGTTGATCCAGAAAAAGTTAAACCATTTTCTGATGACGTGACAATGGTATTAGATGAAAATAATAAAGATAAAGTCATGCTCAAGTTTGATGCTGATAAGGTTGTCCTTGAGCATGTAGTTCAATACGCTTTTTCTAAGTATCAAGCAATTGATATGAAAATTGCAGACATTTCCATTGAAGATGTCGTAAAACAAATCCTTTCTCAACAGGAGGAAGAACATGAGATGGCTAAGAAAATATAAGCCGTTTGTTCGTGCCTCAGCCATTGATATGATGGCGTATCGTTTTAATATACTGACTTGGGCACTTGTGACAGTTGCAGAAGTTGCTTGTCTAGTTTTCTTATGGCTCGCTGTTTATCAAAGCAGTGAGGGTGGGATTAATGCTTCTATTAATGGATTTACATATAAAGAAATGATTTCCTATGTTGTATTAACAACGATATTTGGATTCGTCACTTTTAACGACGATACTATGTGGTATATCAATCGAGACATTAGACAAGGAACAATCGGTAATTTTTTAATCAAGCCCATTTCATATCGAGGTAAGTTCATCGCATCAAACATTGGGGCGTTTTTAATGATGTCAATTGTGTTTGGTATCCCTCTATATGCAGCAGGTTTAGGAACACTCATCGGAATTGGGTTTTTACCTGTACCATCTGTTTGGGATTTCATTGCCCATTTCGGTTTATTCTTGATCGCTAGTGTTCTCGCTTGTTTATTAAATGGGGCTATTTCTTATTTATTTGGGATATTGTGTTTCTATACCACCGCAGCGTGGGGACTTAATTCATTGAAGACAACAGTGATTTCATTCTTGTCTGGTACGTTATTACCTATCGCTTTCTTTCCAAATGTCTTCCGTGAAATTGTTTCTTATATGCCCTTCGCAGGCATGAGTCAAAACCCAGTATTAATATTGATGATGAAATATAGTTATTTGGAATGTGCTAAAGTGCTTCTAATATCTTTTGTTTGGCTAATTTTATTGGAACTACTTGGCAAACTACTTTTCAATCACGCGATAAAACTCGTCACGGTGCAGGGAGGATAATATGAGATATTTCAAACTTTATTTCACCTGTATCAAACGTAGCATGATGTCCAGATTGGAATACAAAAGGGACTCGATTATTTCTATTCTTGCCTTCTTGATTTCTAACGCTTGTTCGCTTTGCTCTATCTACTTTATTTTGCAAGCAATTCCTTCACTAAAAGGCTATACTCCTGCAGAAATCGGCTTTTTTTACGGATTTTCAATGCTTCCTATAGCAATTGACCATTTGTTCAGTGATGAATTTTGGTTAGTAGCTTTCCGCCGTGTTCAACTAGGAGATATGGACCGTCACTTCTTACGTCCTGTTCCAGTTATTTTCCAAATGTTTGCGGAAACATTCCAACCAGATGGATTTGGTGAGGTTATTGTTGGCATCACAATGATTGTCATCTGTGGATTGAATTTACAGGTAGCAGTTTCTTTTGGTGCAATACTCGTTTTAAGTATTGGTGCGATCTTTGGTGCAATAATTATCACTTCATTTAAAATCGCTATTTCATCTTTAGCGTTTATCTTCAAACGCAGTGGACCACTACTTCAAATCATTTATAACTTCACTATATATGCAAAATATCCGATTGCTATTTACCCATATGCAATCCGCTTTATTTTGATTTTCATATTTCCATTTGGTTTATTCATTTCCCTACCTGTTGATACATTACTTTATGGAAGTTACAACCCTTATTTATTGAGTTTAGCTATCATAGGGGCGGCAATTGCTTTCTTTACGCTTGCTACATTTATTTGGACATTGTGCGCGAGACGTTATGAATCAACTGGTTCATAAAAGCATTTAGATAGTAAAAAAACCGCCCGCGATAACGAGTGGTTAATTGTTTATTCAATTTTAATTGATATCCTTTTGCCAAGAGCATTGAATAATCTTTCTATTTTAGCAATGGTTGGATTCCCAATTCCTCTTTCTATTCTCGATATATCTCCTTAATCAATATGAGACATCTTAGATAGTTCAGTTTGAGTGATACCTAATGATTCTCTAGTCTCCGCTAATAAGACGCCCAAACTTTGATTCATTGGAACATCAATTTGCCCAACAAGAACACCATCATAGTAAATGGCAGTAGCATCAATATCTAATTGATCATTCCAAATAACCCCATATCCTCCAGGATCTAATTTGCCATTTTCAAATAACGCTCTATTTAATAAAAGTTCTTTAAACTGAGGGTATTTTGAAAATAGTTGAGACAAATCATATTGGATAATCTTGCCATCTTGAAATGTCAATTCAACAACAACACCTTCTAAGAATTTAACTTTGTTAGCGTGATAAAACATAATGTTTCCTCGTTATTATTATATGGTATTTACACCATATTATCAACATTGACCGCACAAGAAGGTAAAATAAAAGGGCCTGTAAGGCCCTCTCAATTTCAATTGAATTAATCTAATTAATCAGCAACGTATGGTAATAAAGCCATGAAACGGGCGTTTTTAATCGCGACCGCTAATTCACGTTGATGTTTCGCACATGTACCAGTAGTACGTCTTGGAGCAATCTTTCCATTTGGAGTGATGAATTGCTTTAAGAGTTCGACATCTTTGTAATCAATGTACTTGATATTATTCTTTTTGAAATAACAGACCTTTTTATGTGGTCTAACTTTTTTGAATGCCATATTAATACAATTTCCTTTCTAACTAAAATGGTAAGTCATCGTCTGGTAGATCGATGGAATCCAAATTATGGGAATTGTCATCTTCCTCAGGTTGAGATGGGATGTCGTCGAATGGTGGAATCTCATCGCGACCTCCTGCTCTGCTTCCTTTTGGTTCGAGGAATTGCACTGAATCACATAATACTTCGAGGACAGAAGCTGTGCTTCCATCTTTTCTTTGGTATTTTCTTTGATTCAAACTTCCGACGACACCGATTAATGAACCTTTTCTCGTAAATTTGGACATCGTTTCTGCAGTTTGTCCAAAGGCGACACAGTCAATAAAGCTAGTTGCTCTACTTCCGTCCGCATTTTTCATTCTGCTATCCACTGCAAGAGTGAAAGAAACGATTGATCTTCCAGAGGTGGCTGTTCTGAGCTCAAGGTCTCTAGTTATACGACCTACGAGCACGACATTATTCATCATAATCGCTACCTCCTTATTCGTGTGCTACTGTGATTAAATAACGTAACACGGATGGGTTGATACGGGTACGACGATTGAATTCAGCAATCGCTTCGTTGCCCATAGTCACCTTGATTACGACGTAATAGCCTTTGTTTTCCTTTTTGATAGGATAGGCTAATTCTCTTAGGCCCATTGATTCATCGCAAGCATTGACAGTACCACCATTGCTAGTGATAATCTTGGCTAATTCTTCATTAGCGTTCTTGCGTGCTTCTTCGTCTAAGTCGCTTTTCAAAATGTACATGATTTCGTAATTGCGCATTTTTTTACCTCCCTTCGGTCTTCTGGCTAGTCAAACTAGCAGAGAGAATGCTTAAACAAGCGAATGTAATTTTACATTGTAATCGGTGACTAGTCAAGCGCGTATATTATATGCGACATTCGGACATACGTATACACACTTGCTATCATAGCCTTTCCCGACTTGGGCCCCCTTGCTCTTGGGGCGATTATAAGGTATTATGATATTGTGTTATGGGGATCCTCTCCTACCGAGGATCTTTTTTATTACCCATAAACAACAGAAGGATGACCAGGATAATCAAGGACATCACGACAGAATAATCCATCGTAAGAATAATTCTCCTTTCTATACCTAGGCCAAAAGCAAGGGAGTGAGGAATTTCTCATTTAAAGAAACCCCCTTACTATATATAGACGCGAAAAATGCGATTTTTTCGGATTTTATTTTCCGCATTTTTTACAAACAAAAAGAAAAGACCCTAATGGGTCTTATCATTTTTCATTTTTGAAAGTTTTTATATTATTTATCTCTCATCGTTGGGAAGAGAACGACTTCACGGATGGAGGCTTGGTTTGTGAGGAGCATCACAAGACGGTCCACACCCATACCAATACCGCCTGCTGGAGGCATACCATATTCAAGAGCTTCAATGAAGTCATTATCCATTTCATTAGCTTCTTCATCGCCTAATTCTTTTGCCTTTAATTGAGCTTCAAATCTCTCCTTTTGATCGATTGGGTCATTGAGCTCTGTATAGGCGTTCGCGAGTTCGTGTCCGTTCACGAATAATTCGAAACGTTCAACATAACGTGGATCTTTGCCTTTTTTAGTAAGAGGAGAGACTTCGATTGGATAGCAATAAACAAATGTTGGTTGGATTAAATCGTCTTGGCAGAATTCTTCATAAAATTCGTTCATAACGTGACCAACAGTATTCTTGAATTTGTCCAATTTGATATTGTGCTTTTCCGCGAGAGCTTTGGCTTCTTCAAAGTCAGTGATTTGACTAAAGTCAATGCCGCATTTTTCTTTGATTAAATCATTCATTTTGACCCATCTAAATGGTTGGGAGAAATCGATATCTTTTCCTTGATAATTGATCTTGGTATCACCAGTGACATCTTTGGCGGCTTTTCTAATGAGGTTTTCAATTAAATCACCCATGCCTTTTAAATCGGTATAGGCTTGATATAATTCAAACATTGTGAATTCTGGATTGTGGTTAGCATCCATTCCTTCATTTCTAAAGACACGGTTGATTTCATACACTCTTTCCATACCACCGACGAGGAGTTTCTTCAAGTTGATTTCAAGAGCGATTCTTAAAAAGAAATCTCTATCTAATGTATTGTGATGAGTGATGAATGGACGCGCTGCTGCACCACCATTTGTATTCGTGAGCATGCTAGTTTCCACTTCGACGAATCCTTGTGCATCTAATCCTTCTTGCATACTTCTTATTACTTTTGGTCTCGCAAAAGCGACTTTACGCGCTTCTTCATTCATGATGAGGTCGAGATATCTTCTTCTGCTTCTTTCTTCGATATCTGTTAACCCATGGAATTTTTCTGGAAGAGGGTGAAGGCACTTAGTTAAATGGGTGAACTGTTCACATCTCACTGTTAATTCACCAGTACGAGTGGTCATCACTTTACCTTTCACACCGACGATATCACCGACATCTGCTAGCTTGAATAATTCATAATTAGCTTCGCCGACGACATCGATACCGATATAAACTTGGATTGGTCCGGTCTTATCTAAAACGTTAAAGAAACTGGCTTTACCCATCTTTCTTAAGAATTTGATACGACCAGCAATTGATACTTCAAGTTCTAATGCTTGTATTTCTTCAGGGGTTTTATCTTTACAAATTTCTCTAATTTCTAAAGCATGATGGCTGACTTCATATCTTTGTCCATATGGGTCAACACCGAGTTCGACATATTTGGCAAGTTTTTCTCTTCTTGCAATTTCTTGGTCATTTAATAATTTTTCTTCCATGAGTTTTACCTCCAACTCCAATATTATACGTAAATGCGTCAGGCAATAAAAGATTAGAAATCATCGTAATGACGAGATTTATAATCATTTATTATTTCTACTAACGAATCATAACTCACTAATTCACTCGCTAAACGCGAATTGAGTTTCTTTACTTCTGGGATTCCTTTGAAGAATTTTGGAGCCATTGAACGATACACTCGCATCGCTTTTTCTTCCCCTTTTTCTTCGATTAACAATCTGGCAAGTTCTAAACAATATTCCACTTGTTCATCAAAGGTGGCGTCAGGAATAATGCTACCATCTTCATAGTATTGGTTAATCTGTTTGATAAGGGTCGGATTGCCAACTCCTCCACGAGCTACCATCACCGCATCTGCTCCCGTAATATCAATCGCGTTTTTCGCATCATCCAAAGTAAAAATATTACCTGAAATAACTAAAGGAACATTCATCTTTTTTCGAATGTCTTTTAGTAGGTCATAACGAGGTTCACCGTAATAGAGTTGTTTAGTGGTTCTCGCGTGAATTCCAATCATCGCAACCCCAGCATTTTCAAGCTCATTTATCACCTCTAAAAAGTTGATATTTTTATCATCCCAACCTAAACGAATTTTCGCGGTAACTGGTAAATCTGTAACCTTTCTAATCTCGCGAATTATCTCGCCACAAAGCTTCGGATTTTTTAATAAAGCGCTGCCCGCTCCATTACGAGTAACTTTAGGAACTGGACAACCCATATTAACATCAATAAAAGAAATAAACGGCACTTTTTTAATTACGATTTCTGCGGCTTTTGCAAGGTTTTTTGGCTCAAACCCGAATATTTGTACTCCAACAGGAACATCACTCTTACTAAAGGATAGATATTCTGTTGTTTCTCTATTTCCATATAGTAAACCCATATCAGAAACCATCTCGGTAACGGTGACGTCCACACCGAATTTTTCCATGAATTTACGGTACCCAAAAGAAGTATAACCCGCCATCGGAGCCAAAAGGACTTTTCCCTTAATTTCTGTATTGCCAATTTTCCACATAAGAAAAGAGGAGGACGTGCCTCCTTATTCTCCTTTATTTTCCTCGTCTTTAATATCAGTTCGACGTGGTTTCTTTTCGACTTTTGGAGTCTTTTTTGCTGCTGGTTTTTTCGCAGGTTTATCCGCTACTTTTTCTTCAGCTGGTTTATCTTCTGTAGCTGGAGCTTCACTAGCAGGTTCTTTAACTTCAATATCGATAGGTTCAATATCGATAACTTCTTGTTTCACTTCGTCGCGTTTAAGGTGACCATTTTCAAGCAAATAATCAATCTCTTCTGCAGTGATTTGTTCATGCTCAATAAGGGTTTGAGCGATGAGTTCAACTTCCGCCTTATATTTCTTGATTAAGCGTAATGCTTCTTCATGAGCATTATCGATGATCTTTCTTATTTCAGCGTCAATTTGTTCTGCTGTAGCTAAAGAGAAATTCTTTTGAGTGTTCGTGTAATCTCTTCCTAAGAAAACACTACCTGTATCTCTTTCGTATTGCACTGGACCAAGTGCAGACATACCGAGTTCGGTGACCATCATTCTTGCAATGTTGGTGGCCATTTCAATATCGTTCTGTGCCCCTGTAGAAATGTCATCAAAGAACACTTCTTCAGAAGAACGCCCACCTAAATAGCCAACGATACGCGCTTCTAATTCGCGTTTCGTGAGTAGGAATCTATCTTCTTCAGGAGTCATGCGCACGTGACCGCCTGTATTGCCACGTGGAATGATTGTAATCTTTTGAACCTTGTCACTATGCGGATATTTTAAACCAATAATGGCATGACCAGCTTCATGGTGCGCCACCACATCTTTTTCATGAGGTGTAAGACTGCGGGATGACTTAGCAGGACCAGCGACGCGTCTATCGATAGCTTCATCGATTTCATCAATACCGATAGTTGGTCTATTTTTTCTAACTGCTAAAATGGCAGCTTCATTTAAAATGTTCTCAATATCAGCACCAGAGAATCCAACGGTTCTCTTTGCTAAATTAGTGAAGTTAACATCTGGGTCAATGTTTTTATTTCTAGCGTGAACTTTAAAGATATCTTCTCTACCTTTTCTATCTGGTAAAGAAACAGTAATTGTTCTATCAAAACGTCCCGCTCTCATAAGGGCTGGGTCAAGAACGTCGTCACGGTTAGTTGCTGCAATGACGATAATGCCACTATTATCAGAGAATCCGTCCATCTCAACTAATAATTGGTTAAGGGTTTGTTCTCTTTCATCGTTACCGCCACCTAAACCGGCACCTCTTTGTCTACCGACAGCGTCGATTTCATCGATAAAGACTAAACATGGGGCGTTTGCTTTTGCAATTCTAAACATGTCTCTCACACGTCCTGCACCAACACCGACGAACATTTCGACGAAGTCAGAACCAGAGATGGAATAGAAAGGAACTCCTGCTTCACCAGCGACAGCTTTCGCTAATAATGTTTTACCACAGCCAGGCGGGCCCACAAGGAGGACACCTTTTGGCAATTTCGCACCAAATTTAGAATATTTCTTTGGTTCTTTTAAATAGGAAACGAGTTCCACCATTTCTGCTTTTTCTTCGTCACAGCCAGCGACATCATCAAATCTAATTTTGGAATTGGTTTCTTTTCTCGCTCTAGAACGATTGAAGTCGAGGGCTTTTTGGTTAGAACTACCAACGGATTTCGATAATCTTGAGAATAAGAATAAGACGAGAAGGAGTGATAAACCACCCATGATAATGGTTGGTCCCCATTGATCCCAGAAGGTAGAAACATATGGGTCTTTTACTTTGTAGGTAATGCCTTTCGCGCCTTCAGCAACTTTCGCACTGATAAGACTATCGATGGATTGTCCAGCTGGGGTCACGACTTGTTCTTTCGTGGATTCATTAATATATGTATATTGATGTTCTGTATCATAATATGTTCCCCATGGGATGGCGACATAATAACGGCCAGTTCTCGCTTGTCCGTTGTTACCTGTATATTCATATTTACCTTCAAGAACGATGATCGTTTGTTCTTTAGGAGTGGATTCAATAGTTAAAACTCTATTATTTTCTAATGCTTGGATAAATTGGCCATGGTTTAAAGTTGATGAACTTGAAAAGTTACCAAAAAGCAATGTTGCCATCAATACGATAAGGCCAACTACTAATAATAAAGAGATGATAAATCCAATTGATATGCCTCTTCTTTGAGGTTGTGGGTTTCTTGGCTCTTCGTCCATAAATGTACCTCCAAGTTTTAATTGATATTATGTATTCTTTGAATACTAGTTGTAATTATATTAGTAAAAGTCATTTTTTCAAAGCAAAACGACATTTAACGTAAAAATATTTATCATTTTTAAGTTCGAAATCGCTTTGGTAACGAGGGATGTAAATAATCTTTCCATCATATTCGAATAATGGCCATAACTTTCTTAAATACATCGGCATCTTCCAATCGATGAACAAGCGATTCACTTGCACTTCATAATCTTTAATTTTATAAGTATCGCCTTTAACATAAGGCCTAATGGTAAGAGGATATTTTAGTCCTTTATCTTCTCCTCTTTTTTCTAAATCAAAATAGAATAAATCATTATCGATAAGGGTTGGGGAATCAACTTTTATTGGTTCAAATGTTTCAAGTTTTCTGATTGATAAAACATCATATTCCTTGCATAAGAAATAATCATCTTTTAAAGGAATGAGAACATTAGATTTTTTAGACTGACAGACTTTCTTAATCTCAGAAATAAAACGAGAGGAACATTCATAATCTGGTAATACTTTTCTAATGAGCATCGTCAGCCCATAAGCGAGTTCTTCATTAGTTAATGTGAGCAAGAATTTGATGGAATTAATGTCGTGTTCATTTAACTTACATTTAATGATATCAAGTCTTTCATTTTCCTTAATAATTTCACTCGCGATTTTCTCTTTTTGGTAATGATTAGAATATTTTAAAAGTTGGTTTCTAATCCTGTTTCTTAAAAACACATTTTCAAGATTGGTAACATCAATAGAATAAGGAATATTATTATCTTTATTATATTTGATGATATCTTCTTTATAGATGTCTAATAATGGACGGATCACCACCATCTCATTAATGACTGTTTCTGGATTAATTCCGTAAAAAAGAGGAAGGTTTTTACGTTGTTTTTGTAGCAAATATGTCTCTAAATTATCATCTTTATGATGGGCGACTAGTAAAACATCAAAGCCATTACGGTCATAAACTGTTTTAAAGAATTTATATCTGATTTCTCTAGCTTCTTCTTCTAGGTTAGAAACGATAGCCTGGTCATTACTATAGACGTATAAACCAATGTTATATTTATAGCAATATTCTCTTAATGCTTTCTCTTCTTCATCGCTTTCTTTACGGAAATGATAATTGACATGAGCGACTGCAAATTTATAACCTTCTTTTCTTAGCAGTTCTAAAAGATACATGGAATCTGGTCCATAAGAACAAGCGAGCAAATATTTTTTGTTTTTATCTAAATTAAGCATCGACTTTTTCATCCTCTACGAGAGTGTATCCCACATAAATCACGCGGCCTTCTTTTCTTAAAGAGACTTGCATCCTCACTTCTTTTTCTCCGTATTTAATAGAGACATAATCGCCGTCTTTAACTTCGCTTGATGGCTTACCAACGCGGTCATTAATTTTGACAAGTCCGCGTTCACAAAAATACTTCGCGACTGTGCGACGTTTTACAATTCCGGAATGTTTCAAACACAAATCTAATCTCATGATATTTCAACCGTTCTATTATTCTTTTTAATCGAGATAAGTTTATAAAGAATCCCTTCTAAATCATTAAACATCTCTGGACCTTTATTGATGATGATTTGGAATTCCTGTTTAACATATCTTACCTTAATTTTATTTAAATATGGAATAAGCGCTTCAAAAAGTATGTTTCCAATTCCTTTGATATTGATATATGGTTCACCTAAAGTGATTTCAATATAGCGATATGAATCGTCAACTTTTAAAACGTTACTTTCTTTAATCAATAATTCGATATTTCTTTTAGAGAATACGAGTTCTACACTTTCCGGAAGCTTACCATATATATCTTCAACTTTTCTTTTTAAGGATAATAAGGAATCAACAGAAGAAGCAGAGATGATCTCTTGATATAATTCTATCTTTTCTGGATCATTCGCGTATTCATCAGGGATATAAGCATCGAATTTAATGGTTAATTTAGATACATCCACTTCTTCCACTTCTTTTTTCTTACCTTCAACCTTTTCTTGGACCGCCTCATTAAGTAATTTCAAATATAAATCTAGTCCAATAGAATCGATATAACCAGCTTGTTCCGGTCCTAAGATATCTCCTGCCCCTCTAATCATCAAATCTCTCTGGGCGATGCGGTAACCACTACCGAGTTCGGTGAAGTCTTGAATAGCTTTTAATCTCTTTTGGACTTTCTCATTCATCACTTTGTGGTCAGAGAACATCAAATAAGCATAAGCGATGCGGTCACTTCGTCCTACTCTACCTTTGATTTGATATAACTGGGATAAACCATATCGTTCACTATCTTCAACAATAATCGTGTTCGCGTTAGGAATATCAATACCGTTTTCAATGATAGAAGTACAGACTAATACATCGATTAAACCGTTATAATAATTCATCATTATCTCTTCTAAATCATCTTTATCCATCTGTCCGTGTACAACACCGATTGTGATATCTGGTAAAGCTTTTTGTAGTCTGCTCGCGCAGGTATATAAAGTAGAGATATTATTATGCATATAGAAGACTTGTCCACCTCTACCAAGTTCTCTTTCAATCAACTCTTTACACACTTCAAATTTATAAGGGATAACATATGTTTGAATCGGCATTCTATCAACAGGGGCGGTCTGAATTTGAGACAAACTTCTCACTCCTAAAAGCGACATCTGGAGAGTACGTGGAATTGGGGTTGCACTTAAAGAAAGAACATCGACATTTCTCTTTAATTCTTTAAGTTTTTCTTTTTGTTCTACACCGAATCTTTGCTCTTCATCAATGACCAATAAACCGAGATCTTTAAACTTGATTTTCTCTGATAATAAGCGATGTGTGCCGATTGCTAAATGGATAGTTCCATCAAGCAAACCGTCCATATATTTTTTCTGCTCTTTAGTAGAAATTAAGCGGGAAAATACAGCGATTTTTATATCAAAACCCTTAAATCTTTCAATCGCATTTTCATAATGTTGTCTTGCTAAAAGGGTGGTTGGACAAAGCATCGCAACTTGTTTTCCAGAAGAGATTGCTTTGAATATCGCGCGGAAGGCAACTTCTGTTTTTCCAAAACCAACATCGCCGCATAATAAGCGGTCCATCGGTTGAGGAGACTGCATATCTTTTTTAATCTCACTGACCGCGCGTGCTTGGTCTTCTGTCAGTTCAAATTCACATTGATCTTCAAACTGTTTTTGGAAGATGTCATCTTCTTGATAGACGTAACCAATTTGTTTACTTCTTTCAACATATAAATTGAAGAGACGATTGGCTAAATCGTTGATCTTTTCTTTAATCTTCTTTTTCGTGTTTTCCCAATCTTTCCCGTGCAAGTGAGATAGCCTTGGCGAGACACCTTCTTTACCTTGATATTTTCTCACTAATTGGAACTGAGTAAGTGGGACATAAAGTATCTCATTGCCAAAATATGCACATTTGAGGTAATCCCGATGCATCCCGTCTATTTCTAAAGTTTGTAATTCTAAGAATTGTCCAATCCCGTGATATTCATGAACGATATAATCGCCTGGTTCGAGTTCTTCAAAGTTTTTAATAATTGTTCCTTTTTTAAATCTCGTATCAAATCTTGATGTTCTAATCTTTTCATTGAATAGTTCAGAGCTAGATAATAAAACATATTTCTCTTCTGGAAGAGTGAAACCACGCGGGATACTGGCGAGAATGATATTCACAGTTCCTTTTTCTGGTAAATCATAATTATTCACTACTTTATAAGGAACTTTTTCTCTATATAGTAATTCTGATAACAAATTGAGCTGTTCAGAAGAATGTAAACAGGCTTGGACTAAATACCCATCATCTAAATAATTATGGATAACATTAATCGCATCGATATCTTTACTAGAAGTATATGGAACATTACGACAAGCAAAAGTAATATCGCTATTATGTTTCATGAATAAAGATGTTTTAATGCTGTGACATTTGCTATTAAAGACAACTGTATTTAAATCACGATACATCTCAAGATGGGAAATAATCTTCCCTTCTTCAAACATCTCTTCTAATAGATGGAATGATTCATCCTGAAGTAATTTATCAGATTGTTCAATCGCATCTTCATCTACATAGATAAGCGTTGGTTCAGTTAAATAATTAAGTAAAGAAGAATAGTTATTAGTTAAGAAAGAAAAATATTTATAACTTCGACTAGTTGATGTTCCTTCTAAGATATCCACTAGGTCGTTATCAATGCTATTTCTCAGTCTTTCAAAAGTTGTATAATCAAGAACCTTTTGGTCCTTCTCTAGCTGCGCGTGAAGCTTCTCACTGGCCTGTTTAATTTCTTCATCAGTTAATATGAAATCACGGGCGGGAATAATCTCCACTTCATCAATCTTTTTAGAAGACACTTGGGTAGCGATATCGAATAATCTGATAGAGTCAACTTCTTCTCCAAATAACTCGATACGAATCGGGTTATCGAGGTTAATTGAAAAGATGTCAATGATATCTCCACGTATTGCAAACTGTAATGATTGATTGACTTTACTAACACGTGAATATCCAGAATTAACAAGCTTTCTTTTTAGTTCATCTACATCAATCGTATCACCGATTTTAATTTCGATATTATTTTCAAAAAAGACTGATTTTTGCGGTAAAAATCTGCAAATACCCGCGATATTTGTAATGATTATTTTATGCTCATCATATTTTAATTGGTTAAGAGTGAATACTCTCGCGGATATTAGTTCTTTACTTTCTGCGACCGTCTCTGCTCTGATGAGTTCATCGCCAGGAAAAAGCAAAACATCATTTTGATTAACGAAGGTTAAAATGAAATCATATATTAATTGAGCTTTATATAAGTTAGAAGTGAGTAATACAATCGGTTCTTTTGAATTTCTAAAATGGGTGATTGCGAGAAGAGAAATACCAGCGATATCGTCAACGACAAAATGCCCCTTTTTCTTGAGGAAGGGGGAGGTAGCAACATTATTTTTTACTAAGTCAAATAGGTTCGTTAAGCATCACCTCTAGTTAAAATTATTCATCGCAACTTCAAAGCCTCTTTTTAAATAAACTAGAAGTGCGTCTTTCGCATTTAATAACGCTTTATCAATGAGTTCTTTTTCTTCTTTAAGCGGTTTAGTTAAGACGTGATCAATGCCATCGAAATGCGGTTCACCGATACCCACTCTGATACGTTTAATCTTATCCGTACCAAGTTGCTCGATGATGTTCTGCATTCCTTTTTGGCCACCACTAGAACCGCCTAATCTAAGTCTAATTAATCCTGGCTCAATCGCCATATCATCATAGACAATCACAACATCGTTGATATCGATTTTAAAATAGTTAACAACTTCTCTTACTGCATTACCAGATAAGTTCATAAAAGTCGTTGGTTTAAATAGCATCACATCTTGGTCGTAGATTTTTCCTCTACCTAATAAACCCTGAAAAGCTTCTTTATCGATATCAATTTTGCTGACATCGCTTAAAAGATCAACAACCATAAAGCCCATATTGTGCCTTGTGCCTTCATATTTCTTTCCGGGGTTTCCTAAACCAACAATTAATTTCATACAACAATGTTACCGAGATTATTATATAATAAGTAAGGATTATTTTATGAAAAAGTTTTTTAAAAGATTATTTGCCGGTATGGCGATTGGGGTAGGAGCGGCTATCCCTGGTGTTTCTGGAGCAGCTGTCGCTCTGATATTCCGCATCTATGAAGATTTGATCAATGCCGTCAACTCCTTTAGAAAACATATCAAAGAATCTTTTATCGTTTTACTTCCAATCTTACTTGGTATAATCATCGCGGTTATTCCTTGCATTTATTTATTCTCCTTAGCATTTGAACATTTGATGTTTGTTTTAATCTCGATGTTTGTCGGTTTCTTAGTGGGTTCTCTTCCTTCCGTTACTGATGAAATCAAAGGATTAAAACCAAATAAGAAATATGTCATCATCTTTGTTATCGCAATTATCTTTGTCGCGCTTATGGGTGTAGGCAGTGTCTTTCTAGGACCACAGATTAATCTTGATGCACAATTTAACGAAATGCCAATTTGGTTATATTTTGTACTAATTCCTGTCGGTGTTCTTGCGGCAGTCGCTTTATCCGTTCCAGGATTATCTGGTTCTCTCATCTTATTAGTAATCGGCTTTTATCGTCCTCTTGTTGATCACGCGCGTTTATGGGCAGGAGACATCGTTAAAGCTGGTGACTGGTCTAACTTTGGTAAATTAATTGGAATGATTGGCTGCTTTGCCATCGGCTGTATCATTGGAGTGGTCATCATCTCTAAATTAATGAGAATGCTGCTCGACAAACATCATGACTCAACGTATGTAGCAATCGCTGGGTTCATCGTCGGATCAATCTTTGCTTTATATTTCAACTTCGAAATCTATAACTACTATCTCAACTGGGCCGGTGTCAGTCATGTCGGCGCGGATATCAATCCAATCATGCCAATCTATATTGAAATACCATTAGGTATAGCCATCACCGCTTTAGCGGCATTTGGCTCATATCAAATCGTCAGATATCAAAGAAAGCTCAAAGTCGAACAAAGTACAAACGAATAATAAGTTATTCCCTACAGACTATGCTTCGAAAATAGTGTTTTTGATGCCTTTGTAATATGCTTCTACTGCTTTTATGTGGTCAGGAGCAAAAAGAGGTGGTACTTCTTCCTTAGAACAGAATTTAAGTTCAGATGACTCTTCATCTATTTTTAGGTCCCCTCCCTCTATTTCAAACACATAATACGCTCCAATGGTGTGCGCTTTATCACCGTTGCCCCACACCATATTGTGGTTATGGAATATACCAAGAAAATATTTTGGTCTAACATCTAGTCCTGTCTCTTCTTTTATTTCCCTAATAGCAGCTTCTAAATATGTCTCATTAAGTTCCAATAGTCCGCCAGGAAGTCCCCATTTATCATTATCTGTTCGTCGTTGGAAAAGAATCTTCCCATCTTTTTCAACTATTCCACCCGCGCAGTTAAGAATGATTTTTTGGTCACCTAAATATTTTCTTATTCTTTTAACATAATTTTTATCATCATAAATCTTCTTTTCTAGAAAAAGCTCGTTTGCATCAATGTTAAATTTATCAATTAATAATGCAATCTTGTCATTGCTCATTTCTGTTTCGCCCTTTTCAATATGGGCAATCATAGATTTATCTTTATAACCAAAGATTTGGGCAAATTCTAATTGAGTAAGATTATTCTTCTTACGAATTTCTTTAATCTTTTTTCCGAAATGAACACTCATATTATTTGTTATCCTTTTTCTCAATTAATAGGAGTTCATTAAAATGAAGAAGCATTTCTTTTTCATTTTCCGTAGGATTAACAAAAAGTCTATTTCTAAATGCATCGTATTCTTTTCTCGCATGTTCTAGTGCATCTTGATGGGAAACTAATCCCGGTCCATTTAAGATGTCTTTTCTCGTCATGGTTAAGAAATAATCTAATTCTTTAATCCAGTCATTCATCGTCATCACGTGTTCTTCAAGTGCTTGTAATTCTGCAAAATCAAGGTATAAAGAAACAATTCTATTTAATATATCCATCTCATCTTTAGATAGATAGTTTTTAGCCACTACTGCATCTTCCAACAAAGGATAATCACCATTAAAAGATTTTAAACCCATAAAGTCTTTTGAAGCATCCGCTCTTTCTTTGATGATTTCTGCAGCAGTATGTCCATGAGCAGCCCAATGCATCTTGTTTTGAACTGTTGAAAAGAACTTAAGTGCAACTTCGGATTTAGGATCATAATCAGAGCTAGTAGCAAAGATTTCGAGAACTTGTCTCCAAAACACCTTTTCGCTGCTTCTAATATCACGGATTCTCGCTAATAATTCTTTAAAATAACGGCCACCACCAGCTTCTTTAAGAAGGTTATCATTAAGGGCAAAGCCTTTAGTCATATATTCTTTGAGTGTTTCAGTTGCCCATTTTCTAAAATTAGTTCCAATATTACTTCTAACTCTATAACCAATAGCGATAATCATATCAAGGTTATAATGTTTAACATTATAAATTTTACTGTCTGAAGCAGTTATTCGGAAATTCCGAACAACTGAATTTTCTTCTAATTCACCATCTTCAAAGATATGTTTGATGTGTTCAGATATGTTCGATTTGCTTGATTGATATAGTGAAACCAATTGATCTTGAGTCATCCAGACATTATTATCAATTAATTTCACTTCAACATTGTTATTATAGATAATTACCAAACCTTTTTCATTCATATATAATTACCTCCTTTGTACATTATTATTATATCAAAAAAGTGATTTTTTCTCAACTATAACAAATCATTAAATATCAAAGAAAAACACAAGCAACTCAAACAGCTGAATAACAAAGAATGTTAATAATTTTTGACATTGTTTTTTTATTATATATAATATAATTATGAACAGTGTTGAAATTGGTAAAGTAGTAAAAGAAAAAAGATTGTCACTCAATATGAGAATGGATGATCTCGCCAGTAAAACAGGCATCACAAGGCAAACATTAGGTTCCATTGAAAATGGAGCAAGTAGTTATTCATTCTCATCCCTTTTAAAAGTGTTAGGTGCTCTAGATATTTCATTGACTGTTAATAGTATCAAGGATGCAAAAACGAAACGCGATAGAGCAACCAGGATTAACACGAAATTAGATAAAAAAGTTAATCGCTTCCTTATTATGACCATTGAACAGTATGCCGAAAGCATCAATTCACCAAGCAACGATGTATATACCAGGATGAAGAAAAAGGACCTTATCAATCTCATCAAAGATGACTATGAAGATTTACATGGAATGTCCACTGTTTATCTCAATGATTATATCGGCGCGTTATTAGGAGATCACAAATGATTTTGTACCATGGCTCAAATGTTATTGTTAAAAACCCCATTATTATAAAAACCGACATTGGTAGAGATTTTGGCTTTGCCTTTTATCTCACCCCAATCAAAGAGCAAGCTGAAAAGATGGCAAAAAGGACTATGAGAAGAAATAGAGATGTCAATGCCTTTGTCAGTGTTTTTGAATGGGATGAAAATAAAAGCGATTTAAAATATAAATCCTTTGACGAAGCTGATATGGACTGGCTGGAATTAGTCATAAACTGTCGTTCAAAAAAAGATTATATTCATGGATTCGACATTGTTGAAGGCAAAATAGCTGATGATACTGTAGGTGAAACCATCTCATTTATCATCGATGGTGTTATCGATATGGAGGCTGGTTTAAAAAAATTAAAATACCAAAAAATAAACTCACAAATCGCATTTTGTAGTGATAAATCATTAGCCCATATCAAATACATCGATAGTTATGAGGTGAAATAATGGCGCACACATTAGTCAAAGCGGTAATTATTACTCATGTTATCGAACTCATTGCGAGCAAATACAAATTATCCATTGAGAAAGCTACTGACTTGTTTTATCTCTCAGATACAATAAAACTGCTTGAAGATGATGACACTGGCTTATACGGAGAGTCATTCTTATATGTTTTTTCTCTATTTGAAAAAGAAATGAATTCAAAAAAAGATTGATAAGCATTACTATGTAAATAGATAAATAGAGGAACATATTATGGAAAACAAACTTGGTTGGAGAAAATGGGTTTCTTTTTTGCTCGCAGGCTTTGTTGGTCAACTAGCCTGGGCTATTGAAAATAATTATCTCAATCTCTATGTCTTCTTCTGTACCCAAGAATATTCTTTCATCCCGATGATGACCGCTTTAAGTGCGGTCACCGCGACATTAACCACTCTTTTTATGGGTGCTTTAGCAGACCGTCTTGGTAAAAGGAAATTATTCATCTCTTTAGGTTATATCATCTGGGGTATATCAATCATCTTATTCGCATTCCTTGATCCAAAGAATAACATCACCATTATTGTAAACAACAATATCTTCTTATCAGGGGTATTAATCGTCCTTATGGACTGTGTGATGACTTTCTTTGGTAGCACTGCTAACGATGCCGCGTTCAATGCATCAGTGACTGATAATACAAATACGTCTAACAGAGGTAAGGTTGAATCAGTATTATCCGTCTTACCATTAATCGCGATGATTATGGTCGTCCTCGTCGGAGGCATATTTGTCGATGGCAGCGAAAAACGATGGGACATCTTCTTTTATATCTTTGGAGGATTAACATTACTCGCGGGTACTATCTGTTTATTCCTTTATCCAAAAGATAATGTCAAACCAAATAAAGAAGAACCATATCTCCATAACCTCATCTATGGTTTTAGACCTAAATCAGTAAAAGATAATAAGAAATTATATCTCTCATTACTTTCCTTTATGACATTCAATATTGGGGTCCAAGTATATATGCCATATTTCATGGTCTATTTCCAAGAAGGACTTAATATCAAAGGAATGGATTTCACCATCTCGCTTGGCTCTATTCTTCTCGTCGCTTCTCTAGTGGCAATCATCGTCGGATTATTCATGGATAAAATCGGTAAAAATAAAGTCATTATCCCAGCCTTAATATTCGCGATTGGAGGTGGGGTATTTATGACCTTCGCTAGACATATGCCCGCGCTTATCGCTGGTGGAATTATTTTGATGTCTGGCTATCTAGTGACTACTGCCGTTTTAGGGGCAAAAATAAGAGACTACACACCGAGCAATCAAACCGGTTTATTCCAGGGTGTACGAATGGTCTTCGTCGTCCTTATTCCAATGGTCACTGGGCCGTATATTGGACAAGCTGTTTCGCTTATTAACGCCCAGCAATACACAAATGAATATGGACAGTTAGTAACCCGCCCAAACGAATTCATCTTCTTATTCACCGCGACTATAATTGCTTTGGTCTTTATCCCATTAATATTCTTATTCAAACAGGAGAAGAAAGATGAATTACCTAACTAGTTATCCTCGCCCGCAATTTAAAAGAGATTCATATCTATCTCTAAACGGGATTTGGAAATATAAGATATCAAAAAGCGATGCAATTCCTGAAGATTTTACTGGTAATATCATCGTTCCTTTTTCTCCAGAAACAGAGATGAATAAAGATATTAATCATATCCTTCAGCCTGATGAATATCTCTTTTATAAACTCGTTTTTAATGTTGAAAAATCATTTATCAAAGATGAAATTTATCTCCACTTTTTAGGGGTTGATCAAATATGTGATGTCTTCCTTAATGACCACTATTTAGGCCATCATGAAGGTGGCTATCTTCCTTTCAATTTTGAAATCAAAAGACATTTAAAAGATAAAGATAATATTCTCATCGTAAAAGTCAGAGATTTAACCGATACTTCTTATTATTCAAGAGGTAAACAAAAGATGGAAAGAGGAGGGATGTGGTATACCCCGCAGTCCGGGATATATTTCCCCGTCTTTATTGAGTCAGTTCCTTCTCTTCATGTTAACGATATAAAGCTCACTCCTGATATCGATAAAAGTGAGCTAAAAATAGTTGTTAAATCAAAGGCGCATAAAGCCATCATTGAAATCGACAATAATAAGATAGAAATAGAGACGAATAAAGAAATAATTATCCCAATAGAGAATCAACATTTATGGTCTACAGAAGACCCATATCTATATCCACTTAAAGTCACCGTGGGAGAAGACACTGTTTCATCTTATTTTGCAATGCGTAAATTTTCAGTGATGAAAGATGATAAAGGTAAACTTAGACTCGCCTTAAATAACAAACCAATCTTCATGAAAGGAATATTAGACCAAGGATATTATAAAAAAGGATTATTAACTCCCACGAGTTACGAAGACTATATCAACGATATTGAACTCGCAAAAGCGCTTGGCTTTAATACGATAAGAAAACATATCAAGATAGAAATTCCCCGTTGGTATTATGAATGCGATAAAAGAGGAATGATCGTCTGGCAGGACTTCCTTAATGGAGGAGGTGCATATGACTTCCATACAGTGATATTACCTTTATTCACCCATATGCACGCGAAAGACCACCGCTACAAGAAATTCCATAGAGAAGACATCGAAGGAAGAAGACAAGCCAAATACGAATTCAAACAAACGATCAATTATTTATATAACTGTCCTTGCATTGCCTTATGGACGATATTCAATGAAGGATGGGGACAATTTGATAGCAAGGAAATATTAAAGATGTGTCAGGAGCTTGATAATACCAGAATCTATGACCACGCCTCTGGCTGGCATGACCAAAAGATTGGAGATATCAAATCTTTACATGTCTATTTCCAGCGCGCGCATATGCCTATATTAGATAAAAGATGCATCATCATCTCGGAATTTGGAGGACTTGTCCATCCAATTGAAGGTCACGAGATGAAAGGTAACTCTGTCTATAAGAATTATACGGATAGAGATGAATTCATAAAGGCCTATTCTAGGCTCATTAAACGCGACATCGTAAGAAATATTAAAAAAGGCCTTTCCGCCTCTATATACACCCAATTAAGCGATGTAGAAGAGGAAACGAATGGTTTTGTCACTTTCGATAGAGAAATTGTTAAGTTTGAACCAAAGATAATTAAAGAAATCAATGACCTCATTCACCTTGACTAGAGGCATTGACGATATTGTTATAGTAGATTACTAAATCATTTTCACTGATGATATCAGGATAAGAAGATATCACTTCTTTTAACTCTTCTAATTTACAAACATTATATTCTTCATCTTTATCGATGATGTTGATTTCTGATGCACATGTACATACAGCGATAGAATAAATCCCTGACTGTAAAGAAGTAATGTTACTAATCACTTCAATATCTTTCCCATTATTATACATTGGATTCTTTAATACGAATTCATCATGGGTTTTATTTAACCAGTTCTCTTCATTGACTTCCCCATTTATAATTCCTTCATTATTAAGTGGATAGATGATGAAGATACCTTTTTTAGAAATATAAAGAATATCAAATTTCGTTTTGCTAATTTCTAAATTGATAAATGTATATTCAGATATTTCTTTGTTGTTATCTAAATATTGAAGCACGGCTTGAGTAGGATTAGAAGATAATAAGTTCTTTTTATTTTCTTCCATTTTTATCGCTTCTTTTTTTCTATCTCTTTTTCCAAGTAAAACCGCGACGATGATAATGATCACCATGCCGACGATAGGAAAGAAGATAAAATACCAAAACATAAATATACTTTAGCACACTTTACTTAGTAAAACAAAAAGACATAAGCCAAATAAACAGTTTTTTAAAACTTATATTTATCTTTGATATTCTTCATCACAGTTTTTCCATCCTTAGTTTGGCCACTATCAATTTGTTTAAGCCCTTTATTAATTAACTCAGCCTCATATATAGGCCCAAAAATGTTTTTAAAATAATTGATATCCATAATCACTAATTCTCTTTTCCCGTTGTTATTTATATATACTGGTTCACCACTATTACTACACAATTTTTCAATCTTTTCGATATCGTTTAATTCTTCTTTATTTATTTCTTTCATAAATATAATCCTTGTATTTCTTATTATATTTGCCTTTTTTGCAATTTCAATAACTATAAACAAAAGGAGCCGAAGCTCCTATTGTATAGATATGTATGTGTGTAATACTTATTCGTATAAATTCACATCATCGATATCGATCCACACACCTGGAGAATCGAGCTCGACATGGAATCCCACTTTATAAGTTTTACCTGGTTTTAAAGTAATACCCTCTGCATCGACTTGATGGATATCGCCCCACTTAGTGATCTTGAAATCAACTTTCTTGATCTCAACATCATCTTCTAAGATATAGGCATACATCTTTTGAGCAGATTCTGGAACTGGAGATTCATTCGCCCCACCTGTGACGAAGAAACGGAATTTGACAGGGGCATCTTTACTAGCAGTGATATTACCTTGAGTGACTTCATAATTCATATGACCATCAACGGAATAACCATGGACATCCCATTTACCAGAGATTGGGTTATTCGCGTTTTGGTTAGTGATGATTAAGTAACCCTTATTGAGTTCATCATTGCTCTTGATTTCCCAGTTATTATCTTCCCCGTCTTCAAAGGATGGGTTTTTGATGTAGTTAGCGATATCAAGTCTCACTGTACAAGTGACTGAGAAAGATTTATCACCGTCTTTAATAACACCATTGACAGTGTATGAACCTGGACCAGAATCTTTGAGTTTATTGATGTCGCCATTTAATGTGATAGTCTTATCACCGCTATAGGCTTTAGAAACATCCCAAGTAACAGCAGTGTCTCTTCTATTATCAGAGTTATAAATCGCTCTCACAGTAGCTGGTAATTTGATTTCTTCATTGGTCATAAATTCGACACCAGTAGATTCTGCCCCTTCAATCCATTCTTCTGTTCTATTACCAGTTTTTAATAGTTTGAACATCTTTAAGGATTCAAGTGGATGACCAGTCTTATCGAAGAAGCATTGGTTATCAACAACCGTACCGCCTCCACCATATTTTTCAACTTCTGGGTCATATTCTGCCGCATAGTCAGAAGCCCAACCAGAACCATCTCTATCCCAAAGAGCTTTATTCTCTTCCCAAGTTGGTTGGTTGACACTGATCCAAGTGCCTTCCCAGTAGCAAACACCACTACCCGCGTGATTATTCACTCTATTGACTAAAGCATCACAGATATTTCTAAAGTTAGCGATTTGCCCACCTTGTGTGACTGGATAGAATTGGTCATAAGAGGATGTGCTAGAGAATTGGTTAGCGCAGAAGTCGGTATCTTCATCTGTATAGGCATAGGAAGTTTCCATAACCATCACTTTCTTACCACCAGAACGTCTATTCGCGGCGTTTAATTGAGTGACTAAGTTATCTAATGTGCCGTGGAAGAATGGGTAATATGATGTACCGAAGATATCGTATTCTGCTCCCGCATTCTTTAATGCACCAGCAATCGCGCCGTATGCACCTTTTTCTGGATTGGTGAAATGAACGATAGTTTGGGCATTTGGATAAACGGATTTAACCGCTCTAGTACCAGCAGTGACCATTCTCGCAAAATTAGAATAATCTTCTAAATGTTTTTCCCCAGCCATACCACCAGTCGTTTCATTACCGATTTGAACCATCGAAATATCAACGTTGTTATCTTTGAATTTTTGCATTGATTCAACGGTATAAGCACTTAATAATTCAATCTTTTGATCTAAGGTTTTGCCTTCCCATGCTTTTGGAGCGAGCTGTCTACCTGGATCAGCCCAGAAATCCGAATAATGGAAATTAGCTAAAACTTTAAGTCCCGCCGCAGTAGCTCTTTTACCGATAGTGACCGCTCTATCGATATCGACGTTGCCGCCACCATAACCGTGTCCATCTGCGGTCCAAGGATCAACCCAAATACGAATACGTATCGTATTAATACCTTGTCCGGCTAATATGACAAACAAGTCTTTCTCCGTGCCGTCAAAGTCATAATATTTAACGCCGCTCTCCTCTAAAGAAAGGACGCTAGAAGAATCCATTCCTATAACGAAATCATCAGGCATATTCGCCACTTTCTTGACATATGGACCAACTCCAGTATATGGACCATCATCTTCTGGATTATAACTAGAAGTCGATTCCGCGCTTGAAGAATCAACTGGTCCACTGCTAGAAGGGTTACTTCCACATGCGGAAAGAGAGAGAACACCTAAAGAAAGTAAAAACAATAATTTTTTCACAGCTTTCATAAAATTATCTCCTTAATATAATTATATATTAGAAGAAAGGCTATTCAAAAAAATAGCCATTCGTAATTAATTAAAATGAGATTTTTATATACTTTAATATTAATGTAAAAGAATCATTGATAAAGGTGGTAAGACGATTTTATTACCGTCATAATATGGTTTTTCTCCTACCGATAAATCCCCGACGACAGAGACATTTAAATCTGATACATCGATGCTTCCAGATTTCTCATTAGATAAATTTAATGCGATATAAACAGAAGAACCTTTATATTCTCTTTTTAAAATACCGACATATTCATCTTCACTTTCATAATATAGTTCCACTCCCCCTCTCATGAGTTCAGGGTTTTCTAAGCGATAACGATATATCTTTCTAAAATAATTGAGCATTGAGTTCTCATCTTTATCTTGGCTTGGCATATCTCCTAAAGGATATTTCTTATCATCTTCACTTTCAGGAGTGGAACCACTAACAGGTTTACAGGTATATTTATCACCCCACGGGAATGGTTGACGTAAATCTTCATCTCTACTAGTAGAAAGCGCTTTCATTCCCACTTCTTCGCCGTAATATTCAAAAGAAGCACCTGGGAGGATTGATAAGACTCCATGTTTTAATTTATTCATTTCAATATTAGGAGTATAGCTTCTTCCTCCCGCAGCTTGGTCATGGTTAGCAAGAAGCGGGGCAGGCACTCTATTTTCACCCGCGTGAGTGAAATGCTTACCTATCAAATTACCAACCTTATATGCCGCTTCAGTATTGATAGTTGGAGTGATACCACTATCTCTCATATCATCAAAAGCGAAATAAGAATCGACATTCGTGTTCTTATAATATTTCGCGTATGTTGGACTACCTTCAAGCACTTCTCCAATGATATATGTATTCTTTTTAATCTTTTCAGCTTCGCTCTTCACCCAAGTAAGGAACTCATAGTTCTTATCATCATTACCGGTGAAGAAAGAAGTACAAGCATCCAGTCTAAAGCCATCCACCTTATGAGTGACTAACCAGAATTTCATAATATCTTTTAAATCATTAATAAGACTGGTATTAGATCCATCAATCACACCTTGTAAATTTAAATCCGGCATCCCATCCCAGAATCTCGCTTCATAATAATAGCCAGAATTCTTATATTGGGCATAACCAGGTTCAGAGCCTTTAGAGACATTGTAATAATTATAATATTTGTTAGATGGTTGATTATTGATATGGGCTTCCATACAGCTAATGAACCAAGGATGTTCACTAGAAGTATGATTGAGAACTAAATCAAGGATGATATTCATATGGTTATCATGACACTTACTCACTAATGCATCATAATCATCCAAAGTTCCGAAAGTAGAATCAATAGCCTTATAATCTTTGACATCATATTTATGATAAGTTGGAGAAGGATGAACAGGTGTTAACCATAAACCTGTAACATTAAGAGATTTGATATAATCGAATTTATCAACGATACCTTTTAAATCCCCATTCCCGTCCCCGTTACTATCCGCATAAGCGATTGGGAATATCTCATAATAGTTACGGAAATAGTCCTCACTATAGACGATATCTCTTTCTTTAACTTCGATATAATTTTTACTTCCACAGGAAGATAACATTAATAGTGGAATAGAAAATAGAGTTAATAGTTTAGTTTTCATCAGATTTCCTCCTGAAGACATATTTAACGTGATATGTATAATGTTCTTTAGCTTTTTTAAATTCTGGGGCTAAAGAAGAACATTCTAATGTAACACCTTTATAGATATCATCATTTTCATCAGTGATTAACATCTCGTGTTCCGTGAATCCCGCTGTATAGACATGCACAGAATCAAAGTCGGTATAGACATCTAATTTATAATTCCCATTATCTAAAGAGATATTCGCTTCTTCTTTGGGAATAGTGTTCAAATGGAAACGATGATCATAACCATTTAACCACTTTATAGAATGTAACTCTTTATCTGCAATATCTTTCTTTAGTAACTTAGGCTGTCTAAAGTCATATATCGTATTATCAACAGGAATATATCCATTGATACAGAAATCATTCTCATCAAATGTTGATACTTCATCAGCCTTAATTCTTAAGCGATGATTAAGAATATCTTTATCATTTCCTAAATTAAAATAAGCGTGGTTAGTTAAAGCGATATATGTATCTTCTTTACACACCGCATCATATTTGACCTGTAAGATATTATCTTCCGCGTGTACTTTATAAGAAACGATATATTCGCATTTACCAGGATATCCCGCTTCTCCCTTTTTAGTGGTTAAATAAAATCTCACGATGATATATTCTTTTTTATTAACAACTTGGGTTCTCCATTTTTTAAAGGCAATGGAATGAAATCCCCCATGTAAGGAATTAGTTCCTTCATTAGCTTCTAGTTGGTATGTCTTATCGCCTATATTCATCACAGCGTTTTTCACCCTTCCGGCGATTCGACCAATGGTTAAACCATAATATCTGCTATTATGGTAAAATGTTTCAAAACTCTTTGGAGTTAAAATCATCTCTTCTAAATCCATCTTCAGTTGATATATAGAAGCCCCATAATTAGATAAGACCACTTCTAAACCAACATCATTAGTGATGGTGATGAATTCCACTCCATGTTTTGCTTTTAATGTCTCTATATTCATATAAAAACATTTTATTTTATAAATAGCGAAAATGAAAGATGCGGATTGTCTATGTATTTTTACCGTCGTTATTTCTTATGCTTTTACCAACTTCAATTGTTGTTTTCCTTTTCATTAATAATCTCCCAAAATCCAGAATATCGAGATTTTCGTCTAACAATTCTATTTGATGATTTTATTATTCTTTGCACTGTTCTTGTTGTTTTATTTATGCTTTGCGACATTTCATTAATAGTTATTGTTGGTCTTTTTTTAATAAGTTCTATAAGAACTTCCTCGTCCGTCTTTGTGACATTCTTTACGACATCCTTTACGACATTTTCTGTGACATCGTTATTAGAAACCTCATCCCAGAATGCTAGCTTGTTGTATTTGAAACTGACTGTAAAACTGTTTTCAAAAGAGAAATCAAATACGCTTTTATTATATTCTTCGAGTATCGTTGTAACCCCTCTTCCACTCTGTTCATATTTCTCAAACTTTGTGAACGTTTCTGCAAGCTCAGGATTAATAGGTTTTGAAGTGCCAATCAAAAATTCATCTTTGCTCATAACGCTTAATGGAGTACCGTAAGAAAATATTTCCAAATGATCTTTGAATAAGAATACAGATGGGCCAGTTCTCGTTGACCAATCGTTATGTAACACTGCGTTGACATACGCTTCTTTAAACGCTCTCTTATTGAACAAGAATTCATCGCGACGGGAACTCTTCATTCCATCAAAATATGAACGGACAATATTCTCCACTGTTTCCATATAGTTGATCAAATCATCAATTGCCTTGAGGACACAGCAATTACCAAATTCCTTCCTGAACACAAACTCAGACATCTTACTAGTGCCCGCAAACTTCACCACTTTGAACGACATATTGAATTGGTCAGAAAACATATAGGCAATCCAATTGAACTTTCCGTTCTCGGTAAGCATGTTGTTATTTGAAAACATATTCTCTTTCGTGTATGCAATATTATAGGCATCAAGATATATGGTGAATATCTTAAAAGTAAGGTCTTGCCTAGGTGATTCATTTTTATAAACAGAGAATTCATCACCGTTAAGAATATTCCATAGTTTCTTTTCTATTTTTGGAAATCTTCTTATCTCTTCTTTGCTAGAACCAACACGAATATATCGTACATATTTGTAATCGGTAATCACATCATTTGCTGCAGGTATTTCTAGATATACCACTCTACATCCATCAATTAGTTCTTCTTTGAATTCTACATCGATGCTTGGGCCAAGGTTCCTCGATAGATAGTGAGAATAGCTTTCTCCTCCATTAACTTCCCTATCATAGATAAATTTTGTATTGGTAAGTTTTCTACTCTTATTATCAACGCCCCATATTAGGTATCCATATTTTTGTTTTCTTAAAGCTGCTCCATTAGATAATGCAGAGATATATTCACCGATTTCATCGTCACTATAAAAACTATCTTTGTATTCAACATATTCACATTCGCTTTTGTTTTTAATGATATAGATTAGTTCTTCTTTATTCATACAAAAATAGTCGCATAAAACGACTACTATTTCAATTATATAAATGTATTTTTTACTTATTTGTATTTTTTACAAAGTTATATTATTCAGCATTTTATTTAGTCTCTTCTCGCAATCGCCTTCGACGAAGTATTGATAAGCACTCACAAAACTAGTCCCCTATTTCAAACACTTTTCTTGTATCTGGTGCAATATCAAAATAATCATTATCATATAGATTTTTGATATTAACATTATTTCTCTTTTCATAATCAGAAGCGTTAATTAATTCAACTTTATATCCATGATCATATTCCGCCTTCTTAAGGAAGGAAAAAGAGTGAATTGGAAGAGGGAGAGTCATAATTTCTGGATTATGAGTGGTGAAGAATAATTGTTCACCATCTCCTAATAATTCAATCATTGTATTCAAACAGGCGATTTCAATATCTGAATTAACGTAAGAGAACTGTTCATCAACATAATAGAAACCGTTATCGTGGTTCTTGATAGAACACATCACATTTGCAATATTTAATGCATATTTCGTGCCGGAAGATAAATAATTAAGACCGCTGATGGTTTCTCCATCTTTAATCGCTACGGTCTTGCCGTTATAAAATCTAATAATATATGTGTCTTCTTGTTCTTCTGATTTAAAGACCTTCTCAATAGAAGGATCAAATGTTTTAAGCACGTTATCAAATGTTTTTACAAATTCTTTTTTTCTCTTGTCATCGTATTTACAAGATATACGGTCAAAACCATCTTCAATGGTGGGAAATTTAAAAAACCAACCACCAATTTTAGCTTTCTCTAATGCTTGTACGTAATTAACAAAAGAAGAATCCTTTGGTAGTCTCTCCACCATTTTTTCGTATGTATCGTCTTTATTTATCCTAAGTGGAAGATATTTAACAACGATATCTCCATTAGTTTTTATAATAGCTTCAAATCTAAAGAATAGACCTACAGAATATACACAATCTAAAAGAATATATGCGTCTTTAGAATTATCCGTGACCAAATCTCTAATAGGTTTGGCTTCACGGTCGCGTAGAAAGACAAATATTTTCCATAAAGCCTTCCCTAATGATGTTTTTCCAGTCGCATTAGATCCGATAATGATGTTGACCTTTTTATATCTAATAGAAGGGTAATTTTTCAAATATTCATATTCCAAAGGAGAACGAACAATCTTTTTAGGATAAGTAAAATCCGCTTTAAAATCATTAAAGCAAAGAATGTTATCTAACTGAACATTTAGGACCGCCATATAAATACCTCATTAGTTCAAAATCTTTGAACAAATATATTATATGATAACGGATGTTCTTATTCAATACGTAAAGCGTGCCTTATAGTCCAATCCAAATCATTTCATTGGTTTTAATACATATATTCTAGAGATGATAATGAATCATCAACTTCTAATATCGTTTCTTCTTTATATAAGAGTTTATATGAAGTATGAACATTGATATTCTCTTTGATATATCTAATCATATTACCTTTAACTGGAGCTTTTAAATCATGTCCTCCAATATAAGGAATAGTTAATACAAATTTGTATTTGCCTTTCTTTATAATTATTTCTTTTTCACTTTTAGAAACTATCTTTCCGTTATTATAGGTAGTGAATCTATATTCTTTATCTTTAGTTTTGATAAAGCATAATAATCCAGTGAAGTTTATAAACCCTAATAATGGGATAGTCGCGATTGCTAAAGTGACTGTTCCTTTATCAGTCACTGAATTATACCAAATATACTTACTAGGGAAGTTAACCCCACTATCACCTTCAATATATCCTAATGAATCAGTGAATAATAATTCTTTACCATTTAGTAATACTGAACCATTCACTGTGTGATACATCGAATATATCTCATGACGGCATTCCATTGGTAAATAAGTAAATGGTCCCATCACCTTTTTATCAAGAGGATGTAATTCCCCTAATTCTAATCTACCCTTAAGAAATATATCATCTTGATTGATATTAATATCAATAACATTATCTGTAATACATACTGATTTTGTATCATCAATAAAATATCCCTTAGTAGGTGTTACTAGTTGTAACATATCACCTTCATTAGCGGTAGATACAATAAGTGCAAAAGTATATCCATCATCAGATATGAACTTATAATATTTGCCAAAGAAATGGTTTTTCATGCTTCTAGATTATTACTATGGAGAGACAATCTCAATTATTAATACTTCATTTTTTAACTTATTGGTTGAGAACAAATAAAAAGTATAATCCCAAAAATCGCCTATTAAATGCATACAATTTGAGTTTATACTTGTTATTAGCGTCTATAAACCTATTTTTTAATTAAATCTTCTAAATATATTTCATCTTTATTATTCTTCTTTATCCTCTTATACTCGGCAATAGCAGGGCGGAGATCATGATTCTCTATATAATCTTTAAAATTGGTGTATTCGCTTACATATGCCTTAACAAATTGCTTCGGCATCATCTTACTCTTTTGTTTCAAATACTCATCATATAGATGTTCATTTATAATAATGAGTATTTCTATTTCTGGTTTTGTACAAACCTTCACCACACTAATCTTATCTTTCCTTGCACTTAAACAAGATAAATTATATTCATCGTTTTGAGTGTCGCCAATACGGTAAAACACTATTTCTTCCTCAATTGGCAAGATATCAATTAACGGGGCTATTTCTCTAGGCTGCCTAAAATGAATTGGACGTCTATCAAGAATGTCTTTCTTGTCAAAAATTAGTGTTTCTTTATTTAAAAGGTCTAACACCAACAAAACTTCAGATTGTCCTTCACAGCCTAGAACAATTTTCATTTTCTAAGAGTCTCCTTAAGTTCTATTAAACGATCGTAATTGATTAGAGTATCGAAAACATTTTGATTAAATTGACCACTCTTAAGCATATCTGTTCTACAGTCATAGTCAGCATGAACGTTCTTAAGGGTAATTTCATTACTTACTCTATGTAGAACATTTATGTTATCGCATCTATTGTTTGTATCTAACAATTCAGAATAATGTGTTGAATACACAATGCTGGCATTGTTCTTGTTAATAGTTTTATCGTTAAACATAATGATAAGGTTCTCAATTAAATTTCTATTGAAACTCTTCTCAATTTCATCGACAACAATAGTGCCACCTTTCTTAAAAGCAAGAATGGACAAGCCATATAGATTTATACCTCGCAAAGTCCCAGCCGATAAATAATCTCTAAAATATCTACTAGGGACAGTAAGTGGGCTATTGCCACCAACCCTTCTAAAAATATACCCATTCGCTTTTCCGTTTTCTTCAAAAGGAACAATTGACTCAATACTGTCGTCGAAAAGATGCAATAAGGCATTAAATGTTGCTTCACCAAGGACGTTATAATATACCCCAAACCAATCGGCGCTATAACCAATGGCATCAGTAGACCCATTAAACTCACCGTTAGAAAGTGCAAACCTAACAACATTAGATGTATCCATACCGACATTAGGAGCGAACCCATGTTCTTTAAAGAAAGCAGCGTTCGATAAATCTTTTTTATAACTATCTTTCATTGTGGTTTTTTCTAGTGATTCGTTCTTAATGATTAAGAATTCGCCATTGTTGTTGCCATCTTTAGTAAAACTACCTTTATATTTATAAATAATCCCGTTTGTATAGAAGATTGTTTCTAATTCAAATGTTTCCCCTTCCCACGTAAAATCGTTTCTAATTCTGCCGGAATCTAAGAAACCAAGAACAGCGCATACCAAAGATAACGATGTTGTCTTTCCAGATGAGTTTTTGCCAATAAAAACAGTCTCGATTGGGTAATAAAAATCTTCTTCTAATTCAATTAAGTCATTGTTTGGAGCGTCTTTGTTGATTCTAGTTTTTGTCATAAAGTTAATCTCAAAATCTTTAGCTAGCATCTTAAACCCCGATGGGACTTTAATCTTCAATAATTTCATTGCTGTTTCTCCTAATGTTCGTAGCTGTATTATTAGTTTAGCATCAAAGAGATATTTTTCAAGTTATAAACAGATTATTTGTCTATATATTTAATTATTTCTTGATTTTTCAATGATATTTGATATTTTGTAGATATGGAAAGTAAAAGCTCCTAATTCATATAATCAATAATACATGCGCATCTTAGCCCACTATTATTGATCCAGGCGAGATGTGCTATACAAAGTGCTGATTGTGTAGTCATCGTTTTGGACAAGATGCATATTAGTAGCTTCTTTTTCTTCAACGAAGATTCTGCTATTCGCGGTCTTCTTTTGATGTTTCTTATCTAAAAGAAGTTCTTCGTATAATTTCTCACCTGGTCTTAATCCCGTTTCAATAATATCAATATCAACATATGGAACTAAACCTGCTTGTCTAATAAGTCTCTCCGCTAAATCGAGGATCTTCATTGGTTTACCCATATCTAAGATGAATATCTCTCCATCATGAGCGAATAAGCCACAATAATATTTTTGAACACGAAAATCGAAATTGCTTGTTTTTGACTAAATTATTTAGTTTTAAGTCTATTTTTTGTATGTATTATTTTTAATTTCGTCTAAATAGTTCAATAATTCGCTAATATTTGATTCATTTGGTCGTAGACTGCGTAACATATCAATTACAGAATCATATTGAGTAGTTAGATATTTAAAAAACTGGGCCGGCTTTTTCCCTTTGGTATCTATTGGGAAACCATGTTTACTGAAAACTGTATCCATGTTTGGAACAAAATATATTGGGACTATCAAATTATCCTGACCCCACCAATAGTCTTTGAATAAATCCTTGTTCTTGTATGATTCGAACAAATCATCTGACGCATCATCTTTGTCCATAATAGTAAAGATTTTGTGGTTTACTATTTCTTTGTCTTTTCCTAAGCATAAACGGTCTTTGTTACTTTTTATATATAACTTTCTATCAGGGTATTTACTATAAAGAAAACTATTAATAGTGTTAATCATTATTGGATGGCCCCCACTATCTCTCGAAAGAGGGTTTAAATCTCGTCTTTTCTTGCTTTGAATTTGCTTAACTAAAACAAGCTCACACTCGCCGTGACAAACAATAGAACATGGTAAATAATGAACTATTCTATTCATATTCCTTCAATGCCTCAATAATATACTTCATCGAGAAAGCTCCAGAAAGAGGAACACCACCATATAAGCCTTTTAAATACTGGCCAATAATGTCAGTCCCCGGCTGAATTTTTCTTCCAAACTCATCTAAAGAATACGCACACACATTTTTGTCTTCGTCTCTATCAAGAAGGTAAATATTCTTTTTGATTGAGTGTTTTAATAAAAGTGTATTATGTGTTGTGATAATTAGCTGCCCGTTAATGTTATCTTCCAAAGAACCCAAAATATTCTTTAGCATGATGTCATTAATGCCATTATCGATCTCGTCAATGATAATGATTTTATTGTTTGTTGAAACATCAAACAAACTTGTAAAAAGCGTAACCAATTTTCTTGTGCCAGTCGATTCAACCTCATATGGAACGGGGATTCTTTCATTTCCGTTATCTTCAACAAAGAATAAATGATATGTTTGTTCTCCGGAAACATTTGTATCAATATGGTATTCCAATGAATGAATATTCGAATATAGTGACGAGAAAAACATCGATAATGCAGTTTGTGTTTTCTGGAGTTTATTTTGAAGGTCTTGTGTATATCTTCCACTGACAATTGGATTTAAAAAATCTTGAGAATAATAGTTGTTGCCAAAATCAATTTGATTGTCTTTTGTTACTACTGTCATCGAACTAAGCATATCTAAAAACAAAACAATATCTCTTGACAATGCTTGTTTAAAGAACGATGGCGAAATTTTTCTTCTTTCAGAGAAAATACAAGAAAGGAAAGTATAGTTTTCCCCAAAATACATATTAAATGATGAAACTAGTTTTTTATTGAATTCGGCGTCAGTAAAAGTGTTTTCGGAAAGAAAGATTTTTGTGCGACTGCAAGAAAACAATAAAACACCATCACATAAAAGCTTTTCACTAACAATTGCTTTATCATCAAAAGTCATTGAATAGACATATCTGCTCTTGTTCAAGAGGCATTCATAAACTGTTTTCATCTTACCAATTGAGTTAATTCTACGATACTTCTTAACAAGCCTACTGACTTTTTGTTCGGATAAAGTGGCTCCAATAAAAGGAGCAATTGGATTGTTTTGAGTTCCACTTGTGTTATTGATTATTTTAGCCAATTCTTCAGCACCGATAAGAGAAATAAATGTTTGCACTAAAAAATCAAACGTTTTAACAAGACATGTCTTTCCAATACCGTTTTCTCCATAAACGATAGCGAGGTTTTTAGCCTTTTTATCTGTTTTGTTTTCAATAAGGTCAAATTCAAAATGACTAAAAGAGGTAAAATTATCCACTACAATCTTTTTAAACATATTTATTTCTCCATATAACCACTTGAATTATAAACATAAAAAGAGTATTATTCAACAAATTAATCGTTTTTTACTAAATTTTTTAGTTTTTCCTACTATTTTGTCTATTTATTTGTCACATATTATTGTTTAAAAAAATAATGGCGCCAATCTTGAGGCGCCATCATAATTTCAAAATATTAAATTCAAAGTAAACCAAAGTTTAAGGGGGCATGGATACCCCTCCAAAGTTAAAGGGGGGCCTAGAAATCGAGTCCCAAAGTTAAAGGGGGCAGTCCAAACGGATGCCTTCTTTTCTTTGTCGGCTTTCTTTTCCCGCTGGGAAGAAAAGAAACCGAATATTCACAAATGAAAAAGCAGTCTCTTATCATATTTATAGCCAAGAACAATGAAAGGAGAACTGCCATGATTACTATATCAATTTTGGCTAATTTTTTAAGCATAAACTCATCAGATGTTGAAGAGTTTAATGTTGCAACCACTGATAATGGAGACGTGATTCTCATAAAACTAAAGAAGAAGGAATGCTATTGTCCCTACTGTAGATCATCTTCATTACGTTTTAAGGAATATCGAAACAGAAAGATAAAACACGCTTTATTTTTAGGTAGAAAAACTATCTTTGTTTTAAGAAGCAGAAAATATAGGTGTTTAGAATGTAACAAAGGTTTTATGGAACCAAATAATTTCGCTCCAAAAAGATCAAGAGCTAGCTATGAAACAATAAGAGTTGTTTTAGAAAGCTCTCAGTTCTACAACAACACCTGGAAAGAGGTAGGAGAAAGGGCTCATATATCTGATACAGCCACGATTGATGTGTTTGATAGATTTGTTAACTTGTCAAGAAACACTTTGCCTAGAGTTCTCTCTATCGACGAATGTTACAACAAACATCAATTTAATAAGCCATATTCGTGCATATTCTTCGATTTCTTAAACAACAAAATTGTCGACATTATAGAAGATAGAAGCAAACATAATCTATTTACTTATCTTAATAAGATAACAAAAGAAGAAAGGGAGAATGTTGAATATGTAGTTATTGATATGTGGGAACCTTACTTAGATATTGCCACATTATTTTTCCCTAAAGCCATCGTTGCTATAGATTCGTTTCACGTTATTAAAGAGATAGGTTTTGCTCTTGATAAAGTGAGAAGAAGAATAATGAATGGATGTCCAAAAGGAAGCACTGAATATTATCTTCTTAAGAAATGGAATTATACATTATTTAAAGAATACCGATTATGGGATGAGAAATTTAAAGTTAAAGGACTTGGCAATAAATGGTATAACCTCTATCAAATACAGAAGATGATAATTGATATTCATCCCGATTTAGAAGTTGCTCAAGACTTCTATTCCTATTATAAAAGAATGAACCAAATAACTGGCTATGAATCCGCTACAAAGATGCTAGATTCAATGATCAACAATAAAGAGATAATTAAGTTAAACGAATTTATTCCAGTCATACAAATGTTGTCTAATTGGAAAGAATGGATTGCCAATTCTTTCATCGTCGTTGAAGGAAGAAGATTATCTAATGGTTCTATTGAAGGATTTAACTCCAATTTTAAAAAGATGATGACTGTCTCAAACGGACTATATTCCTTTCAAAGATTTAGAAATCGACTCATGTATTGCTACAACAAGCCAAACATCTTATCACCGGTCAAAGAGAGAATATCTAAACGTCCAAGAAAGAAAAGAGGACCATATAAAAAAGCCCGGAATATAACGAATCCGAGCTAATTTATTAGATTATTCGCCCCCTTTAACTTTGGGACTTTTCATCTTGTGCCCCCTTTAACTTTGGGGCGCCAAATTCAATTAATGCTTATCAATCTGATATGTATTGATTAAACTTGCTAATAATTTCTTAACATCACTAGTTTTAGCCATATTGAAGGCTTGGCTAGCTTCTTCCACATCTTGGACAAGATGCTTATTGGTAGCTTCTTTTTCTTCAACGAAGATTCTGCTATTGGCGGTCTTCTTTTGATGCTTCTTATCTAAAAGAAGTTCTTCATATAGTTTCTCACCAGGCCTTAATCCCGTTTCAATGATATCGATATCAACATATGGGACTAAACCAGCCTGTCTAATAAGTCTCTCCGCTAAATCAAGGATCTTCACTGGTTTACCCATATCTAAGATGAATACCTCTCCATCATGCGCGAATAAACCACATTGTAAGATTAATGATACTGCCTCTGGAATAGTCATAAAGTATCTAATGATATTCTTATCAGTAATAGTCACTGGTCCGCCATCTTCAATTTGTTTTTTAAATAATGGGATAACAGAACCATTACTACCTAAGACGTTACCAAATCTCACCGCGGCATAATTAGTGTTCTTACTCTTCTCATCAAAATATTGAATGATCGTTTCTGCAAAGCGTTTAGTGGCACCCATCACGTTGGTAGGTCTCACTGCTTTATCAGTGGACACTAATATCATTTTCTTCACTTTGTATTTATCAGCAAACTTCGCAACATTATATGTACCAATAACATTAGTTCTAATTGCTTCCATTGGAGAATCTTCCATTAATGGGACATGCTTATAAGCTGCTGCGTGATATATATAATCAGGTTTATATTTCTTTATCACTGATTCAATACGATATTCATTATATGTAGAACCAATTAAAGTTATTAATTCTACACCTCTGATATTCTCTTTATGTTTCATTCTTAATAACTGCATTTGAATATCATAAGTAGAATTCTCATATATATCGAATAATATTAATGTCTTTGGTTGAGTTCTATATATTTGTCTCACAAGTTCAGAACCAATAGAGCCACCTGCACCAGTAACAAGTACAGTTTGACCATTAAGCATATTTCTCACCTTGTGGTTATCAAGCTTAATTGGTTCCCTATATAACAAATCATCTAAATCAACATCGATAATACGTTTATCGTTAGGACCTTCCATCTCAGAGATTAAAGGCATACGTCTAACACGTGCATTCGTATCTCTTAGTAACTCTAGTATCTCATGTAATCTTTCTTGAGATAACTTAGATATCGCTATAATAACTTCTTCAGCATTAGAGAATTCAATAATCTTCTTAATATCAGAGATAGGACCCTTAACAGGGATATTTTGGAATAATCCCCCAATCTTATTAGGATCATCATCAACAACTGCCACTACAAAGTTATGATTATCTTTATTCTTTCTAGATTCATCAATCACTACTTTACCAGTAGAACCCGCACCTATCACTACTGTTCTAACTTTCTTTGATTTTTCTCTATTAACTTTGAATAAGTGATATAAACGAATAGCAATACGGTTAAAGGATAAGAAGAATAATAAAGATACAGTAGATAACACCCATGTATAGAAGAAATCAGCAAATGATGGTAATGCTGGAATAGAAGATATCGCGATAAGACCCGCTAAGTGAACAATGATAGTCACTAAGCAGATACGGACAAATTCCATCACACTAGTTTCTTCTGTAATAATTCTATAAATCTTAAATAGGAAGAATAATAGAACAGTCACTACTGATATAGAAGCAGCATAAACCATGATAGAAACAATATGTTCCCCAAATTCTGCATAATTATAGAAAGAGAGGAACGATAACAACACGACAACAAAAGTCGCGAAGATATCAAGTGCCGCGTAAAGTATTGGGTGATAATATTTATAATTATTCATAATGCTTTTAAATGCCGTTAGTTATTATATAACAAATCAATTATAGCACAACTATAAGTTGAAGAAGTGTGAAAAAAAAGAAACGGATTAAAACCCGTCTCTAAAGCTACAATTTAAATATAAATTATTCTATTATTTAACGTCGAATTCTTCATGACCTGGATAGTTCGCGTAAGATGAATCAACGGATATCAACTCTTCAAAGTTATCAATTTCAGCAATATCGCTCTTATGAATTGATCTCACTTCAACATGATAATTTTTCTTTTGAATTTTAAGAGGTACAAGTTCCCAAAGGTTTTCTTTACCTGCTCTCGAGTTATAAACTTTTAATAAATCAGCTTTTAGTTTTATAGAATCCTCGTAATTCCAATATGAGATGCCATATGCTTGATAACAGTCTTCGCCACCACGTCCATAATTAGTAACACAGCCGCCAGACTTTTTAAAGCACCAGTCGTCGGTCTCTTTCACTTTCGCACCCATATAATTTGTCTTATATTCATATTTTCTAATAATCTCAGGGTTCTTAATGACTAAGTCAGCTTCGCAAATATAACATCTATCAATTAGATCGATGCATTTAACAAGGGAAGAAATATTATTTGTAATATTGAATTCATCATTATCAATAAATTTGATCGTTGGGTATTTCTTTAGAAGAACATCGAATTGTTCTTTCTTGTATCCTCTAACAATATAAATCGAATCAATACCTGCGGCCAACAACGCATCCAATAAAGTGTCGATAATTCTAACTCCATTGACCTCAACAAGTGGTTTAGGTGTATGTAAAGAAACAGGAGCTAATCTTTGACCAAAGCCAGCCGCTAAAACAATAGCTTTTCTCACTCTATACGGTTCCAAAGCTTTCAATCCTTTATCGGTAATAGAAAGATTGTTATCTTTATCAAGTTCGGCATAGTTTAATTCAAAGACTTGATTTAAGAGCTTATTAACAGTTCCTAACGATAATGTTAACGTATCAGATAAAAATCTTTGAGAATATCTGTTTTTCCCATGCTTCGCTAAAAAGGTAAGTAATTCAAATTGGTATAATGAAAGTTCCATAACGGATTCATCCTCCTTCTTTTGTTTTTTCTTTATTACACTAGAAGTGACGTTAAGTCCGATTCTAGCAATAACGTTAATTAATAAAATTAATACAGATATCGCACCTTGCATTTCATAGTTGCCTGTTTTTTCGTAACTATTAATCATAATAGCAAGTGGTTGATTGCTGTATGTGCATAAGAACGCAACTGCAGAAATGGTAATCATACTATTTAGGAAGAAGTATGAAAACATTTCAATCAATGTCGCAATAGAATTAGGAATCAAAACATTTACTAATACTTTGAATTTCGATATTCCTAATGTCTCACCAATAACTTCATAATCTTTATTAATTTTTGTTAAGCAGTTCTTCGCCATAATAAATGGTGAACCCAAAAAGTGAAACACGTTAACAAAAACTAGTATCGCAATCGTTCCGTAAAAGAAACCGTTAGTGTTAGAGAATAATAACATATATCCAATACCTAAGACTAAGCCAGGAATTGCAATTGTTGATATTGATAATAAGTTAACTACCTTACCAACTTTACCAGCTTTTCTAACCGATAGATAGCCGAGGAAATAAGCAAATAAGGTACCAAGAATACCAGTTAATAAAGCGATAACTAATGAGTTAACAACATATTGCCCAATTCCTAAACCATATGTGTTGCTAAACATATTCTTGATATGGTCTAAAGAAAAGGACATATCATTTGGATATGATTTGATAAATGTTAAAGAAATAAATGATGCTTGAGGAATAAAAAGGAATAAAGCAACAATAACTATAATAACAATAGTTGCAATATTGAAACCTTTTTGAGCCTTCAATAATTTCTTTTGTTTTTCGGTTGAGCTATTGTCGTGGAATATCAAATCAAATAAGAACGAGACAACCGCAGGAATCAAAAGGAATAAACCAGCGATTGCACCACGACCATATTGATAGGATGTTAGCACTTGGTTATAAAGATACATTGGCAAAGTTTGAACTTTACCAGCGAGTTCCATAGGAATTCCGTAATCAGAAAAAATCCAAGTGAATGATGCAAAAAATGCAGAAATGATTGCAACTTTTAAATATGGGAGAGTTAGTTTAAAGAAAGAACTAAATCTATTGATCCCCATTATTTCTGCCGCATCATATGGGCCTTTATCTTCATATTTTAATGCGTCATAGATAATCAAAAATGTTGTTGGGAAAGATGAAATAATAGAGCCGAAGATAAGGCCTAAATAGCCTATACCTTCTATTTCAACCCCAAACATTGAATCGATAAAACCGTTTCTACCAAAAAGGGTTCTAATTCCTAAACCTATTGAGAGGGTTGGAACAAGCATTCCTAATGTGAGAATAGTTACAAATACATTCTTATGTTTAAGAGAAGAAGTATTTAAGAAGTACGCAACTACGACTGCTAATATTGTAGTGACAACACTAGCGATAAATGAATATAATGCTGAGTTACCAACACTTGACCAGAAATTTCCATCAGCAAATACATACGACAAATCTCCACCAGAAATATTAAATACCAGTGAGATAAGCGGCATTAACGCAAATAAGAAGATGCAAGCCAAAGCAAATATTCTTAAGTATTCATGCTTAAAAAAACCGCCAACTCTTCTTGATCCGCGTTTTAATAAACCAGTGAGTTTATTTGCTTCCATTAATACTTCCTTCGATAGATTTCACCTTCATATCAAGGTGGTTAACAATAAAACTCTTAACAAAATCATTAGCAGGATTGTGATATAGATTATATGGTGTATCAAGCTGCATAATTTTGCTATCATTTAAAACCATGATTCTATCAGATAAAGCAAAAGCTTCTTCTTGGTCGTGTGTAACATATATCATCGTGATATTGAGTTTCTTTTGAATTTCCTTTAATTGACCTCTTAAGATAACTTTAATCTCAGCATCTAAAGCTGACATTGGTTCATCAAAAAGAATAATATCTGGGTTTAGAACAAGAGTTCTCGCGATGGCAACTCTTTGTTGTTGACCGCCACTTAAGTTAATTGGTTTTTTATAGATGTGCTCGTTTAAACCGACGATATCAATAATCTCTTTCACCTTTTTATCGATATCTTCTTTTGACATCTTTCTATTTTTTAACGCATATGCGATGTTTTGATAGACATTCATATTAGGAAATAAGGAATAGTTTTGAAACACTATTCCAATATTTCTCTTTTTAGGAGCAAGATTTGTGATATCTTCATCAAACTTATAGATCTTGCCAGAAGACGCTCTATCAATACCAATAAGTAATCGTAAGATTGTAGTTTTGCCACACCCAGAAGGGCCAAGCAAGGATAAGAATTCGCCTTTCTTAACATCGAATGAGATGTCCTCTAAAACGAGGTGTTTCCCATATCTTTTACAAAGGCTATCAATTCTTAAAATAGATTCGCTCATATTAGCTCCAGCTCCATTTATCTAATAAATCTTGTTTATATTTGAAATCAAACACACCTTGCATTTCGATTTCTGTAAAGTCATCAGGATAATTTGGAATTTCCGCTTTTCCTTGATTAACGTAGATTTTATCTGGATTATATTTTTCGCATTGGGTCTTGTTTAAATCTTTATATAAATAATCAAAGACTGCTTTAACTGGTTCTTTAGTTTCTTTACCAGAGATAATACCCATAGTGAAGAGGTTATAGGAAGCTTCATCGTCTAAGAACACGACTTCTAAATCACTATTCTTATTCGCATAGTCAACGCATTGCCATAATAAGCCAACACCAATTGCAACTTCACCTTTATTAACTGCTTTAATAGGAGCAGACCCAGAAGTTGTATATTCCTTCATATTTGCATTAAGCGATCCAAAATAAGCTAATGCATCGGATTCACCCATAGAAGAAACTAAACCATTATAGAAGGCATAACCTGTGCCAGAACTTTTTGGACTTGGCATTGTGATTAAGTTTTTGTATTCAGGTTTTAATAGATCATCGTATGTAGTTGGGATTGCACATCCATTTTGTTCAAGAACTTTCTTGTTTACGACGATAGTACCATCAGTTTTACCATTAACTGCATATTTGTGATGAGTTTTTGTATATTCAGTAACTGAAGCATCATAAATAGAGAAATCATATTCACTTAAATCGTAGAAGATATCCTTGTTACCATTAAGAATAATTTCTGCATTAGTGGCTTCTAAATCATAGAAGATATCGCATTCAGTGTTTTTGCCTTCAACCTGGAGTTTAGAAACTAACGCGCCAGTACCGATTGATTGGAAGACAACATCATATTGTGGGAACTTTGTTTTGAGCTCTTTTTGTAAATACGCAATTCTCTCTTCTTCAGCCGCTGTATAGACGACAACCTTGTTCGCGCTACTACCACATCCAGTTAATAACGCAACGCTTGTGCCTAATAGTGTCATTGTTGTTAACATTAATTTTTTCATTCTTTTTTCTCTCCTTTAAACAAAGATTGCTACAAGTATATATAACTATTTCAAACTAATCAACAAAAATGTTCATTTTGAACTAAATATAAATTTCAAATGAACAAACACAAACTAGTTATAATTTTTATAATTAGGATCAAACGCTTCTAATTCTTTAACAGAATCCAATTCTATAATCTGTTCTCTTCTAACTGGGTGAACATTCAGTTTTAGTACATCTAAATTCATATTAACCACATCATCCCAATATAGTTGTTCGTATTCACCTGGTTTGGTATATAATTCGTCAATCGCATCTCTAATAATCTTCGCTTTATCTTTTGTAAAGAAAGAAACACCACACATATTATATTTATCAGTTCCAAACTTACCCACTCGTGTAATTAAACCACTATCATCTTGATCAAAAACCCAGTCGTCAGAATAGCCTTTTACATAAACACCGTAGTAACACGAACTTGTTAATTTTGCTTTAAAAATAGATAAATCTGAGATGAATAAATCTGCTTCACAGATAAAACAGTCATCGGTTCCCATTACCTCTCTAGCCGCGTGAATAGAAGATATATTGTTAATTGTTTGATATTCAGTATTTTCAATTAGGAATACATTTTGATATTTCTTTGTTAAAAATTCGAATTGTTCTTTTTTATAACCAACTATGACATAAATCTTTTCTACAACTGTTTCAAGCCCATCAATAATAGTTTCAATCATCGATTTACCAAATACTTTTACAAGTGGCTTTGGTACTTTTTCAGTCAGTGGTTTCATTCTTGTGCCGAGTCCGGCCGCCATTAATATAGCAATCATAGCAATAACCCTTTCTTATTCGGCAGGTGCTTCACCTTTCTTTTTCCTATTCATAAGCCATTTAATAATAAAAATAATGTTTTTATAGTGAATGATTAGAATTGCAACAACAGAACAAATAGTTATTATAAGTGGATGGAAGTCGTAAATAAGTGCTAATGATTCACCAAGCAATACACCAAACGAAAGAATGAACTTAAAATAATTAATTTTATACTCAACACATTTTTTGGATAATATCATTCTTAAAAGCGATATAACAAAATTTGAAACGAGTGTTGCAATAATCGCGCCTTGAATGCCAAGGAATGGGATAAGAGCAAAATTTAGCCCAACATTAAAAACCATTCCAACAATCGTAACAATCATCAATTTGTTGTTTTTGTTAGCAGATTGAATAATGGCTCCAAAAAAACTTGTGTAGCTTTGGAATATTGCAGCCAACAATAGCAAAGGAACAAACTGCCATGATTCAAAGAAATTTGCCCCAACATATATGCTCATAAACGGTTTGAGAATCAACAATAATACCGCAATACCAACATTCAAAAGGAATGAATAAAAATCAAAGACCGTTTCGTAAAAATGTGTGTCTTTTTTTGAATACTCAACATAGGTAGAAATAATCCAAGCTTGACAAAAAATATTAGTAACTGTGGTAATTAATGTCGGTATTTTTGTTGCAACTGCATATATACCAACAGCATCATCTGAAATCAAAAACTGAATCATTATTTTATCGGTAGAATGAATAATCCACCAAGAGATGTTGTTGAAAATAAGCGGGATTGAAAACAACAGCATTCTTTTGAGCAATTGCCAATCAATCTTCGCAGAAAGAAGTGAAGATAATGCACGATTACCTATGAATAAGAATAGTAAAGAAACGGATTCGGCAATTATTAGAGATAACAAATATCCTTCAATGCCCATTTTAAAAACAAGAAGGAATAATATGTTAGATAATACTAAAATAGAGGTTTGAAGTATGCTATCAATAGAAAAGAGCACATTTTTTTCTAATGATTTTGTATGAAATTGCATAATATTTCTAAATGAAGTAACAATCGTAAAACCAATCAAATAAAAAACATAGTCGCTTATCGGTTGATAAAAACGTAGCAACGGGAAAGATGACAGTAAAACCAAAGAACCAATTATTACAACTAGAAAGCTATTAAGTAATATTTTGTTCTTGTCCTCACCTTTAGAAATACCAAAATACAAAACAGCTTCGCTTAAACTGAGAGTTATAACTGGCATCAAAAGCGCTGATAGGGTTATAACCAAATCTGCTATACCATACTGATCAGTGGTCATAGCGTTGGTGTAAAGTGGCACCAACAAAAAAATCAATACTTTTGACCCTAGTCCACCAATGGCGAATAGGATTGTATTTAGAGTAAGTTTTTTATATTTTCCATTCATTTTTGATTAATATATTTTAACAGCACATCCACGTTTCTATCTGTTGAAGATGCATCGACATATTTATGAAACATCCTTAGCACTCTTAAATAATCCTTATCAATTTCGCTAAATGATGTTAAATCCCTTAAAGCACTCAAAAATGAGTCGACGCTATCACAAATTTGTCCTGGAGCAATATAATCAATTGGATCAAAAGCAAAGCCGCGTGTTTCATCATATTTATTACGATCAAATAAATCTAAAATAACTGGTTTTTTTGAAATGATAAAATCATGAACAACTGACGAGTAATCAGATATCAAAGCATCGCAGTAATTTAGCAAATCGTACAAGCTAAAATCAAACGTTTTCTCATACTTTATAACGTTATCGTTATATGCGGAGTCTTCAACCTCTTGTAGAGGATGCATTTTTACAACAACCAAATAATCATTGTTCTTCAAAAAGTTATATATTTTGTTGTCGTCCTCGTATCCAAAAACACAATTTGAAGAATATGCACCTGGATAATCTCGATATGTTGGAGCATAAACGAGAATTTTTTTTGGAGTAAAGTTTATTTTGGAATTAATCCATTTTTCAACGTTTTCTCTTTTTTTGCTCGATAAAATAGTATCGTTTCTCGCAAACCCAATAGATCTAAATTTTTCTAATTTTACATGAAAATCACTAGCTTCAATTGCCGATGCTAGTAGAGAAGTATCAACATAATCATCGATGAAATTAAAATTACATTTTTTATTAATTTCCATAGCCGATTTAAATGGGGTTGAATAATTGTAACAAATACATTTTTGTCTTTTCACCTTTTCTGGGTAATATGCATATGGGGTATCAGTAATCCAATATTTACTTCTGAACATCAAAAACAAATTGCTCATATGTTTTAACAAGCGTTTTACGCAACTAGGAACACATAAAAAAGAACTAACAAAAACAAGTTTTATGTTGCCAAGATTTGAATATTTGTTTTTTAAATAATTGAGTCGTTCATTATTTGAATAAGAAATTAGATATATAGTGATTGCTAAATCTTTATATTCGCTAATCAATCTTTTAACGACACATAAAACATTATCACTTCCTTCGTTATCAATATCGTATAAATCTATTTTCCCGTTCGTATGAGGTATAGCAAATACACGTCTCTTTGATTTGATTACAAAGAAATTTAAAAATTTAAGCAGAATATGGTACACTTTGGATTTCATTTTTCACTACCGCCTTTTTAACAACTTTTCTTCTTTTATAGGCAAAACATTTGTTCATCACTAAAGGTGTAAATGCAAATATAACAAACGATACATCAAGGCATGAAAGAGCGTGATCAAATATTCCATATACTAAAAATGCAATAATAATAACGAAATATGTAGCTCTCATTCTTTTCGAACGTATTTTTCTTACAATAGTTAAAGCAAATCCAACTAGAACTATTAAAAATAGTAATAACGTGATTAAGCCATTACCACCTAGTAAATCAATTATATCGCTATGATGCCCAACAGCTATAACGCTAGAATAATCTCTGTTTAACAAATCATCTGTAATGATATATTCAATTCTATTAAATCCAACTATGCCCATTAGTCCAAGTAAAGGATTCTTCAAGAAATGAGTGATGCTAATCATATAAAGGTGTATACGTGCTGAAACGTCACCAGTACTATCAGAAGAGAACAAGAGATTGTACACCCCTTCAAAACGCTCGACTAAAGATCCAAAGTTAATCTCGCGCGAAACAAAAATAGCAAACTCAATAATCTGTCTTGAAAAAATAACTAATAGCAATAAAATTGCTATAAATGCAAATCTGCCTTTCCATTTCATTTTGACAATTATAAATGCGATTGTTGTGGCAACAAATATCAGAATTGCTGTCATAAATTGCGACGCAATAAGACAAACAAAGCAAATTGCCAAAACCGCTAAGCGCAATAGTCTATTTCTTCTTCGCATATAAAAAACTGCTCCTAAAAGAAGCAGAGAATAAAAGGCAAGAGAATAAATGAAACTATATGCGCCAATATTAAATATATAATATTTAAAATCAACCTCTTCAAAGTTGGCAGAATAACGAGTTGCCTCAGGGATTAACACGTTTCCCACCGCCGTTGTAAAGGACGATAAAACGACCAAAACAAGCGAAACAATAAATAAAGAATATGTGTGTTTTTTGCTAACATATCGTATGGCTATTTCTCCTATGGATAAACAGTGCCAATACATAATGCTATTTATGATATTAACAAATACATTTTCTACTATTCCGTTTGCATAAACAATGCTCCTTACAAGTGCCAAGAAGATTGCAAACAAAGTATATAGGAGATAATGACCTAATATTGATACCCTCATGCATAAAATAACAGAGACAAATAATAAAATTTCTGGTAATACTCTAATTACTGCACGTATAGGATAGGGGAATGCACGCACAAAAGGAAAAAATGCATAAAGCAAATACAAAAATATGGTTGCGATTACTAAAAATTCAACTCTTTGTCTATTTTTCATTCCCTAATAGTCTTTCAAGGCGTTTGGCTTCATTTTTAATATTGAAATTGGAATTTTTGATAGTTTCAAAAACACTGTCTCTATCATTATTCTGAATAACATTTAATTGCTTTTCAATTGCTTCTTTCCAATTCGAAGCATCTGTATCAATCGATAAAAAACGAACATTGTTCGTGATATCAACTTCTCTGGTTATTCTGTCAGAAAGAAAACACATCAAACCAGATGTCTGCGCTTCAACAGCTACATATGGTAAACCTTCGTGATATGAAGGGAGCACAAAAAGATCAAATGCATTGAGCAAATCTTTTACATCTGTGCGATTTCCTAGTAGCAACATCTCATTAGTAAAACCACGCTCATTTATTTTGTTCTGAAGTTCGTTCCTCATATCACCTTCACCAACAATAAGCATTTTTGCATTTGGAATAAATGGACGAACTTTCTCAAAAATATCGACCAAAAAAAGTGGATTTTTTTGATATTGCAATCTTCCCACAAATCCTAGTACAAAGCTATTTTCAATTTGTAATTCTTTTTTAATAGAATTTCTTTTCTCTTTATTAAATTTAAAATCTTCAACATTGATTGCATTATAAACCATTTCAACATTAGAAGAATCACCAAACATAAATTCTGTCGCAGGTTGCGAACAAGTTAATCGTTCAACAGGAAGTTTTGCCAGTTTAGCTTTGTTATATTTGTTAATAAGTCTGTACAATAAAGACCCATTAGCCTTAATAAATTCTGCATTATGCGAATGGATATATACTTTGTATTTTTCTTTTATTGCTATCTTTATTGGCTTAATCCACGATAAAGATGAAAGATTAAAATAAACAACATCGTATTCTTTTCTTAATCTTTTTAACAATAGTTTGTTATCCTTTATATTTTTAAAAGGGGATTGATGTCGATTATGGATAAAATAGATTTTACCACCTTTTGCATTAATTTCGTTTTCATGAATGCACTTGTCTCCTTCGACAACGTAATCAAAAATAGTGTCGCTGGACATATACTTATTCATCTTTAATAAAAAGGTTTCAATGCCGCCGCGATTAGTGCCAACAAGACCGTAAACTAAAACTCGCATCTTTACTCCTTAGAAGCATTTTTATATGCTTCATATATCACTTTTGTAACTTCTTTTGCAATCTGTATGCCAGACTGTGGATTCTTTCCTTGCTCTATGCATTCCATAAAATCCTGCATCTCGGCATAATATCCACGCATAATTTCATCAGAAACAAAAGGATTGTTCCATCCACATTTTGTTTGTAGCATTTCAGATATTTCAACACCATCAAGCCCATCTTCATCTAGAAAATAAGTCGACATCGCATTGTTCATTGTTAAATTGCATTCAAGCATCGCATCGTTGCAATACAATTCCACATAATTCTTGCTTCCCCCCAAACGAGAATCGCAAGCCATAATCACAGCCTTTGTATTATCAGAAAAAGTTAAGCAAACAGTAGCGTGATCTTCCACATCAATTGGTCTTGCCTTAATGTGACGATGCTCATACTCGCTTAAATCTTTTGTTAAACAGCCAATATCCGAAACAATTTTTGTTACCTTAATATTAGGGCTATTAATCGATTTTAAATATATGATTGCTCCAAGAGGGTGACAACCGACTCTCATCAAAGTTCCACCACCGCTTTTTGACCACTCGCCAGCAACAGGGCTTGATGATCCAGCCAAGCTTTCTTCTCCCTTAGCATATAAAATCTTACTTTTTTTTGCTTTGATTATTTCTGCTGCTTTTTGGATAGCTGGCGCATAAATAAAATTCTCGGCATAAAAGAAGCGACTTTTTGATGAATTAACTGCATCTTCAATTTCTTCCAAATCTTTAATAACTTGTTGAAGCATCACTTCTTTATCTGTGTTGCCATCTTTAAAGAAACCACATAAAGGTTTTTCGCAAATAACATGCTTGTTTGCTTTTAAACCACTGATAACAATTTCTTTATGAGAAAAAGGCGGGGTGCAAATATCAATAACATCTATATCAGAATCTTCCAATATGCTTTGCAATGAAGACGCGCATTGTTCAAACCCATATTTTTCTTTGGCAAAACTGCACTTTTTTAAATCTGTGTCGTAAATATATTTATATCTCAAATTAACACCATGCACATGTTGATATGCGTTCATATGCAATTCGGTTGCTCTTCCAGCACCAATCATTCCAATTGTTATCGTTTTCATAATATATCACCAACTTTATTTAAAATTCCAATTAAATCTATATCGCTTATTTTCTTTTCTTCGCAGTCGCCCATTTTATTAGGAAGGATAAAAGAAATTAGGCTATTATCGTTTTTCTTATCATTTTTCATTGCCTCAACAAGGGATTTAAAAGAATAATCAAAATCAACAAGAAGGTCAAAACATTTAACTCCCTTTTTAATCTTTGAAACAAGATCAATAGAGCACATCCCTAAGTAATAAGCAATTGCGGCTTCATAAACAAGGCCTGTACCAACCGCATATCCGTGAGATATTTTATATTTGCTTAATTTTTCTAAACTATGTGCGAAAGTGTGTCCTACATTCAACAGCTTTCGCAAACCAGTTGTTTCAAATTCATCTTGATCAACGATCTCTTGTTTAATTTTTATGCACTTATAAATAACAGCTTCAAGTTCATCATCTAATTTATTATTTAAAACTATATCAAAAATACCCACATTTCTAATGATGTCATATTTCAACACTTCTGCCATCCCTTCAATAAAAATATCTTTTGGAAGATTATTAATAATATTGACATCACAAACAACTAATGATGGCTGCCAAAAAGAACCAGCAAGATTTTTTCCAGCTTTCAAATCGATTGCTGTTTTACCACCTATCGATGCATCAACCATAGACAATAAGGTAGTTGGTATTTGAACAAAGTTTATACCACGCATATAGGTGGACGCTACAAATCCTGTTAAATCACCGACAACTCCACCACCCAAAGCAATCAAGCAATCATTTCTTTTAAAGTTGTTAGTTGCCAAAAACTCTAAAATTGACGCATATGTAGCAACATTCTTGGATTTTTCTCCGTTTAGAAAAACATATTTAGCAACATTAAAACCATCGTTATGCAATTGACTGAATAACGCTTCTGAATACAAACGATCGACATTGTCGTCTGTAATAATCGCTATATTTTTGGATTTTGAAATATTAGAAATAAATGTATGAGCTTGATAAAAAATATCTTTGCCAATTAGCACATCGTATGATTTAGAAGCATTAACATGGATAACATTCATAATTATTTATAGGATAGGAACTTATATTGTTCGATAAAATTATCATCCTTGTCTTTAGTAGCCGCAATAGCAGTTCTAGGATGTTGATTGGTTAGACCTGTTAACAAATATGAAGTATTGTACCCCCATTCAACTCCACTTTCCTTCAAAGGAATCATGTACTTTCTAACAAAATCTAAAACAGGATTAAGATGATATTTCTTTCCATCAAGATATCCGATTAAGCCTTCAAGAAAGCAGTTCCCCGCGCCTCTCCCCATTCCGTGGCAAGTTGCATCCAATAATCTCGCTCCGCACGCTTTCGCTTCAATGGTATTAGCAAAAGCACATTGTTGATTATTATGTGTATGAATACCTACCATTTTTCCAGCAGGTGCTAAAATATCATGGAATAGTTTTGTCAAATGACGCACTTGTTTCGGATACAAAGAACCATAGCTGTCAACAATGTACACACCAATGACATTTGTTTTAACTAGTTTATTTAAACACTCTATTAATTCCTGATCAGTCGCTGTTGATATTGCCATAATATTGCAAGTTACTTCGTACCCTAGTGATGAGATATGGTTAATCATCTTAATGCAGTCATCTATTTGATGAACATATGTTGCCACTCTCACTAAATCAACAGGGCTATCTTTTTTAGGTTTAATATCATTTATATAATCTGTTCTACCAACATCAGTCATAATTGAAATTTTCATCCTTGGATCCTTTTTGCCAATTATTCCCAAAATATCTTCGTCAGTAGTAAATTTCCACTTCCCAAATTTGTTAACATCAAACTGCTTTTTATCAGCTCTATACCCAAATTCCATGTAATCAACACCCGCTTCAATATTTGCTTTGTACAAAGCGCGAGCGAAATCATCAGTAAAATAGAAATCATTAACTAAACCACCATCTCTCAATGTCGCGTCAAGTATTTTTATGCTATCTACAGTATTCATAAGCAGTCCTCGATTATTTTTCTAACTTACGAGAAATGATGTCGACTAGTTTTCCCACTACCTTAATATCAGAACTTGCCAATTCTTCATCAGTAAAAGCAATATTGAATTCATCCTCTAAAGTCGCGATAAATTGAATTAATCCCAAGGAATCAATATATCCTGAATCAACATAATTTAGTTCCATGACATCGACATCATCTGGTAAAGTATATTCTCTTTGGATGTAGTCTAAAATAAATTCTTTAATTTTGTTATTCATAAATACCACCTATTCTTTATCTAAGCCTAAGCTTTGAACATAATTATATACGTTCATTCTTTGTAATTTTCCCATCGTGTTTTTAGGTAGTTGATCTACCACAAAAAACTTGTGTGGTTGTTGGAAATCAGCAAGATTTCTTGCACAATAAGTCTTCACGCTTCTAATGTTAATTTCTGCGTCCTCATTAGGTACTAAGGCAACAGCAACTACTTCACCCAATCGATCATCTGGATAAGAAAATGCCGCACATTCTTTTATCTCAGGCAATCTCTCTAAAACAACATCAATATCATGTGGGTATACATTAACTGCTCCAGTAATAATGATTTCTTTCTTTCTGCCTGAAAAATATAAGTAGCCATCTTCGTCCAAGTATCCTAAATCACCAGTTCTGAAGTAGCCATCTTTCATTTGCATTTTCATCATCTCTTCTTGGTGGTAATAACCTTTGCACAATAAAGATGTCTTACAAGCAATCTCACCAACCTCACCCACATTACATTCAATATCAAAATTCGCTTCAGCGTCTTCTTTTAAAATCTTTATTGATGCTTCATCAAAAGGTAAGCCAACTGATTTTTGCTTGTCAGGACTTTTTTGGAAACAAATGTTGGTAATTGTTGATGTTTCTGATGTTCCATACATTTCATGGAATTCACATTTCAACTTATCGATGAGCTCATATTTAACTTTTTCTTCTAAAAGGGCGGAAGAAGAAACTATACATCTAAATGAATCAATCACAATAGAGTCATCTTGTTTTAGCACTTCAAGGATTTGTGCTAATTGAGCCGAGACAGCAATTGTAAAAGTTGTCTTTTGTTCTTTCGCACAGTTCAACCAAATTTGAGGAGTGAAACGCGGTAATAAAATAGAAGTTGCTCCTAATATAAGAGGAAGAATAACTAATCTTTCTGCAAGTGAATGATATAGAGGAGTTGCAGCAAGAATGCGGTCATCTTTGCTGATATTATAAACACGTATATGAGCCATCGCTCTATCAATCTTATTTTTTTGAGAAATATCAATTGGTTTTGGATTTCCGGTTGAACCAGATGTCATCGTTAATATGAGACTTTCATCGCCATTAATATTGTTGACAACTGGTCTAGTAGTAGGCATTTCATTTATGCAAGAAAATGGAACTGTGTCTGGGTAATCGTTATCTAAACAAATTTTAATTCCAGGAACGTCTAATCCACCATTTTTTTGACATTCGTTATAGAAAGCTTTTCTTGCAATGAGGTGCTTCATATCGCCAAATTTCATTGCCGACTTAATCGCTTCTAATGGCAATGTTGGATTTAGCGGAACTAAGCATACACCTAAATCAGCAGCGGAGAAAAATAAAGCAACTGATTCAATGCTGTTATTCATTGGAATTGCGATATGGTCACCATATTTAACACCTAACTTAAGTAATAAATTTGAATATTGGCTGACATAATCTGCCATTTCCTTATATGTTTTGCTTTGTCCATCACACCAAATGGCTTCCTTATTAGGCGTCTTTAGTGAATTTTCATAAAACAAATTTGCTAATTGACTTTGCATTTTTAAACTCCTTATACATTATTTTGTTGGTAAAACTCTTGCAGGATTACCAAACACTGTTGCTCCATCTGGAACATCTTTTAAAACCACGCTTCCTAATCCTAGATAAGCGTTATTTCCAATATGAACATCTTGCGCTATACAAACACCAGCAGCAATAAATACATCGTGGCCAATTTGAACATTCCTTACAATATTGCAACCACCACTTATAACCGTGTAATCGCCAATAACATTATCATGACCAATCGGAGTCGCTAATAAAGTTACAAAATCACCAACAACACTATTGCATGATATTTTCGAATGTGGGAACATAATCAACCCCTCACCAACTTTTGCAAATTCGCTTAAAGCAGCAGTTGGATGAATAATCGTTGCAAAAGAAGCACCTTTCGCTTTTAGTTTTTCAACAATTATACGTTTTGTTGCTGGCGAACCGATAGCAAGAGCAAAAACTTCGTCATCTTTAGGCTGCCAATCTGAAATAGTACCAATAATATCATAATCGCATTCATATTTATCAAGTGCATGAATATCATCATCAATAAAGCCTAATATTTCCCAAGTTTTATTTACTTTGTTAATATCTTTAATCCACCAAAGAAGTTCTCTTCCAAACCCACCGGCGCCTACAATAATCATTTTCTTCATTTTCTATTCTCTCCCGTGTTCTTTGTGAAACTTATTCCACATATATTCTTCTAGATCCTTTTCAATCCTTTTTCCAATAATTGGTTTCATTTCATTTGGGTACACACTATTACTTCTTTTTTCAACAAAACTATCAAAATCTCCAATAACGCGAGCAGGAATACCTGCACAAACTGAGTTGTCTGGAATGTCTTTAGTTATTACTGAATTAGCTCCGACTATTACATTATTTCCAATCTTAACATTCAACAAAATTGTGCAATTAGCCCCTATAAAGACGTTGTTACCAATTTCAATACAACCAATTTGTTCTTTAAATTTATCTTCCCCGTAAAGGTTGTTTAGCATAACGTGAGAAATGTCATGAGTTATAAACTTTACATTTGACGCCAAATGAACATTATTGCCTACGCTAATCAAATTTGAATATAAAGGAACATATCTATCCATAATTGAACAATTATCGCCAATCGACTTAAATATCCCTTTTCTTTTTAAATAATTAGTTCTTTTTGCACTGCTTGGCGTTAAAAACAGCCTTATCGTTCGAAATAATCTTTTAGAATCCATATTATTTTATCTTCATGAAATTGCCTTCATCATCGACACCAAGTGTGGATGGGTCAGCAGTTCCAATGAATTCTCCTCTCGCTCCGTTGTCGTCTGCAACAGCACCTTCCTTAGTTAAGACAACTTTAATCGTTGCAAAAATACTTTTGATATCAACCCACATCGAAAGACTATCAACATATTTAACATCTCTATCAAACTGTTCTTCCCAACTCTGCGAATTTCGTCCATGTGTTGTTGCAGGATTTGATAACCCAGGTCTAACTTCATGCCTTCTGATTTGGTGCTCATTGTATCTTGGTAGATACCTCACAGGGAGTGGTCTAGGTCCAATGATGCTCATGTCACCTTTTAAAATATTGAGTAAACTTGGAAGTTCATCGATTGAAGTTTTTCTAAGAAAATTACCAAATTTAGTAACTCTTTGGTCATCTGGTAAAAAAACCCCGTTCTCATCACGAGTGTTCAACATCGTTCTAAATTTTAATAATTTAAATTCTTTATTGTTCTTCCCGATTCTTTTTTGCTTGAATATAATACCTTTCCCCATTTTAATTCTTGCAACAATAGAAATAGCAATTAGCAAAGGGGATAGGACAATTAACGCGAAAAGGCTAAGGAAAATATCATAAAAGCGTTTAAAAAATGGCTTATACAATAAAGCCGATAATATAATCCAAATAACAATAGATCCAAGAACTATAAGAACAATCCAATACCATTCCATTATTCAAAACATCTCCTAATAACTTCAATGATTCTATCTTGTTCTTCTGGAGTCATTTTATTATCTGATGGTAAGCATAACCCTCTATCAAAGATATCTGCCCCTACATCATTAACTCCACCAGCAATATATGCATTAGTTCTGCATCTAATCGTGCCATCTCTACCAATGCACTCATGAAGTCTATACATTGGTTGCATATGCATTGGTTTCCAAATTGGTCTACCTTCAGCATTTAAAGAGGCAATTGCTTCTAATATTTCAGTTGGACATGATTTACCATGTTCAGGAATATATAGTGCTTTAGAATCATCTCTAACTTGTTTGCACATTGCTTCTTTATCAATAATCAACGCTGATAACCAATAATTTGGTTTTGTATTATCAGTAATTGGATTCATCTTAATTGGTAATCCTTTAAGACCTTCAACATATCTATCATAAACTGCTTTCTTTTGAGCAATATGTTCTTCAAGATAGTTGTACTGTCCTCTAATAACACCTGCGATAACATTGCTCATTCTATAGTTATATCCAACTTCTTCATGTTGGTACCAAGGTGCATTTTCTCTTGCTTGTGTTGACCATTTGCGAGCTTTGTTTGCAACTTCTAAGTCGTTAGTTAAAAGGCAACCACCACTTGATCCAGTAATAATCTTGTTGCCGTTATAACTAACTGCAGCATAATCACCAAAGGAACCACATTGTTGACCATTAAGTGTTGCCCCCATAGCTTCTGCGGCATCTTCAATTAATAACGCGCCATGTTTATGGCATATATCTCTAATCAAATCAATTCTACCTGGGAAGCCATATAATTCTGCACATACTACTAATTTAACATCTGGGTATAGTTCAAATGCTTTTTCAAGAGCAACTGGGTCCATGTTCCAAGATGATTCTTCTGTATCAATAAATACTGGAATACCACCTTCATACACAACAGGGTTTAACGTTGCATCAAATGTCATATCAGAACAGAACACTTTTTTGCCTTCTAATGCTCCATGACTGATTTGTGGTTTGCCATATAATCTTTCACCGGCAAACTTGCAGCATAAGTGTAATGCGGATGTGCAATTACATAATGCAACTGCATATTTCACACCAGCTTTTTCTGCTGCTAATCTTTCAACTTCATTGATATTCTCACCAACTGTTGACATCCAGTTAGTGTCATATGCTTCTTTCATATACTTAAATTCATCACCATGCATAGTTGGTGATGCTAAGTAAATCTTTTTTTCAAATGGTTTTAAATCTTTTCTTGTGTACATGTTTGCACCTCTATATACGCATACGCGTTAAATAAAAACAACTTTCAAATTGAAGTTGTTGTTATATGTTTGTTTTTGTCACTATATTAATCGCAACATAAGCTTCGACTCCTCGTCCTGCTAATGTTGTGGTTATCTTAATTCTTCTCTTATGTAGGTCGACTTTCTTCACTACACTTTCTTGTCCCATAAGTGGACCAGACACTACTCTTATCCTGTCCCCCTCTAGAACTTCTATATCCATGATAGGTGTTGTCCTATCATTTTCAGCGTTATATAGAATATCAATCACCCTTGACTCTTCTTCTGATAATGGAAGATAATTATCATTCAATTTTTCTTTTCCTAATAACCTTGCATAATCAGGCGCCCAATATAATTCAGTAATTAACTGTTTTACATCATTCGTCTCCGCGAATATATATCCTGGGAAACATTTTACCTTTACATCTTTAAAATCATTTTTGTATTTTCGTCTCTCTATTCTATATGGAGTGAATATATCAAAAGATGGGTCATGATCTTTATGAGATTTTATCTCTTCAATCACTTTGTCTTCTTTTCCAGATTGTACTTGAATAACGTAATACATAATTATTTTGGGTATAAAAGTTCTTTGATATATGCATATAAATCATATACCGAAGAAGGATGACCTCTACCTCATCAAAAAGTGCCACGGGCTGCAATTATTAGATAGTAGATTGATGTTCTTATTCAGTTACTATTTATTATATCTAACAATATAACAAATAACAATACACTGGCTCGTATATCTTGTTATACAAGCCAAAGTCTATTGTAGACTCATATAATCAAAATGCAACCATTTTTATTCAATGTAAAGTTTGGTTTACATTTCATCAAAATATCGGTTTACATTAACAATAATGATGTTATAGTTATAAAGTATTATAAACATTAGATAGCAACTATATTAATTATTGACTAGAATGTTTAAGAGGAAATAACTATTAAAACAATCACCAACTATTTCAAAACCAACTGGAAAGACATGCTTAGTCTGTTGTTTTTCATTGTTTGTTATGGAACATCTATATGTTTGTTTTTAGGTGGCGTTAAAGACAACACTATTCCATCAGATTTGGATTTCCCAGTTTTCCTCCCGTTAGCAATCGCGGATATTGTTTTGATAGTTATCTTCATAAATACCGAAAGAATATTTTTCAAAATGAAAATTAATATTCCGTTGATAATTATTCTTTCTTGTCTATTTATCGTTAACTTGGTTGTTATTGTTACTACTCCACTAGAGAATACAATCGAATATATTTATATGGATTCACTTGAATCCAAAATAATAACAATTAGCAATGAGTATAAAGCAATGTATATATTTTGTTTTCTCTTATTGCTATTAAATATTTATATATCCATAAATTATTTACTACAAAGGGTCGACTTCAAAAAACACTTCATTTGGATAAGTTCATTAATTATTGCTATCGGATTATTTATGATTCTATACTCTTATATCGCCGAAATAGAAACATACAAACTATTCTTTAAAAATATCACTGAAACAACAAGAACGTACAACCCAAAAAGTTTAACAAACAATACTAATAGCTATGCAACAATTATGTTAGGAGCAGGTTTTTGTTGTTATGGGCTACACATTGCAATAAAGAAACACATCTTTTGGATTCTTGGACTGTTTTTCTGCATCAACACTATTTTTCCAATGTCGCGTGCATGCTTATTTTTAGCTATCATTTTAACAATAGGATTCTTTGTTTATAAAATGATTAAATCTTGGAAGCAACATACTTTCAGAAATATGAATTTCGTATTCCTACTTGTGCTTTCAATTTGTATTTTTATTTCGATGTGTCTTACCATACCGGAATTAAAAAACTATATAAAAGATGTTCTTTTTACAAACAATAGTTCTATAAAAGATCGAAAGCTACTATGGGATATTGCGATAACTATGACCAGAGACTTCCACCGCTATATCGGAATAGGGCATGGTTATTTCAACACTGCTTTTGCAACAATAATCGAAGGAAGTGTAAAAATGCCGCACAACCTATATATCCAAACCTATGGAGCATTAGGCTATTTAGGATTATCATTACTTGCCGCACTTATTTGTTTTAGCATCTATAAGATAATTAAACTATATAAAAATAACCGAGATGCTTCTTTAATCTCGGTTATTGGTTTAATAATTGTTTTAACTTATTACTTAGTAGAAGGGTAATGGTTAAGAAGAATTGCTGTTTTGCTAATATTTTTATTAGATTCGAGTTCTTTTAGAACATTACTAGCCACATCTTTATCATTGATTCGCATAATTGAATCATTAAATGTACTTGTTTTGAATGGGTTGATACCACCATACCACATTATTTTATTGTCAATAATAACCGCGTTGATTTCCAATGTTGTTTTATATAAACCGGCAATATTCTTGTGTTCTATTTCGCTCTTTGCAGAAATGTATACTTTAATTCTATTACCAACATCAAGCAGTTCTTTAAGCGATTCTATTTCATAACTATTAATTACAAACACCACTTCTGTCTTAGATTCTTTTATATCATCTAATAGTTTATTTCGATAATCATAAGTAGAATATATTTTCTTTTCAAATACAACTTCATCACCATCAATGATATAACCGAGTTTGCGATATCCTCTTAATCTTTCGTGATACATATTCGCGAATAATCCTACGTTAATATCGATATAATCATGTACTTCTACACTATGCTTGTCTTCGTTAGAACGATGAAGTCTTCCAACATACTGTTCCAATGTACCATTCCATCTAAATGGGGAAACAATAAACAATGTATCTAACCTTTTATCATCAAACCCTTCACCGATGAATTTTCCTGTTGATATAATGACAAATCCATTTCTAACACTACGTATGTTTTTATAGAAATCATCCTTTTCATTCTTTGATAACTGACCGTTTATGATAAACACATTGTCTAAATCATCCAAAAGATTTCTAAGAATATTAATATGCTCTATTCTATCTGTTAAGACCAATGAGTTTCTTTTTTGCTTATATGCTTTTCTGATGTCGTCAGCAATTTTTTTATTTCTTTCTTCGTCATTCAATAATGCACTTAACATATCTGCATAACCCATAGTCCTATCAAGCGAAGAAAAAGTAAAGAATGTGAATTCGGGTTTTAATATCTTTTCTAAAGCGTCCCCATTATCTTTATATTGATAACGAATATCCCCTATGGTCTTATAAATAATCTTTTCATTCTTGTCGCTTCTTTTTGGGGTAGCGGTAAAACCATATAGATATTTGCTATAACACTTTCTCACGACTTTTTCATAAGTAATAGCACCGATATGGTGTACCTCATCAAGGATAACTAGTCCGTAATGTTTTAATATTTCATCTCCTTCTTCCCCTACCAAAGAATCAATACAGGCAACATCTATTTTGTTAGTCAATTTCTTTTTTGAACCATGATAAACACCAAATTTATCTTTTTCTTTTTTATATTCATACCCAACTTCCAAGAATTGATTTAATCTTTCATTCCATTGACTTAATAAAGCAATACTAGGGACAATAATTAAGGTGTTTGTCTTAAGTTCTGCAATCAAGGCAATTGCAGTCACTGTTTTTCCAAATGCTGGAGGAGCAACGAATAAGCCGTTATCATATTTGAGCAATTTATCTAACCCGTCTTTTTGATATTCTTTTAAAGAGCCTTTGAATGAGACAGTTATTAAATCACCATTAACTTGTTTATCTACCAAATTGATTTTGACATCAAAGAAGTTCAACACCTTAATCAAATCTTCATAACATCCACGCGGAAGATAAATAAATGATTCATCTTCACTATATAGTTTTAACACTCTTGGTACGTTATACACTGATCTTCTTTGTTGTTGAGCTTCATAATACTGAGGGTTAGGAAGACTTGCTAATCGGTAGATAAATCTAACGCTTCTATCATTTAGCCCTGCTTTAGGAACCACTATTTCATTTTGCTTGATAATGACTATTTCTTTAGCAAAATCATTTCTGTTTAGTTTGATGTTTTTAAGAACATTTTTAGAAAGAAGAGGAAAGAAATCGTTTTCTTTAAATTCTTTAAGCAAAATATCAATTTCCTCTTCTGTTATCTTTTTGGTGGACAATAGAACATTTATCTGATCCTTCAAATCATAAGGAATAAAATTGTTATCCACAAATACGGTTTTGCCTTCTTTTGCTTTCTTGCCTTGAAGTGGTAAGGCTATTAGGTTTCCATATCCGTTTTTAGGAACATAGTCCTGAGAAGGAAACATTCTATCTAAAGAATCAAAGTTGATGCCTTTAGAACTATCCATCGCTTCATATAATAAATAAGAGCCTAATCTTCTGACCTTAGCTGCTTTTATATCGCTATTAAAGAAGAGCCAAATATGCGCACCACATCCAGAGGAAGATATTTCAACAAGATTGTCTAAATTATATTTCTTGCAGATTGAAGAAAATGCTAAAGCACTTTCTTTATAATCTTCATCATCAAAAACAATTGCTAATAGACGACATACATCTCCATCTAATAATGGATACATACCAAATAAATCGTTGCCAACTAGATGTCGTTTTACCTCATTTTCTGTTAATCCAACATATTGTTTGTTATCACATTCGTTGCATCGCCTGGAACAATACCCTGTTAAGTTCACCCTCCCTTTACACACTGGATAAAACTGTTTCTTGCCTTCACTCGTAATATATTGATATGCGAATATATCATCTCTACCAACAAAATATGATAAACAAGATTTTATCTTTTCATCACTTGTTAAGTTATATCGCGTTATTTCTTTTGGCTTTTCAAAACCAATGTTATGACTTACCAAAAGTTTTTTAAGATACTCGTTCTCGTTTCTTAATTCTGCAATCAATAAATCTTTATCGTCCATACTCAAATATTACCATCTACACAAATTGTATTGAATTGAATACTGTCGTATAACAAATAACAAAAACGGAAATGATTTTGTTTTTTATACCAATAATTGTCAAAAAAAACAAAAAATACACAATAGCAAACATAGGTTGCTGATTTACAAAAACTTGCATTTCTATGTTTTGTTAAATGTATTTCATAATTCCTTCCTTGAGAAAATCATTTATTGATACTTTTTTAACATCATAGGATGGTTTTGTTGACTCATCTTTGTAATAAACCAATATTTTATTAATTGACGAACCTCCATCTACTAAATTCATTATTTCACGATCCCAATTACCATCGTTGAGAATATAGCACACCTGTATTTGTGTAGTTGCTGAATTATGAGAAAACTCAAAATCTATTTTCCCAGTCGAGCCATCTTCTCTTTGGACTGACCCGCCATGTACTACAATACCATTAAGATATAGTTCTAAAAATACGGCATTTTCTAATTGCCCAGGGAAATTCCCTTTATTGTCAACATTATATAATCCTATATCTATACAATATCCTTTGTATGGCTTATTAATATCTGATTCGTTTTCCTCATCATCATTAAATTCTATAAACAAGTACGACTCTTTAGCTTTTTTTATAACGTCTGCGACTTCGCTTCTTACGGATATCTTTTCAGTTTGTTTACAATTGCTTTTCTTTGTAATCTTGTCTGCAATATTAACATCACTTATCTCGCTAGTGGTATCTTTAAGAACTTTCTTGATGATTTCTTTTACATCTCTATCAGTTATTAGGTTAGTCTTACACCTATCTAAAATATCTGAAATATATGTCTTGTTAAATAGAGAAAACAGTTCTGAAACCCTCTCCTTTTCATCGCGAATCAATATATATGGTATGCCACCATATTCTAAATAATCTTGAACCGTAAAACCATCATAGTCTTGAACAACCTCAGAATACGTCAAAGGATTTACTTTAATTTCCTTTGCATCCATTCCTAATTCTCTCACCACCATTGATGAAAGGGTTTTGCTATTTGATCCAGTTACATAAAAATCAATATCTTGGTGATTGTAAAATTCAATTTTTAATATCTCTGCGAACCCATCGCCCGCCAACTGGACTTCATCAATAAAAACAAACTTTGTATCTCTAGTTATTCTTTCTTCGATAATGTTAAATAGTTGGTCTTTCGACCTAACATTAAAATCCTTCCTTAATAAATCTATTTCAACAATATTTGTTTCATTGAAGCCATTGTCCAGAAGATACTTTTTAAAAATAGTGTTAAGCAAGTAACTCTTTCCACATCTTCTTAGTCCAGTGATAACCTTGATTTTATCTTTACCAATAGAATCAATTAATTCTTGTCTTTCTTTCAATCTTTTAAATTCCATTTAATTTTAGACCTCCAATAAGAAGTGGCATTATTGGATAAACTATTATCCCATGATCATGGTAGTAGTTCTTAAAAGAATCATATGTTATTAATATCTTTTGCATAAAAGTTTTAACATTTGTATAGAAATGAGGATAATCGCTATAAACCGATTCTCTAAAAAATAAAATAAACCATTGATCGTTTTTACGAAGCACGATTGTTTCGTTATTAACAGCATAGCGGCGTTTGTTTAAAAAAGTTGGCTGATAATGGTATACACCAGAAAACAAATTCCATCCATCAAACAATAATCTATTTGTGGTTAATATACCCGCTAAATCCTCGTAGTCCATTTTTACAATTAGTTCATGTTCATACATTGAAAGGGTTGACGGGATATAGCATTTCTTTCCGGTCAACGGCATTCCATTCTTTACATCTATTCTCTCAACTGTTGTAAAAAAACAGTCTTCACACAGCATATTAATGTATTTAGCAATTGATGGGAGGGCCAAAGATGTGTCTTTTGGTAATTTGGATTGTATGTCCCTTAACGAACAAGGCTTCCCTTTAAAAGATAAAATCGCTTTTGTTAAAGGCAATAGTTTTTTGTCTATTAAATCAAATGAAAATAAGTCAGAGCCATAATAAAGACCACCGGTACTAAGAGGATCTAAATTTTCAAACATTGGATATGGAAAATAAAATAGTTCATATCTTCCTCTTAAGAGAGTCATTTTATCAGCTAAACTATATTCAATGTTTTTATCGCTAATAACAAATACATCGATACTTCCGCTATTGGCGCCTAAATCAATTATTTTTTCAGGACATTCGTAAAAGAGAGGATCATCCACTAATAAAATACGATGGGCTGATCCAAAGGTTAGCTCCGAATAATTATCTTGTAAGAGCTTATCCAAGTCGCTTATATGCTTTCCCCTTGTATCAATAACAGTAAACGAATTATCTAATAGGCATTTACTAAAAACATTAAAAAGAAAAATATGTTTACCAGCTTTTTTTGGGCCATAAATAATCTTAGTTTTGCCATTACCACAAGATGATAACAACTTATCTGTTAATTCTTTAATCATAATTATAATATATTTTACAAAATGCTGATTTGCAAGTTTTTGTTAAAACAACTACTTATCTCTTCCTAAAACCCTTTAAGAATTCGGTTTGTAATTATTGAATACGTTCTTGATAATATAACAAAAGCTCCTATTGAAGATCTCTTACCAATGGCAGAAAGACTTCCTAAGGAGCTATCTATAAAACAGTTTATTAAATAGACTTGAACGAACTTTTGAACACCTGTACGAAACTTCGAACAGTGCTAGATATGGCTATCTTTTAGGCATACGATTCTTTCTAATTATTTCTGTCTCTTAGCAATGGCGAATTAGATTACTTCACAGCGCTTCATAAAATAATATTAATTATACCTTTTAGCGCATTAGTTAATAACTCAAAAACTATTTTTGAAGCAGATACAAAATCCTTGTCCTTGATTAATTCATCCATTCCATATTTCTTATAGGTTTTTTCTAAATTAGAACTTTTTCTATGGCCTGTTAACTGCGACCTTAATGATTGAACAATTCTCATATTGCCTATAATTGTTTCAACATTTTCACTATCTGCACCGCTACTAGTTAAAAATGATTGGAGCATATTCAAAGAACCTTTGATATCTGAGTTAATTGTTGAGTCAGCATTTTTAATCCCCTCAACATTTATCGAATCAATTGTTATTTTTGAAAGGGTAAGGCATAACGAATCAAACTCATGCTGTTCGTTAACAAGAGGCATAATTGCATTTTGATAGCAATATTGATCATCATCTGTTAATTCTAAGAACAAATCCCAACCATATTTTTCAAGCCATTTCTTTTTTGCTTGTTCGAAAACAGATTGAAAAATATAATCTGGGTTAGCGGCTTCAGTAAATAGTCCACCAAAATCCCTTTTAATAGCATTTTCGCTTAACCCCTCATCTGTTAAGACATTGTATGCCAACCAATGTGAATATTCGCTTTCTGGCAAGTCTCTGCCAAGGTCACCCAGATATGCAAATACATAATCAGCGTGATTTAAATCCAGTTCTATGCCCCATAATTTACCGCAACACAAATGGTTCTCTTCAATTCTATAAATATCTGGATGATCCAAATATTTTCTTAACACTTCTCTTTTGAAAGCGACTGGGGATAAATAGAAAAATCGACCTGGTTTGCAAACAAAATAGTTGTTCAAGTTATTATAATCGCAAGTGCTTTTAATTGGGTTACCTTCGCTATCGCATCCAACAATAAAATCAGCGTATTCTTTTTCTTTCTCAAAAGGCCAAACACCACTAGATTCGACTGGTCCACACTCAATTATCTTTCTTCCTAACAATCTAGAAAAATAATTATTTCTACCAGTATCTCCTGAATAAAATTCGTATCTGATTTTTTCGTTTCTATACTCAAAGTTATCATTAACATCGGTTCCAAACGAAGTATCTGAATTAAAATAGAAATCAAATTCGAGCGCAAGATTCATTTGTTTAATAGCGGCAAATCTCCTCAAATAAGAATTTTTGATTTGAATACCACCATTAGATAAATATCTTGCCATTTCATCAATGGTTCCGTCCTCTTTTACACAATAATATTTTTCTCCATCTTTATATGCGTTGAAGTTAAGAAGAATCTCATCGCACAATTCATAATAGCCTTTTCTAATCTCATGAAATTCTCTATATCGCACTAAATAACTAATGCCATCATATTTTCCATATGAATACTGAATATCATCACCAATTTTGGAAAACCCAACCGGTTCTTCATCAGATATGCTATTTCCTAATTGGTCAAGAAAAATGTCATTAGTGTCTTTGTCAATCAAAGCACAAAACAACAAGCGCCTTTGTTCGCCTTCCATTTGACCGCATACCTGAACCCACATTTCATTTCCGAGTTTTGTGTTTGCATATTCTATGTTATTTGTTTGGTTATAATCGTCTGGAGTCATTATTCAATCTCATCAAAACTATCTAAATCTTTAAAAGAACGTTCTTTATCAAATTCATCACTTAACTCGGGAAAAATCCCTAAGATAAGGCGTGGCAAAACTTTTATTAGATATTGTTCAAGAATAACTTTGATTGTTCCTCTTTCTTTAAGAGCATTTTCTGCTCTTCTACACCACGCATTAAGCGAATTAATTGTCGAAATGGTATTGTTGGTAATATATGGGTTATCATATTCATGGAAAGACTTTTCAGAGAATTTTATGCATTGTCTTTCGATATCATATAATCTCTCATATAAGTCATTAGGAACCGTGCCGTTCACAAGATATTCATCTATTACTATTGTGGCCCATTCATGGTAATTATGTGTTTCTTCATTTTTTCCAGTCCCATACCCCATAAAAGTTATGAAGTTTATACAGAAGAATTTTAATCCAAGCAGTAATTCATATTTCTTTGCCTTGTTGTTTCTTATGTTCAACAATTCTATTAACGTTGCATAAACACCAGAGCCAAATAGGCCAGATGAAATAGCTAGACCAATATCTCTACATGCACCACAAGCAAGAAAAGCAAAAAGGAATACACCAGCCAAAGATATAGCCGTAACCAAGCAAAAAATAATGAATAAGTTCCATTGCTTTTTATTCTTTGGAAGAGACTTTTTTAGTGTTTTATCTAACTTTCGTTTTAGCCTCTTAAATTCTTCTTCGGTGATTGGTTCGTCATTCATGCTGTTAACAGTTTTCTTTTCTTTGTTCATTTTGTTTTCATTATTTGATATGTGGGAGCTTTCCTATATCTAATCTCTTCTAAATAAATCTCTCGTATACACTTTATCTTCAACGTCATCTAAACAAGAGTCATATCTATTCGCAATGATGCAGTTAGATAGTTTTTTGAATGTGTCTAAATCGTTAACAACTTTAGAACCAAAGAATTCACTTCCATCTTCTAATGTTGGTTCATAGATGATGATATTAACACCTTTAGCATTAATTCTCTTCATCACACATTGGATTGATGACGTTCTAAAGTTATCCGAAATTGTTTTCATATTAGTTTCCAAGTTAGTTAAGTTCTGAATATGTAGACCTTTTTACTATAAAGATTAAGTTCTCTCATAAAACCTTCAATTCTTTTATAATCTTTTAAAGAATGGAAGCCAATATACCACTCAGTATCCTTGTTCACATTTTCATGTATTTGTTTGAAATATGGGATATCAACTTTAGATAGCGAATGTCCAATTGTTACTATTCTTTTGATATCTGATAAACTTTTGAAATAATTCTCATTAGCCTTTATTACTTCGTTTATCTTCTTTGCTGAGTCATCATAGTATTCTTCTATCTTTCGAGTACAACATTCAATATAATCGTAATTTGTTTGATTATGCCAATTGCCTTTAATCTCGTCTTCTAGGAAATACGCTAAATAGACAGGATTATCGTTTCTAATCCTTTTACCTTTCTTGTTATAAAGATATGGTTGTAGATCTTTTCTATTTTTGTTCTTTTCCCACCACTGGTCAAAGACCGCATTTCCATCATTGCCGTGGCCAAGAACTAATGGACGTTTTTTGTTCCTTCTATCTCCGTGAATATAATTAATATTATTCTTATCAATTCCGTAAACAGTCTCTAGCGTTTCAGTATAGTTAAATGATAAATAATGTGCATCCTTAAATAAGTTATATATAGGCTCTCTTCCATCAACTACCAAAGAATTAATCCATCTTCTAAAAGCAATTGGTAATTCGTTTACTATTGTATCTATTGCCCATCCACCTGAATCTATACTCATATAGAAATCAGCCGCGGAGAAATCATCATCCTCTTCTTCAAGGACACCATTAATATCTTTTTCTAACCACATAGATAGGAGTACTTTCTCTCTATCTAAATATGCAAGATTGTTTTCAAAATCTCCCCATACATCATCAACATCAATGAATAGTTCTAAAGCATCTTTAACACTTCCGTGTGTTTTATCCCTAAAACAATAATAACTAGAAGGAATATTATGTGCTAAATCAAATCCATTACCAATAATTACTAATGTATCTTTATCAATATTTGGAAAAGCACCTTGGTTATAAATTGATTCTTTTAATAACTTTTGGAGAGTTTTCTCATCTTCCTCTCTTTGTTTCTGCCTTTCTTCTGCTTCTCTTGCTTTGGCTACATCAATCTGTTGTTGTTTTTCTTTTTTCCTAGTGACTGCTCTTTTGTTTAAACATGATTTGCATCTCTTTGGAAGTTCATATCCAATGCTTTTGAAATATCTTTGTTCAGCAGGTTCAATAATGAATTCCGCTCCACAATCTTTACATATTGCTTTTATTGGTTCTAATTTTGCTTTCAATTCGATTTCCTAACACAGACTATAAGATATTATTGCGGTTTAACAGGCGCATGCACAAACCATCCAACCACAGAAACAACAACTCCTACAACAGCAATTGCAACCGTCAATATAGAAAGCCACTTTGCTGGTAAAGAATTAATCTATCTGCTAAGTATCAATGTATATAAAAATTAATAACAATCACTGCATAAAAGAATGAATATTCTCGTGTATTAATGAAGCACTTAATATATTCTTTATTATCAAAAAAATGTTATAAAAAAATACCCCTTGTTCCTGTTCACTTTAATGCATCTGCTTCTATGTCTCCTGGCCTCTCAGTAATATCGTATCGATGAATAGAACATAGTCTTAAACATCTATCTAAAAGGTTGAAAAAGCTCTAAAAGCATAACCACCTGGAAATTGTTTATATGCGAAAGAAACAATTATCACTAATCACTTATATAAGTTTAAAATAATCTCAAGAGATCTGTCAGATATTTTATTAAAATGCTTTCTATATAGGGTTGTGCTTTCAACCAAATAATCATAGTTTTCGATTTTTTCAGAAACAAAAACAGATAGTTCTTTGAATTCACTTGAAATGTAGGCAATATCCTTTTCGTAATCAAAATCTTTTTTTGTTTTTTCTAAGCAGGCTATTATATTATCAATTTTTGTGAAAAGTAGATTTATTTCCTGCTTATAGAGGTTTTTGCCTATTGTTGGCAAATTGAATAAAACATTATCGTTCCCAATATTCCTAAGAGTGTTCAGCTCTTGTTCTATATAATACTTAATTTTGCTCTCATTGCTTTTGAATTGAGACGCAATATAGGCAATGAAAACTGCAATAAAAATTGTAACAACCTCTCCAATTGATATCGACCAAAATGATTGCCAGCAATTATGCCAACTTAATGCAGCACCTATAATAGAGACTATAACCAAAGTAATAATTATAACCAAAATAATGATTCTTTTATTTTTCATTTTCTTTAGCATCCATTATATAGTTCTTCACGCGTTCAACAATTTTAAGATTATCTTCAGATTTAAACAACAGGGTATTCAGTATTGCTTTTTTATCAAAGCCATCTCTAACAAGCCCTCCAAACGATTCTTCTAAAAAAGATGTTGGGTACCCATATCCACCATCAAAATCGATAAGAAGATTATCTTTCGACGCCAGCGCTTGTTTAAGTTTAGGTCCAAGAATTTCTTCTCTAAACAGCTCACCAGAATAATCGCCTTCTTTAATGTATCTGCCACCAACAGTGTCGGTGAAATCCCTCGCAATTACTATTTTCAACATATCTTTCTCCTATAATATTACTTCCCAATAATATAATGTACCATAAAAACTCTTGTCTATTTCGGTTTTTACGATGTTGTTCTTTTCAACGCAAACATCGCCCTTAAGCGATACAATTCTAATTTTCTCTATATAACTATCATTGACTATTTCTACAAAAAATGGTAAACCTTTTCCTCTATTTGATAATTGTGTTTCAGTTCTTCCTTCTCCTCTCAATGCCGATGCTATGTATTCTGAATCTTTATGGAAACCAAAAACGTCAATTTTTTCGCTCATTCGTTTGTGGATTGATTTAGGAATCCCAATTCCAGTGTCCATAAAAGTAATTTTAGCCTTTTCATTGTCGGTTTCAACATAACAATACCAACACGTATCAAACAAATCACTAATATCTCCTTCATATGCATGCTTCCAAGTATTCCCCATAAGTTCAATCATCATTTCGTAAATATAATGATAAGAGTTTCCTGTTTTAGATTTTTTTCTAATAAAATCTGTGATCATTTTAGCGAGTGAAGTGTCAATATTTTTCCCTGATGTAATTTGAATATTCTCTGTTTGTCGGTTTATGTCCTCGGGAACTTTGCTATCAACATATTTGTTAAACCCAGAATCAAAAAACATTTTCTTTGTTTTCGCATCACGTGGATAATTGCCTGAAAAATGGTATTTTTTCGCCTTATTTAAATTATTCAAAATACAAAGCAAGTACATAATAGAGTCAATAGATAAGTGATTTACAAGATCCACATCAACAAAAATCTCATTATGCGAGCTGTTATTATTGTTAATATAATGAAGCAACGAGTCAAAAACCTTTAATGTTTCAGTTGGGTTCGAAATAATGCTAAAATTTGGAGGAGCTTCAAAGCGATATTGTTTTAGTTCAACATCATAATTCGGATTCTTTTTGAGTGCCTTATTGTTTTCTTGGATTGCTCTTCTTAATCTCCTCTTTTTATCTTTTCTTGCAGTGCGTCTTTTCAAAGCCTTATCATTCTGGCGCTTTTTCCAAATTCTATACAAAGAAGAATCAAATCTCATAAAATTTAATCGACAATTACTTTAATCCGAAAGATACCATCCAACAATATCAAAACTATTTATCTATTATATTTCTTAATATGGCGCTACTTATACCATCGGTATGTGGTAGATAATAACTCTACAACCAATCTTCTCTAATTCGTTTCCAATCTTATTCTATTTATCAGTTCCTTAACAATCAGAACCAACAAACATTACATTAATACTATATTTCTTAACAGTTTCTATCTTGCCTTCAATATCATATCTTTTTTGAGGTACTACTTGATCTACATATTTAATTGCTTCCACTATCGCAACACACTCAATCGCTTACGAGTTCGAAGGGGACGCCCTTAATAATTAATTCACCCACTCCTGATATTCTTTTTCTTCAAGTATATCTGCTATTCTTTCACAAGCATAACCATCACCATATGGATTAACAGCTTTAGCCATCTTTGCATATTCTTCTTTGTTATCTAATAGCTTAGTAAATTCGCTATAAATAACTTCTTCATTAGTGCCTACTAATTTAAGAGTACCTGCTTCTACACCTTCTGGTCTTTCTGTAGTATCTCTCATAACAAGGACAGGAACACCATATGCAGGGGCTTCTTCTTGTATTTCCCCGCTGTTCAATCGTTACGATGGTCGAGGGGCGGGTATTACACCTTTTCAAAAAATGTATCTGGTCTTTCTTTATTGAATATCTCGTTACAAGTCATCACTGTAACAAGGTTTTCAGTTTTAGATAAATTGATAATATTATGAGTCCATCCTGGAATCATATATACTGCTTCAATCTTATCTCCACTTACTTCAAATTCAATAAACTCACCTGTGTTAATATTTCTTTCTTGTATCAATGCATGGCCAGAAACCACTATAAATTGTTCCCATTTAGAATTATGCCAATGATTACCTTTTGTAATACCTGGTTTAGAAATATTGATTGATACTTGTCCACAATCTAATGTGTGAACTAATTCAGTAAAAGACCCCCTATCATCAACATTCATCTTTAAACCATATTTAAATTTTTCTTTTGGTAAATAAGATAGATATAAAGAAAATAGTTTCTTAGCAAAACTACCGGCAGGTATTTTTGGCATCATTAATGATATTGGTTGCTCTTTGAATTCCTCTAATAAATCGACAATCTCACCTAATGTAACCTTATGAACAACTGGGACACAGCAATATCTGCCATCTTGTTTTAAAACGGTTTCTACACCTTCAAATTCGCAGTGTTGTTCTTTCCCTTCAAGAAGGTCATACATGCCTTCTACAAGGTCATCAATATAAAGTAATTCTAATTCAGTACTTCTATCATTCACTGTGAATTCTTCATCATTTGCAACTGCCCAACAAAAAGTTGATACAGCTGAATTATATTTTGGTCTAGAATGGCCCATTAAATTAGGGAAGCGATACACGGCAACTTTAACGTTATTATCTTTTCCATATTCAAAGAATAATTCTTCACCTGCTAATTTGCTTCTACCATATTCGCTATTACCAAAGCGACCCGCTAAGGTTGCTTGGATAGAAGAAGATAACATAATAGGTGATTTATTATTATGTTTCTTAAGTGTATCTAATAGAGTAGATGCAAAGCCAAAATTCCCTTTCATAAAGTCTTCAGGATTTGTTGGTCTATTCACTCCTGCTAGATTGAATACAAAATCACATTTAGAACAATATTCATCTAACTTAGCTTCATCACCAATATCATATTCATATATTTCATCAATAACGATATTAGGACGGGTTTTATTCTTGCCGTCCCTAATATTCTTTAAGTTATTGACTAGGGATGTTCCAACCATCCCTTTCGCGCCTGTAACAAGGATATTCATTATTGATCCTTTCTCCAAACCATTCTATTAACAATATTTGTATATGATTGAATGATTCTCACTACTTTCATAGAAACATTTAAATCTGTATAATCCGGACATGGTTTGCCAAGTACACCATTACGTTTCATTTCAATTGCCATATCAGTAGCCTGTAATAATTCATTGGTTGTAATACCCGCGATGATGAAATCACCAGCTTCTACTGCTTCTGGTCTTTCTGTACTTGTCCTAATACAAACCGCTGCAATTGGATGGTTGATAGATAAATAGAAGGATGATTCTTCTGGAAGAGTACCACTATCGGAAACAACCGCTAATGCATTCATTTGTAAGTTGTTGTAATCATTGAATCCTAATGGTTCATTAACTCTCACTCTTGGATCAAGTTTAAATCCAGTTGCTTCTAATTTCTTTTTGCTACGTGGATGGCAAGAATATAAGATAGGCATATCGTATTTCTTCGCTAATTCATTGATAGCAGTAAATAAGTTATTAAAGTTCTTATCACTATCTAAATTCTCTTCTCTATGAGCAGATAATAAGATATATCCATCTTTCTTTAAGCCTAATCTCTTAAGAACATCACTACTTTTAATCTTATCTAAATTCATTGTTAAAACTTCTGCCATTGGGGAACCAGTAACATATGTTCTTTCTTTAGGCATACCGCATTCAATAAGATATCTTCTCGCGGCCTCACTATATGGGAGATTGACATCAGAGATGATATCAACAATTCTTCTATTAGTTTCTTCTGGTAAGCATTCATCCTTACATCTATTACCAGCTTCCATATGGAATACTGGAATATGTAATCTCTTTGCATTGATAGCAGATAAGCAACTATTTGTATCACCTAACACAAGTACTGCATCAGGTTTTAATTTCACCATTAAATCATATGTTTGAGAGATGATATTCGCACATGTTTCACCAAGGTTTTTACCAGCGACATGTAATAATACATCTGGTCCGCCTAATTCAAAATCTTCCCAAAATACTATTGATAAGTTTTTGTCATAATTTTGGTTAGTATAACAAATAACTGTATCTAGATATTCTCTACTTCTTTTCATCACGGCAGCAAGACGAATAATCTCTGGTCTTGTACCACAGATGATTAATAATTTGGTTTTGCCATTATTCTTCCACATAAGCAAACACCTCCTTGTCATTTATTCTCTTCAGCAAGTCTTTCTTGAATATATGTAAGAGTTAATAACTTCTCTTTAACTTCTTCGACATTCAATAATTTTGTATTATTGGAATTAAACGCTGTTAATTCAGTTCTCTTTTCACCTTTGTTGAAGAACTTATCATAGTTAAGTCCTCTATTATCACAAGGAACTCTATAGTAGTTACCCATATCAATCGCATGTGCACATTCTTCATCAGTTAAAAGTGTTTCATACATCTTTTCACCATGTCTGATACCAATAACTCTAATATCTTCTTTTTTACCACCGAATAATTCACATACAGCTTCTGCTTGTGTTTGTATATCACACGCTGGGGCTTTTTGTATTAATAAGTCACCATTTTCACCATGCTCCATTGCAAACATAACTAAATCAACAGCTTCTTCAAGAGACATAATGAATCTAGTCATTTCACCAGAAGTAATGGTTATTGGGTTGCCACCTTTAATTTGGTCAATCCATAGAGGAATAACAGATCCTCTAGAGCACATAACATTACCGTATCTAGTGCAGCAAATCTTTGTGTTTCTGCTATTTCTGGATTTAGCAATCGCGACTGACTCTTCTAACGCTTTGGATTTACCCATTGCGTTAATTGGATATGCGGCTTTATCAGTTGATAAACAAATAACCGCTTTCACTTCAGCATCAATTGCAGCTGTCAAAACATTGTCAGTGCCAATAATGTTTGTTCTCACTGCTTCCATTGGGAAGAATTCACATGATGGAACTTGTTTTAATGCGGCAGCATGGAAAACATAATCAACCCCATGCATAACATCTCTACAAGAATCTAAAGAACGTACATCCCCAATATGGAACTTAACTTTTGCATAAGCATCAGGATATTTAACTTGCAATTCATGTCTTAAATCATCTTGTTTCTTCTCGTCACGTGAAAAAACACGAATCTCCTTAATATCTGTTTCAATAAATCTTCTTAAAACAGTAGAACCGAAGGAACCTGTACCTCCAGTAATCAATAAAACCTTATCTTTAAAAAATGACATAATAAATGCCTCCTTTATTTCTATCCTTATACTTCTTTCTCAAATCATCCTTGGTTTTGTTTCATACGTTCACCAATCCATGTAGGGCCATATCAAATTGGTAATCTCTTATTCCTACTTCAAACGTTACAATGGACCTTACAAAGTCCACATTAACTTTATGTGAATCAAACGTTCACAATGCTTGAAGAGCAAATACGTATTAACATTTTTAGTTTCTACCCAATCTCAACAATGTCACCATTATAAAAGTCTTCTAAAATTTTGCTAATTGCTATTGAAATGTCGATAGGTACATTAGAGAAATTTTTCATGGCTGAAATTGACTTAGCAAAAGCAGCAATCTCATACCTAATCCCTTCTCCATCTAGTTGATAAAAATACCTTTTATTATCTTGAGGATTCTCGTATCTTACCTCAAAATAATCGGTTTTCCACCATGGAGCAGGTACTACAATATATCCTTTTGTGCCGGTGACAATAAGTTCGCCTTCTGACTTAGCTTTTTTAGCCACTTTAATAGAGGCAACCGCATTATCATAAATAAAATCTATTTTAGTGAATGCATCAAACTTTTCTTTTTTGTCAATCCACTTTGTTGTTATTCTTTTTTGTTTGTAATTTGTACCCAAGATTCTAAACACAGGCAATAATGCAATAGGACCCCATGCACAAATGCTGTTCCACTTATTGCCAATATCATCTGACTCATTAAAATCTGCCATGCTGGTACATGTTGCATCTACTGAAACAATATCACCTATTACCCCACTTTTAACTAAAAGCAACATTCTAGAAAAAGCAGTTGAATAAGCCGTCTTAAGGCCATCAAACAAAAAGCACTTGTTGTTTTTAGCTAATTCAAACAACTCTTTCGTTTGGTTTGCGCTACACGTAATTGGTGATTCACAAATAACGCTTTTACAACGTGAAAGTTCATTCTTTATATCATTGTAGTGGCATTTAGGAAGCGAGACTATATATTTGGCATCGTATTCATCACTAGAAATTTCAATTCCATTAACAAAATCTGCCTCCATTACGAATTTCTTTTCAACGCCTCGTTTATTATCAGAAAATATTTTTAATGTTCGTTGTTTTGCTCTAATTTCAGAACTTGAAATGCCTTGAGTTCTTTCTAAATAAACAACTTTACAATATTCATTAAGATAATCAAATTTTCCAACCCAATCCGACCCAACTGTAAAAATATCTACTCCATATCTTTTGATATCATCAATTTTTTGGCCTTCATACTCTTCTACAATTATCTCATCAGCAATCCCGGTTTCTCTTACAGCTGCAATTCTTTCCATTAACGATTGCTGATTATTAATTTTTCCTCTACTTTTATCAAAATCATCAGAGGTAATTCCGACAATTAAATAATCACCAAGAGCCTTTGCTCTTTCCAATAAACGTATATGACCATAGTGAAGAAGGTCATATGTTCCATAAGTAATAACTTTAATCATATTAGACCTCTCTTTTGCATATCCCTTAATGCTTCAATTAATGCATCGTTGTCCTTAAAAGAAAGGTCTCCCATATGGCCAACACGGAATATTGTGTTGCGCATATCGCCACCATTAGGACATACCCAAATGTTATACTCATTTTTTAAACATAAGAAAACCTCGTATGCGTTGGCATTTAGTGGGTGAATAGGAGTAACTCCGTTAGCTGGAGATTCTGAAACAAGCTCAAATGGCAACTCCTTTATTTTTCTTCTAAAATCTTCGGCTTGTTGAGCAACTTTATCAATTTCTGATTTTGCTCCTCCGCTAGCTTTTATAGACTTTAATCTTGCATTAATTTGTAAAAGAATTCCAACAGCGGGAGTAAATGGTGTTTGACCTCTTTCTCCATCTTTTAAGGCTGATTTTAAGTTAAAGTACATAGACATTACATTATTTTCTTCAACACGCTTTAATGCTGTTGGATCAAGAACAATTATTGAAACACCAGGAGGACATGCCATAACTTTTTGTGATCCAGTAATCATTACATTCGCGCCACATTTCTCCATACTAAATGGGTCTGCTAAAAAAGATGAGACGCAATCACAAACAAAGAACATATTATTCTTCTTGCAAAATTCACCTAACAAATTTACATCATATAAAACACCAGTTGAGGTTTCGTCAACATTTACTAACAGTGCTGTAAAACCTTTGTTGTCGTATTCAAATAAACGGTTTCTGGTCAAAGCGGTACCGTGATTAAGTTTGATTTCTTCATAATTCAAAGAGTGAATTTCACAAAGTTGAACAAATCTTTCACCAAAACTACCTCCGTTAACAACAAGAACCTTGTCGTTTTTGTTAAGACAATTCATAACTATAGCTTCCATAGAACCAGTACTTGAACATGTCATAAAAATAGCTCTCGACTTTTCTGGAGCGCCAGAAAATTCAAGCATTAATCTTTCATTTTCTTTCATGACTTCTGAAAATTCTTCAGTCCTAAAATAAGGTACATTCTCAGCACCAATTTTTCTCACTTCTTCAGGAGATTGAACTGGTCCAACTGTAAAATTAATCACTGGTTTTCTCCTTCCTGTGGAAAAAATTCCACAAAGCAACTTTCTGTCTGTTACCCCATACATATTTTTGCCACAATAATTTAAATGATGGCTTTTTAGCCCATTTTTTATTTATTTCATCGTAAGAGGTATCTGATTTCAAGTCGTACATAAAACTCTCTCTCAATGGATTATCATCAATATGCTTTCTCAAAGGACTTTGATATTTTAATGCCTCTTCAAAATCAAGCTCATGCCCATACATATTTTTTTTAGCTTCTTCAAAAACCTTTTTTCCTTTATCTGTATTGCAGACAATTAATGATGCTCCTCCATTTTTGCCATACAACTCAGGGCAATAAATATGGACACCCCACAAATCACCTAGAGTAATATCCGCTATTCTACCTTGTTCTGCAAACTTGCACTGATAACAAGAAGGTCTACTCATTAGATGACGAAGCCAAATTGACCAAAACGGGTTGAACCATCTATCGATTCTGATAACTTTTTTATTACCCATCGTAATCTCCATTACTTGGAAGTCCCATTTTAGTACCCCCCCCCGATTTTTCTTCAAAGTGATCTCCTGCTGTTCAAAATCCCATTTGCAATGACCAAAAATCGATTTTCCTTTGCATCTATAGTCGATTGTATCAATTTGTGAATTATATTTTTCCTCAAGTTTGTGTTGCATTTTCCTGATATAAAGTGGGCTTGGAACACCCTCGCAAACAACTTCAACTGTCAACAAATTATCTTGAGGGGTTTTGCCTAAAAATGCTTTTAGCCCGGCAATTTGGCATGGTGTGCCAGAAAACAAAACTTTTTTTCCATCAAGCAAAAACCTTTTTGCCAATTTATAAGAGTTGCCAATTTTGCTTTGGCTATACTTTGACTTCCCAAATTTATCTAATTCATTTACATCTTCAATATAAGAGTGAAAAACATCTATACCATTCGCTTCAGCACCAAAAATAACATAGTTTTCATCACAAAAGGCTTTTGCAATAGCACTAAATGCCCCGCCGCTGGTGCTTCGAAACTTTGTCGCTTCATCAAGAATGTATCCACCGAAAACATACTTATTACTTCGATATTTGGTTATTTCTACTTCATAAGGACAACTCTTTCTGCATAATCCACAATTAATACAAGCATTTTCATCTATTTGAGGGTAGCGGAAGCCCTCATCATCTTCAAACATAACAATTGCGTTTTTAGGACAAACTTGAACGCAGGACTCGCACCCATAACACTCATTCTTTTTACTGCCGTCTAAAAACATTTTATACCTACTGTTTTAAAGTAATTTTAGAGATTTAGAAAGAAAATCTATAGATTGTTGCCTTTCTTTTTCTATGTTTGAAGAAACGCGTTCCCAATTAATGGGTTTATAACTCTCGCTCCCGTTTAAAAGTAATCGGTCTTCAATGCCGAAGATTTTTAATAGTTCAACAATTTTAGTATCACAAAGGGCTCTAGAAAAAACAACGAATTCTTTTTTAAACTGAACACTAAATATCATCCCATGAAAGGAATTGGTAACAACAAAGCTTGCGTGTTTTACTAACGACAAGAATTCTTCTACTCCAGCGTGATAAAACATAATATGACCTTTGTTTACGTTTTGTGCTCTTAAACTAATTTCAACTATTTTTAGATTTTTCTCTTTTGCTAAATCCTCCACATACTTTTCCATGATAGGATTATATCGCCTCGAGTAATATAGGACATATTCCTGTTCTATTAATCTATTAGGGCAAGTAATTCGATCATACTCTTCCGGCTTTAATAGCAATGTTGGATCAATGACTCTATGAACTGGAACGTTGACTTGGGATTTTACATAATCAATCATTAGGTTTTCACGAATCCCCAACGCTTTGAAATTTTTTAACTTTTTATTCAATTCTATAAATTGGACATCCGAAAAATGTGGATCGCCAAAACTTGCGGCATAAGAAATGGAATTGTTAACCATATGAGAATAATTAGCTAGATATCCATCATCTAATCCAAATTCGTCCGGAGAAAATATGGTATCCGAGCCACAAACATACGAATCCACTTCATTAGTAGAATCGTTGAAATTAATTCTGTTATATGATTTTGAGCGGTTGAACTGATTTGAATAGAATGCCTCAAATTTATTATAATTCTCTATTATTGACGGCATTGATAAATCAATCATTTTCTTTGTTTCTTCATCTTTGTCCCAAGAATTATTGAATGGATCCAATGGATTTATGTTCAATAAAATATCAGGACAGTAATCAATTAAAACAGGAAAATAACCCAACTTTGAGATAGATTGGTTGAGCGCCCAAGACTGTAATGCGGATCCATAATTTGTAAAATTTGCATATATGTTATACGAAACTATCCCTATTCTTTTCATTTTTCATCCTCAATATAAAAGACTCTATTACTATGGTGCGAAACCCGCTGTTCAATTGGTGGTAACTTCATATAATCACCAAACTCTTCTTTTAGCACTTGGTCATAGCCGACCGGAATAAAAAAATAATATTTCTCAAACTTATGAGGTATTTGTTTTGAAAACCACTCTTTTTCCATTATATGAATCCTATTGCCAACCAACGAAAAAATTTGGTAATGGTTGCATACGTCAGATTGGTTCTTATCCATTAGAGTTAGTCTATTCATTTTTTTGGCAAGATGATTTGATAATGGTCTGAGAAATACAGAAACAAGATTTGCAATAAAGCATTTAAAAGAAGTAACCTTTTTCCAATCTCTAATGCTAAACGACCATAACACTTGTAGTATTCTTCTTTTTTTCTCTTTTCTCTTCGCAAAGTCTATGTCACAACAATCATTCAAAACAAATATATCAACATCCACGCCTTGGTTAAGTTTGTACGATTTTTTATTCTCAATTTTAAGTGTATGTTTATCATAAGCTTTAGCATATGACCAGTAATAGTTCTTATTTGTTGTGCAACTATTAACACCATATCTATCATTTCCAAAATGATGGATAAAAAAATCATAATCTTTTCGTTTCATCATAATATCTATGTCATCATCCCAAGGGATGAAACCATTGTGACGTATAGCACCAATTAAAGTCCCACAAGCAAGAAAATACTGTAAATTGTGTTTAACACAAAAATTGTGTATTTCTATCAAAACACCTAGTTCAAGTTCTTTAATTACATTTACATCAGTTATTTCTTTCATATCAATTATTTCTTAAAAAGATTTATTATTAACCTTGGATTTAAACTTTTAATTATTAACACATTATTGTGCCTTAAGGGCCAGACGATTACATTCATTGCTATATTCGTAAATGCTTGTGTAATAAGCGATGCTGCAGCAGCCCCATATATCCCCCAAACAGGAATCAAAATAAAATTCAAAACCACATTTGTAATTGCTCCGCCAAGATTTAGTAGCCAAAGATATTTTTGTTTTCCCTCGCCAAGGATCCATACATTTCTAATAGAACCCATGTATGCAAAAGTCGTATACCATACAATTATCCTTAAAGCCAAAACAGATGGTTGGTAATCGTTTCCATATAATATTTGAATAATAAATGGTGCCAAAATAGTCATTGCTAAACTTTGTAGAAGTGCAAGATAAATAACTATACTGTATAACCGTTCTATATTTAGTTCGTATCCTGTTTCATCTTTGTTCTTTTTATGTTCAAAAATAACAGGTCTAAACGAATCAATAATTGCAACAAAAACGAATGAGGTCATACCAGCACACGAAACGGCTGCAGAATAATATCCGACAGCAGATTCATCAATCATTTGTTTCAACATTATTTTATCTGTTTGTGCAAATATCGTAACCATTAAACTCGACACAATATAATGTCTAGATTTAGCAAACATTCTTTTTCCTATTTCCCCAGAAAAAGAGATTCTTTGCCCACCCAACTTCTTATAAACAACGAATAATAATAACGCTATTAGTAGGTAATCTATAGAGTTCGCTATTGCAAACAAATAAATATCGGCCTTAAGAATCAATAGTACAACTTTGTAAACAGAAACCAAGATATAAGCAACAAGAGAAACTATTGCCATATATTTTGATAAAAGCTTTGCTTGATACCAATATTGAATTAATTCAAAAGCTTGAAAAATCAAAATCAAGCTATACAATAATACAACTATATTAGTTATTTCTTGTCCCGCATCGGCGATAAGTGTAAATGTAAAAACTCCACCTATGCATACTAGAGACGAAAAAAAACTTAACAGTATAGAAGTGCCAAGAATCTTACCCTCTTCTTCTGGATGGTTAACGTATTCTTGAACCAACACATTAGCAAAGCCCAAACTCATTATTGGAGTTGCAAATGCAACAATCGATGCAGCATAATTAATTAAACCATAGTTTGATGGACCAAGGAATCTAGCTGTCAGCATGTTTATTATTAAAGCTAAAATTGCTTGAACAATTCTTACAGTAATAATCCAAGATGCGTTTATGGCAATTTTATTTTTGAAAATACCAAGTTTCACTGTTTTTTATTTAATTCCTCGTACAAACAAATATAATCTTGGAACCTTACATTCATATCAAACACTTTTGCTCGTTTTAAGCAATTATCTTTAGAATATGGCTTAGTTTTACAAATTCTTATAATTTCATTTTTCAACGACTCAAAATCATCGCAGTCAACTATGCTTCCACATGTTTTATCAATTATTTCTGGGCTACCACCAGTTCTAAACGATAATACCGGTGTACCACATGCCAAACTCTCAATATTTACAGTAGGTAAATTATCTTCCCTTGTTGGATTTATAAAAAGATCAGCTGTTGAATATAATTGCGCCAGCTCTATCTTGCTTTCAGTTTGATGAATAGAAACAATATTACTCGGAAGACTTTTATCAATGGTAGAATTTGTACCTACTATTACTATTTGATAAAATTTGTCATCTAAAACTTTAGACAATTTAACAAAAACATCTAAGCCTTTACGGTATCCCCAATCAAAAGCAACTCCCAATAAAACGAACCTATTATTGTTAATTTTATATTTTCGTTTACAATCAGATTGTTGTGGTTTAAAAACAGAAAAATCAATCCCATTATAAATAACCCTTGTTGGATATTTGCATAAAAAAGATTGTTTAACTAAGTCGGAAAGCCATTTAGAAGGTGTCACAATCGTCATATGATTAAGCAATGAAAAATAATGCTTTTTAAGTTTAAGTTGTAACTTTTCCGTACGAATAAAAGATTTGGGATAATATCTTTTATTATAAATACATTTAGAACAATTAGATTTCCACTGTTCACATTTTGTTATACTAAAATATGGGCATCTCCCTGTAAAACTCCAACAATCGTGCAATGTCCAAACAACATGTATGTCCTTTTTAGATAAAAAGGAGAATAGAAGAGGATAGTTTAAAAAACAATTATGAATGTTGTGGAGATGCACTATATCAGGCTTTTCTTTTTTAAGAAAACGAATAACCCTTTTTGTTGGCAAAAAAGAGAGCAAATCATTTAAACCCAATAAATGCGATATTTTTGTTTCAATGAGCCACCACCTTTTCTTTTGTGTAATAAAATCGCTCTCAAAACGATTTTTATTTAAAGATGAATCAGGATAAACACAATAATAGTCTATTCCACACTCTCTAGAAAGGTGTGCTATTTGCGACATAATAGTTCCAGTACTACCAAAACATCCAAGATTAATAGCAATAATTTTCATACTGAATGGAAGTGCAATTATCTTCGTTAAAAATCGTGTTTATAATTGGAAAAATAAATGTAACTATAAGTAAAATATGAGGAGATATTAATATTTGATTAAATGTCGCAACAAAAACAAATATTAGCAGAGAAGCAATCATCAGATTACTAATAGTGCTTTTTTGTGTTTTATAGAACAAAATAAATAACTCGATTGGTATCAAAATAAAAAAGACAAAAGTTATTATGCCAAATCCAGCCCAAACATCCAGCAAAGTCGAGTGGTCAGATATAGGATATAATGGATTAAAAAGTAAAACACCAAACAACGGATGGGACAATATCGCAATTAAAGAATTGTTGTATAAGTCCAATCGTAACAATGCTCTTCCAGAAGAATCTCCAAACAACAATAAGTTACCAACTTGAAGAAAGCGTTGACCTAACTCATAATTATCTGTAATAGATGTTAGCCAAATAAAAAAGTGCCCCAAAAGACCAGTATTAATCGCAATAATTAAAAAAGTAACAAGTCCAACTATTAAACTTATTTTTACGAAATTGCTTTTAGCGATAAAAAAACAAGAAATAATACACAATAGCATCAAAGCAACTATAGCAATAAAGAAAGAAGACATTACAACAAATATTAATGAAAGGAGCGAAATAGATAAGCAAAGCCATTGTTTTTTCTTAATGCCTAAATAAAAATAAATTGGGACTAAAAGTAGAACACTATATGTAAGTTCGTAACCCATTGCCCCTAAATAAGCATATTGATAAGAACCATCAATAATCATTCCTGCCGACCTAGCTTTAACAAACCCAACGTCAAAAGTTAAAGCAATTAGTGTAATAATGATATCGTAAACAATAATTAGGTTAAAAAGTTTAAAAATAATCCGTTTTTCTTTATTACTGGTTTTAAAAAAACACACAAAATGTGCAACCCACAATGGAACGTTAAGCAATGTATTATATGCATAAACAGGAATAGTAATTCCAACAACTTCAGTAAAGTGGCCAGCTTTGTATATAAAAGAAAAACTGAAATATAAGATTGAAAATACTAAAACTAGAATTAATACATTCTTTTCTTTCGCGAACGAACGTTCGCTTTTATCTCTCAAAAAAAATGTGATTATCATTAATACAATCGAAATCAATTCAAAAACAACACCACCCAAACGAAATGAAATAATGTTTCTAACCAGTCCCAACCAAGTAAAAAGAATTACCATGGTGAACACTAAAAATCGATAATTAATGATAACTTTATGCATATTTTACTTATTTTTGCGCCTTTATGTTAATACAGAGATTATTCACTAAGAACAAAATCAATAATTTTCCTAACTTGATATTTAGGCGATTTACTCTCAACAAACTTTGCAACCTTTTCCTCATATCTCTTCTTTTCATCATCACTCATAGATGCAGCTTCTTTAATTGTTAGAGATAACTCAAATTCGCTATAATCTTTCGGGTAAAAAAGAACGCTATCGTACTCGTCGGGAATACCTAGCAATTTGTAAGAAACAACAGGTTTTTTGTTAGAAAGATATTCCAATATCTTGGATGGAAAACTATATTTTGTAAATACTTCGTTTTGCTCCATTCTTGGGTTTACTAAAACATCAGATATTTTTTCCAGTTGCAAAACATTTTCATGAGAGAGAGAGCCCATAAATACAATGCTCTTATTACATTTGCTTTCGCAAATTATTTCGTCTTTACATTCACCATCTCCACAAATAATAAGCATATAGCAGTTGCTGTCAAGTAGTTTAAAAGCATTTACAAGGTGCATTATTCCATATTTGCATTTCAATCCGCCAGCGTAAAGAATTTTCGTCTTGCCTTTCCAATTGTCGACTATTGGTTCTAGCTTTCTTCCTTTTGTTGCAATTCCTTCAATAACAAGAAAAGGCTTGTTAGGAAAAAAAGCAGACATTTCCTTGGTCAATAAAACAAAAGAATCAATCTTTTTGGAAAGGTTGAATTGTTTTTTAACATCTATGGATTTTAAGATTGAATAAATGATACTCTTCTTCGCGCTTGTATTCATATATTGTGGTAAATCAGGAACGATTAAGCACGTTTTAATGTTACTATCTATCTTTTTTGCATATACGAGAGATTTATCAAAGGAATCTGTCATAGCGTAAGCAAATATTACCTTTTTTTTATCCTTGTTTTTTGCAATCCACCTTCTGATAATCTTTTTTGCATTATGAAAACGAGAAAAACGCTTTATGATTGGCAAGTTACAAAAGCCTATATTTCTATCACACGATTTACCATTGTGAGAAAATGAGTAATTTTTAACAAATATTTTTTTATATCTTCGAGGATAGGAGCCAATATAAATCAAATTAAAAATAGTTAACGAAACATTATTATCATCAAACCCATAAACAAGGTTCCATTGTAAGTTATTAGCAGCATATTGTGGCAATCCTATAGAGTTGCTAATAATGCTTTTTTCTGTCTCTTTTGGAAATAACCCTGTCAAAAATAAAAACGAACAATTGCTTAAGTCGGTCATAAAAATTACGAAATATCGCATGCTCCTTTAATAATATCGATATACCTTTTTGGATTAAACTCTGATGACATATTTGTTTTGATAAAATTTAGTCTTGAAAACGAAGAATGGTTTCTGCTAGATAAAAGTTTTATTAAATTAGCAATACCAATAATATCTGTTGGATTATAGACAAAAACTCCATCTTCATTTGATATTTTTTTTGCGAATATAGACTCAGTATCAATACAAAACAAGCAAATCTGACCTGATCTAAGACATGTTGCTGATTTACTAGGTAGGGCAGTGTATATTCCTTTTGGGACAAGTGGAATTATGTTAACGTCAGCGAGTGCATAAACAATTTCAGAAGTAGCCACCGATTGAAATTCAAAAAAAGATATGTTGTTCAGCCCGTCGGAAAGATGCATAAGTTTATCTTTTTCAACACCTTCACCAATTATTGTAAAATGAACGAAATCAATATCTTTAAGAAGCTTTGCTACCGAGATAATTAAATTAATGTTTTGCATTTTGCCAATATTTCCAGCGTACACAACATTATATTTACTTGGGTTTAATATATTGTCAGATAATCTATGATCGCTCTGCCGAAAAACAATTGCATCATCAGAGTAACTCCAGTTATAAACAACGGATATTTTTGATTCTTTAGGGCATAAATAACGAACAATTGTATTTTTCATATCGTCGGAAATAGTAATGATTTTTGACATTTTTCTATATGACTGCTTCTCCAAGAAGTTAAAAAGAAGAAATAAAAGCCTGCCACCAGGCATTTGTTTTGAAAAGAACAAATTATGAGGAAACAAGTCCTGAGCATTATATATAATAGGGCATCCAAATTTAGAAAATAATCGTGTAAACCAAAAGCTTGCAGGAGAAGACTGAAGAAAAATAGCATCATACGTCCCGTTTTTGACATGCTTATAAAAACGTTTAGCGCTTTTAACTAACAAAACATATCTTGACAAAAAAGACTCTTTACAAGGCTTTTTTTGCAAAGAAAAATATTTTACATATGGTGATGATACAGACCCTTTCCCAAAGCATAGAACATCAATTGAACAATGCTGTTTAGCACCAGCTAAAATGATATCGTTCATTAAATGAACAGATGGCCCGTTAATAGATAGATCAATATTCAGTACAAATAAAAATTTCATTTATCAAAAAAATTAAGTAAGAAAAAACTCATCGTTTGTTGCTGCTAAATAAGTAATTAATACATAAATCTGTTGCTTTTCCACCAAACTGATCGAATTCAGCTTTAAATCTTTTAGTATTTTGGATTTCTTGGCTGTAATCAAGATTCTTTATTCTTTCAATTAACTCATCTTCTGTTTTACAAATTGGGTTCGGCATTTTATCATTTAAATCAAAGTAGGTCCCTCTTTTAGTTAAGTACTCATCATAATCATATGCAAAACAAAAAATAGGCCTCTCCAATATAGCAAAATCAGTTAATACGGCTGAATAATCTGAAATAAGTATGTCTGACGCAATAAACAAATCATTAACCTCATCATATTGAGAGAAATCGCGTACAAAGTCGTTAAACCGAACCCCTAAAAGTTTGTTCGTAATTTGATGAGCTCTGAAAAGAATGATGTATTTATCCCCTAATTCTTTTTCCCATTTTTCAAAATTAATAGGAGGGTTAATGTCATAAGAAGACCCTTTATTAGTACTATCTCTCCATGTTGGAGCATATAGAATAATTGATTTATTAGTAGGAAGATTAAGTTTTTTTCTACACGAAACAGTTTCATCATTTCCTGCTATCCACAAAGGATCATTACAAGGCCTTCCTGTTTCTATAAAACTTGTAGATTTTGCTTTAAATGAGGTAAGCAGGACTTTTTTATCATAGTCGCTAGCAACAGAAATAAAGTCAACATTAGAATAATCAAAGTCTTTTCTTCCAGGACAACTATTACCACATAATTTAATCGCTGTTCCGTGGCAAGTGTATAAATAAATTGTCTGTTTCTTTTTAAAACGCAAGCCTCTTTCTAAATGTGTACTTGCAATCCAATACTTTGCTTTAAGCGCATATATAAAAAATTTAAGTGTATCAATCTTAACACTTGTTAAATTAGGGTATAATTTTGGATTTTCAAAAGCCCAAACGCACTTTAATTGTTTATATTACTATCACTAACCAATCTCTCATAAATAAACTTAGGGCTATCATTAAACCTTAAGCCACCCATAGATAAAAACAAAACTAAATTATCGTCAGTTTTTACAAAAAGCCCAATAAGCCTAAATAAAAAACCAAAGATAATCTTATACAAAAATTGTGCAATGGAGTTGTGCTTTAAAAAATAAATAATATTTGATTTCATATAGTAAAAAATTACTCAAGGGCGGGCATATATATGTTTGTTAATTAAAATGATAACATGATAAAAATGCCAAATAACCGTAAAATATCAACCGCAATTAATTGTTTATAAAATACTTTGAAAAATACGTGAAAACAATTATTAATCTCGCCATTTATGTATCTTTCGTCTTGCTATTTATCTTAACAATAGTTTTCACAAAGCAAACATTTTATCTAGCTCCTACAAACATTTTAAATAATGTAGTAAAAAATAATTTGATATCATTTAACAACGAAATAGTTTTAATGTATTCGCTATCATAGCTTGCTTTTAACTTTGGGTTATGGCCTCTTTTCATTTTCACCTGCGCCAATCCACTAATTCCGGGCTTCACTTCATAAGCGCATGGAAAAAAACTGTCTCTTTCAGCTATCAAACCTTCTTCATTAGTAGCCGCTCCCGGTCTTGGACCAATGAACGCCATTTGTCCTACAAAAATATTTAATAATTGAGGGGTTTCATCAATTGATGTTTTTCTAAGAAATTTACCAAATCCAGTTTCCATCGATTTTTGCTCTTCAGCATTCATTGAAGATGGGGCTCTATTTGGATTTGCATCTAGTTTCATTGACCTAAATTTAATAAGTCCAAACACTTTCTTGTCTTTCCCAAGCCTTTTATGCACAAAAAAAGGATGTCCTTTAGTAACTATTGCGTTCACTGGTATTACCCACCACCAAAGGAGAACAAAACATACAACAATACCAACAACAGAGCCAAATATTCCAATCAATCTCTTGAAAGGAAGATATATTTTTTGACTAGTTGTGAATTGGTATGTTGTTTGATTATTGTTGTCCATAATAATAACCCCCCCCGATGTTTTTCGGAGAGGGCCCTTCTATCTGTTGTTATTTGGTTATATCCATCATAAATAATTCTTGTTTATTTATCTTGCTATATGCTTTATCTAATGTTGATGGCCTAAATGAATGTGTATCACTTGCAACATAATCAACATGACCATTCTTGATTAGTTTTCTAGTAAATCTTTTCTCTTTCCAGGTTGTTAATCCGAGATATGAATTGGAATTGATTTGTATCAATGCTCCTTCGTTTCTAAGGGATAGCACTTTATCATATGTCATCCATTCATATCTCTCTACATGGGCGATAATAACTTTATAACCATTGATAGAGAAATTATATATCACTTCTAAAGTATCTTCTGGTTCTCTGGTAAATGAGAATTCTAATAATATCTTGTTACTATCACCTAATGTTAATAATTTACCTTCTTTTAACATTGTTATTTGGTCTTCTCTATGTGAATAACATATCTCTTGACCTAACAACAACTTTATAGGTAGTTTTTCTTTTTCTACTTCACCTTTTAGAAGTTCAAATTGTTCTTTTATTTCCTCCACACTTTTCATATATCGACCATATATATGATGTGGGGTACATATTATTGTATCTACACCGATATCAATTTCGTGTTTAATCATCTTGATGGATTCTTCCAAAGATGGGGAACCATCATCAACACATGGAATGATATGGGTGTGGATATCAATCACTATTTGTCGTCCTCTAATTTTGCTGGTTTACCGGGATTAACATTACTGTCTTTACCGTAGTAGTTTTGATAATAATATTTGTATCTATTATTGTAGTAGTTACTATTTCTAGCAGTGATTCCATCAAATACCACTCCAAAGATGTTGACGTTATTATCTCTAAGGATTCTCACTGATTCTTTCGCCGCATTCTTCTCTGTCTTAGATTGGCTAACAACAAACAAACAACCATCGCATAATCTACCGATGATTGTCGCGTCAGAGACCGCTAAGATAGGTGGGCAGTCAACGATGATATATTCATATTTGTTTCTGAGTTCAGCGAATACTTTTGCAATTGCTTCACTACCAAGTACTGCTGTTGGGTATGGGACACTGCTACCACGATTTAAACAGTCAATACCGTTCTCACCATGTTTAATCGCTACTTCCAACTTTAAATCACCTTTTAATACATCGGTGATTCCGTTTTTATTTTCCACTTTGAATGAACGATGTAATTTTGGTCTTCTGAAGTCCAAATCTACAACTATTACTTTTTTCCCATCTTCAGCATATGTCGCAGCAAGATTTAAAACAGTAACAGATTTACCTTCGCCTTGCATGGCTGAGCAAACTTGAATGACTTGAGGTTGTTTATCAAGGTTAGAAAATTCTAAAGATGTTTTAATACGTCTATAGGATTCTGCCGCTAAAGAGTGAGGTTCTTCTACAGTAATCACTCTATATGTTGGATTAACTGTTGTATGTTGTACTTTTTTTCTCATTATTATTTACCACCTTTCTCTTCATCTTCAAAATGATATTCAGGGATACCCGCTAATACTGGAAGATTAAGTAATCTTTCAATATCATCTTTGGATCTAAATTTGTTATCTAACAATTCTCTTACTACAACATAGAGGAACGCCACTGCAGCACCAGCACCGATACCAATCGCGATATCTCTAGTCGTGTGAGATACTGCTCTACCATTACTAGCAGAAGAGAACACTTTCAAGTTGTCGTAAAGAAGGTGATAAACTGGCTTATCAGCTTCATCAACTGTATTAGCGACTTCTTGGGTTGTTTCAATAATTGTTTGACAAATCTCTTTTGCTTTAGCCTTATCAGTGTCAGTATAAGTAACTTCTATCATTAACGATTTAGCATTAACAGAGGTGTTGCTCTTCAATATGCTTGATTTAATACCTGTTTTCTCAGCAACCTTATCCATGACTTTATCTTCTTTAATGACTTTAACGTAGGTTTCGGATATATAGTTGGAGAATGTATATTCAGTACTCACACTAGTATTGCCATCATAAGAGACAAGCATTGTCCCTGTGCTGGTATATGCTGGTCTTTCTAGTCTTGACCAGATAAATCCTCCAGCCGTGCCAACGACAAGGAAGGCGACAATTGCAATCCAATGTCTTCTAATAATAGAGAGCAACTTCCTAAAAGTTAATCCTTCTTCTGGTTGTTGCTGAACCTGTTGAATTGGGCTTGTATTTTGAACCATGATTAAAAATCCTCCTTAGTTCATAGTTGTTGGTTTTTGATATTTGTTTATATAAAGAAGCAAACATTATATTCGCTTACGAGAGTGTGAAAGGTCTTGATATACGTGTGTACACGCATATCAGCAAAAATAAACATCTATTCTCTCACTATGTGCCACTGGCTTCATAACTTAAAAACAGATTAACAAGTTAATCATATAATCCAGTATGTTAAAAAAGTGTTAACAAACGGCATCGAAATAGAATAAAAGGTCTTGATATACGCGTGTATGCGCATACCTATTTGAACGACCTCCATACCCTAGAAAGTGCCACTGGCTTCAATATAACAGTAATGGATTGATGTATATAGGCGTAACAATATAATTGATATTGTAACTACCGCATTCCATTTATATTAATAAGATAAACTTATTCATATATGGCGATATAATTGTATATGATGTAAACAATTAGTCAACCTTTTTATAATTGTAAACTTTGCTTTACATTTGAAACAGCACCGGTTTACATATCTCACAACATAGTTTATTTAGTAAAACTATATCTAGAAGGTTAATTATATCCCCCAACACAGATATTTTTTTATTTTTCTACTATCAAAACGCGACTATCAATTCTTTACTAAACCATATCACACTTGTTATTTATTATTTTATCAAAGAATAAGCTTTTATTAAATCGTCAATATTCATTCTTGCGTTTGCAGGTGATGTTGAAGGCAGGTATATTGTTTTTACACCATACGTTCTTGCTATTTGTAATAGATATTTGTCATATAGATGTTTTGCTTTATTACCATTAATAGCAATAGTTTTTATATTCGTATATCTATCTAGTATTGATTTAATATCAATAGGAATAACATTCTTGATAGAAGCATCGCTGCTAGAAATGATGTCACATTCATATATCACATCATATAGGGCAATACGATGCTTCTTTAAAAACGACTTCCTATCATCTATATCTATAGGTTCTTCTTCATTAAATAATGAAGACAACACCTTGAAGAACCTATTATATGGATGACCATAATAGAAACCAACTTCCCTACTCTTCACACTTGGAAGTGATCCTAGTATCAATATAGTAGAATCATCATCGATAAATAATGGAATAGATTCATGAGTGATATGTGTATACTTATTAGCTTTTGTCATATTAACTTATTCAAATTCAATTTTGAGACAAGTACATTATAACGGCTTCCTATAGTAACATTCACCCAATAAATCAATATTAACGGATATAAGAGCCATCCATTCATTTGATCTTATTTTTATATTTTTGCCAAACTTTTTGCCAACTCTGCCAATGTTTTTGCCAACTTTTGCCAATTTATGCCAAATATTTCTAAATTATGCCAACTATATGTTAGGTATATAAACCAGTAAATGACGTTTGCTGTAATCACGTTACAAAATGAATAGATTTGTAATTGTAGTAACATTCATATTTTTCAAATAGAATATATTTGAGGACAAAACTATCAATAAAGTTATTAGTTATATAAAAACAAATAACAAAGATATTATCAGTATCTCTTTATTTTTACTATGTTATATCACTTCTATCTTCTTATTCTTAGGAGGAGTATCTGATCAAACTAGACCAACAGATTTATCTTTCCCTGTGTTTCTCCCTCTAGTAATAATAGATATTCTTTTATTCATTGGATTCATATTCTTTGAATATAAGGTATTTAAGATACAACTTAATATTCCATTGATAATCATCTTATCAATATTATTCTTCATCAACTTAATCGTGATACTCACTACTCCGTTGAGTAATGTCTTTGAATATATGGATAAAGGGATAGAGTCAGTTAAAAAAGTAATAATATCAGCTGAATATAAAGTGATGTATATATTCTGTTTCTTATTACTATTGCTCAATATTTATATTTCCTTTATTTATTTGCTCAATCACATTCATTTTAAAAAGCAGTTTAAATGGTTATGCATTATCGGAATAACCATCGGATTATTCATGGTTATATATTCATATATCACTGAATGGAATACATATAAGTTATTCATTGAGAATATTGCCACTACGGCAAGGAGTTATAACCCAAAGAGTATCACGAATAATTCAAATAGCTATGCGGCCATTTTGTTAGGCGCGATGTTTTGTTCATATGGGTTATATGCAGTCACTAATAAGCATATATGTTGGGTTATAGGCATATTCTTTTGGATCAATATCTTCTTCCCAATGTCACGAATATGTCTCATCTTATCACTCTTATTAACTCTCATGATATTCGCATATAAGATGTATCTAACATATAAAGGGAATGAGAAGAGGAATATCATCCTCATCTTAATCGTTACATCCTTGTTATTCATATTCCTCATCTTATATTTATCTATTGCCCCAATGAGGGAATATATAGAAAATGTTATCTTTACTAAAAATAGTTCAATCATATCCAGAATCCCATTATGGGAAATCACCTTATCGATGACCACCAGTATCCATAATCTATTTGGTAATGGACATGGCTATTATAATACCGCGTTAGCAACAATCACTGATGGCTCTTTAAAAATGCCACATAATCTATATGTGCAAATATTTGGTGCATTAGGAGTAGTTGGTCTTATCGTCTTCACTTCCTTAATCGCTTTTATAATATATAAAATCACTGTTCTATATAAAAATAATAGAGAAGCATCATTAATCTCTATTATTGGTTTAATGTATCCCTAAAAGATATCCACCCTACCGAAATTTAATAGAAATGATATCCTCCAAGTAGATATACGCGGAGGATTT